>NZ_LT629693.1:3827352-4128136 GCF_900099825.1 Bradyrhizobium ottawaense | reverse complement strand
CCGGCAACGCACCGGCGGAACGGATCAGCGCCTGCATCATCGGCGGCACGTCTGGCAGCGCCAGCTTGACCGCGATCTGGTTGAACCCCCAGCTCAGGCACAGCATCAGCATCAAGGCGATGGCGCCCGGCGTGAGCGCACGCGCGGCGGAAGGCTTCAGTTGACTGGATGACATCGATCCTCGTGGCCGGCTTGGCGCCGTGTTCTTACAGGTAGGATCCGGAAGAGTGGGCTTCCGGTTTTCGGACTGAGATCATGCCCCTAAATGCTTCTGACAATGGGCGCAGGTGCCGGCGATTTCGACGACCGAGAGCTTTGGCGCAAAGCCCGTCGCGCGCGCCGCGGCGTTGAGGCTTTGCGCGACCGGCGCCGCCGGAATTTCGCCGACCGAGCCGCAATGATCGCAGATCAGGAACGCCACCATCGAGGTTTCGTCGTGGTCATGCGCGCAGGCGAGGAAGGCGTTGCGGCTCTCGATGCGGTGGACGAGGCCGTTTTCCATCAGGAAATCGAGCGCGCGGTAGACCGTGATCGGCGCCGGCCGCGGCATCGACTTGGCGAGTTCGTCGATCACCTCATAGGCCCCGAGCGGACGGTGGCTGGACAGCAGCGCCTGCAGCACCTGGCGCCGGATCGGGGTGAATTTCTGCGCCCGCCGCACGCAAACCTGCTCGGCATGCGACATCGCGTCCGCGGTGCAGCGGCCGTGATCGTGGTCGGGCGCGGGGAAAGTCGGCTTTGCCAGGGTCATCTCGTTCATTTCTTAGCATTTTCGCGGCCAATCCCAAAGCCCGCCGCTTTGCCTCTCCTTGCAGGTTCCGAGCCATGCCGCAGGCGCGGGTCACGTCCTTGTTAACTTGCGATGCAGAATTAATGAGCTAGCTTATTATAGCTAAAGCTTATGGAGGCGAGGGCTGATGCGCGGTTCCGTGGATATGAACTTCCTGTTTACGCTGGGCGAATTGCAGCGGCTGGTGCGCGCCTATGCCGACAAGCAGGCCGCGCGCCACGGCATTACCCGCGCTCAATGGGCGGTTTTGGCCAAGGTGGAGCGCACCGAGGGCCTGAAACAGACCGAACTCGCCGAGCAGATGGAGATGCAGCCGATCACGCTGACCCGGCTGGTCGACAAGCTCTGCAACAATGGCTGGATCGAGCGCCGCGGCGACGAGACCGACCGCCGCGTCAACCGCCTCTATCTCCGCAAGACGGCCCGGCCGCTTCTGGGAAAACTCTCCGGGCTGCGCTCGGAAATCACCACGATGGCGCTGGAAGGCATCAATCCCGCCGATGCCCACCGCCTGCTCGACCAACTCGACCTGATCAAAGAGAACGTACGCAATGCCATCCAAAACCCAGCCGGCGAACCTCCCCGAAAGGAGCAGCGCTATGGCTGATCCCGTCCTCAAATTCCCGCCCGAGCAGAAAACCAGCCCGGCTTCGCCGTCGCGCCAGAAGCTCGCCGCCGAGCCGCGCCGCCGGTTGATGGCGGGCCTGCGCCGCTATCGCCGCTTCCTGCTGCTGGTGGTGCTGCCGCTGGTCGCCGCGATCGCCGGCATCACCTTCTATCTCAATGGCGGCCGCTACGTGACCACCGACGACGCCTATGTCGGCGCCCAGAAGGTGCTGATCACGCCGGATATCTCCGGCAAGATCGAAAAGGTCGTCGTGAAGGAGGGCCAGCAGGTCAGGGAAGGCGACGTGCTGTTCGAGATCGATCCGGTGCCGTTCCGGCTCGCGGTCGCATCAGCCAAGGCCACGCTCGACCAGGCCAGGGTCACCTATGACAACCTGGTCGCCAACATCAAGATCTACGGCCAGATGGCCGACCTGACGCAACAGGGCATCGATCTGAAGCAGCGCGACGTCGATCGCAAGCAGGCGCTGGTGAAGAGCAATGTCGGCTCGCAGCTCGACCTCGACAATTCCGGCACCGCGCTGGTGACCGCCGCCGCGCAGGCGCAATTCGTCAAGCAGCAGCTCTCCAACGCCAAGACCCAGTTGCTCGGCAATCCCGAACTGCCGATCGAGGAATTCCCGCCCTACGCCCAGGCCAAGGCGGCGCTCGACCAGGCCCAGCGCAATCTCGACCACACCGTGATGCGCGCGCCGATGGCGGGTATCGCGACGCAGGTCGACCAGATCCAGCTCGGCCGCTTCGTCGCGGCAGGTGCGCCGGTGTTCAGCATCATCGACACCGCGAACCCGTGGGTCGACGCCAACCCGAAGGAATCCGATTTCACCTATGTCGCGGTCGGACAGACCGTCGAACTCGACGTCGATGCGTTCCCCAACCATGTGTTCAAGGGCACGGTCGGCTCGCTGTCTCCAGGCACCGGCGCGCAGTTCGCAATCCTGCCGCCGCAGAACGCGTCGGGCAATTTCGTCAAGGTGGTGCAGCGCGTGCCGGTGCGGATCTATTTCGACAACAACGACAAGTTCGTGCGCAAGCTGAAGGCCGGCATGAGCGTCTACGCCACCATCGACACCAAACACAGCCGTTCGCTGGCAGCCCTGTTCGGCTTCTCGCCGGCCGCGGCCAACAACGAACACGAATAGGCCGTCATTATGCCGACGCCGGGTCCGTCACCATCAGCCGTTCCCGGCCTGCGCCGGAACATGGTGACGATCTGCGCCATGACGGCGACCATCATGCAGGCGCTGGACACCACCATCGCCAATGTCGCACTGCCCTACATGCAGGGTTCGCTGTCGGCATCGCAGGACCAGATCAACTGGGTGCTGACCTCCTACATCGTCGCCGCCGCGATCATGACGGCGCCGGTGGGGTGGATCGCCAATCGCTTCGGTCGCAAGAATATCTTCATCGTCTGCTCCGCCGGGTTCACCTTCGCCTCCGTGCTGTGCGGACTGGCGCAGGACATCAACCAGATGGTGCTGTTCCGCCTGCTGCAGGGCGTATTCGGCGCAGCCCTGGTGCCGCTGTCGCAGGCGGTCATGCTCGATACCTACGCGCTGCATGAGCGCGCCAAGGCGATGTCGATCTGGGGCATGGGCGTGATGATGGGGCCGATCATGGGCCCCTCGCTCGGGGCGTGGCTGACCGAAACCTATTCCTGGCACTGGGTGTTCTTCGTCAACCTGCCGTTCGGCATCTTCACGGTGCTCGGCCTCGTGATCTTCATGGACGAGACCAAGAAGGACCTCAACCTGCGCTTCGACTGGTTCGGCTTTTCGGCGCTCGCGATCGCGATCGGCTCGTTGCAGCTGGCGCTCGACCGCGGCGAGCAGCTCGGCTGGCTGGAATCCAACGAGATCATCGGCGAATTCATCGTTTCGGCGATCGGCTTCTACTATTTCTTCGCGCATTCGTTCACGACCTCGAAGCCGTTCATCCAGTTCGCGCTGTTCAAGGACAAGAACTTCGTCGGCGGCTGCGTGTTCATGGCGGTCATGGGGCTGGTGCTGTATTCGACCATGGCGCTGTCGTCGCCGTTCCTGCAGAACGTGATCGGCTACCCCATCATCACCGCCGGCATGCTGCTCGCGACCCGTGGATCCGGCACCTTCGTCGCCATGATGCTGGTTGGACGGGTGATGCGCTATGTCGAGGCGCGCACGCTGATCATTACCGGCCTCAGCCTGACCGCGGCTTCCCTGTTTCAGATGACCGGCTGGACCGATCAGACCGGCGTCACCGAGATTGTCACGGTCAGCATCGTCCAGGGATTTGGTTTCGGACTGGTGTTCGTGCCGCTCTCCACGGTGGCGTTCCTGACGCTGCCCAACCACTTGCGCACCGACGGCACCTCGATGCTGACCTTGATGCGCAACGTCGCCAGCTCGATCGGCATTTCCATCGTGATCTCGCAACTGACGCAGGGATCGACGCGCGTCTACGCGGTGCTGTCGGAGCACATCAACCCGTTCAACCATGCCATGCAGATGCCCAATGTGCGCGGCATGATCGATTTGTCGACCGATGCCGGCCGCGCCATGGCCGACGTCATGGTGAAGGTGCAGGCGCAGATCATCGCCTTCTCCCAGGACTACCAGCTGGTGATGGTCTTCATCCTGGTCTCGATACCGCTGACGATCATGATCGGCTCGACCAAGGCCACGCTGCGCGCGCAGTCGGCGGCCCCCGATCATGCGGTGATCGAGTAGCGGCGACTAAGGCGCCGCTACTTCCTTGCTCAGCACCGTGCGCCACGCACCCGGATCCATGCTGGTCTCCGGGCCGACCGCGTAGGTCTCATAGAGGCCGTCCGCGGTCTTGTGCCCTGTGGCCTTGATCATCGCGATGAATTCGCCCCAGGCGCCGCCGAGTCCTTCGTAGCCGCCATGATAGGTGGTCTGGACGATGGTCATCGCCGGCCATTGCGCCGGCTTGACGCGATTGACCGCCGCGACAGGTGAAGCAACCGGCAGGCAGATCTCGAAATCGAAGACAGCGCCGGGATCGCGCACATGGTGGGTAAACCATGGGCCGACGACCGCAATGTTCTGCGCGGCGACGGCGGCCTTCAATTCCATGAGGCCCGGGCCCATGACCTTCTGAATTTCCGCGCGCGGCACCTGGATCGGAATCAGGGCGATATGCTGTGGCGCGGTTTTGACGGTGCGAAGCGGTTCGATCATGGCTGTGCTCCCGACGCGGCTCAAGCGAGCCCGGACGAATTGATGAAGGTCTCGAGCCGGACGTAACTCGCTTCCATGCCATGCTCCATGCCGCTCGACAGCATCATGGTTCGCGTGGTGGCATCCGGCAGCGTCATTCGCATCGTCATCAAGGTGCCGGAGCCGTCGGGCGCGAACGTCGTTTCGATATGGTTGTCAGGTGTCGGATCCGGCATGTGCATCCGCTCGACGTGAACGAGCCGGCTGAATGGCACCAATTCGACAAATTCACCGGTCACGTAGAAGCCGCCGCCTTGGCCGTTCGACCACTCGTATCTGATCTTGCCGCCGGGGCGCGCCTCGTTGATGCAGACCGGCATGGTCCAGCCCTCCGGTCCGAGCAGCCACTTCTGGATCAGCGCAGGCTCGGTGTGCGCGCGGTACACGGCCTCGGGCGGCGCGGCGAATTTGCGCGTGACAACAACATGCGTATCGCCTTCGGTCTTCAGCGTCATCTTGCTCACAGGTTTGCCTTTCAGGTTTCGGTTTTCATCGCGGCGAGGACATCGTCCAGCCGGTTGTAATTCGCGGCCAGCGCTTGCCGCAGCATCCCGAGCCATTGATCGATCTCGGCCATGGCTGTCGGCGCCAACCGGCACGGCCGCTTGGTGCCTTCGACGCGGCGGATGATCAGGCCGGCACCTTCGAGGACCTTGAGGTGACGCGATATCGCCGGCTGCGTCATTTCGAACGGCTCGACCAGCTCATTGACCGTCGCCTCGCCGAGTGCGAGCCGGGCCAGAATCGCCCGGCGAGTCGGGTCCGCCAGCGCGGCAAAGGAGGCATTGAGGTTCGACATATCAACTCCGTTATATAACTAATTTATTATATAACTAGGTGCTGATTGTCAATCTCCTTCGGGAGGCATTTTTGCAGGAGGTTCACGGCTGATATCGCCGGTATCAGACCCTTCGATCGGCCCGGGACGCGAGGACGGCATCGAAAGCACGTCCCATCTCGGCGGTCGGCGGCTTCAGCCCGGTAAACAGTTCGAAGGCATCCGCGGCCTGATAGACCGCGAGGTCGCGCCCGGTCATGACCACGGCGCCTTTGGCCCGGGCGGCATTCAAGAGCGGCGTCCACAGCGGCGAATAGACCGCATCGGCCACCCACAAATCCCGATGAAGCAATCCATCCGGAATCGGCGTGCCGCGATCCGGCAGCATGCCGACCGGCGTTGCATTGATGACGCCGACGGCGCGCAGCAACGCATCCTCGACAGTTTCCGCGATCCGCACCGGCAGACGGCCACGCAATTGCGCCGCCAGTTGCGCCGCCTTGGCCTGGTCCGCGTCGAAGATTGCGAGTTCGGCGACGCCAAGGTTGGCCAGCGCGAAAGCGATCGCCTTGCCGACGCCGCCCGCGCCGATCAGCGCCACAGGTCCGCGGCGCGAAGCGGTCACGAGATTTGTAATCGCGCGCTCGAAGCCCGTGGTGTCGGTGTTGTATCCGATCAGTTTACCCTGGCGCACGACCACGGTGTTGACCGCGCCGATCGCGCGCGCATCATCCGACAAGTCGTCGAGCAACGGGACCACGGCTTCCTTGTAGGGAAAGGTGATGTTGACGCCGGCGAAGCCGACGTTTTTCACGCCATCGAGCAATGCCCGCAAGCCGGCCCGATCGGCGCCCGCGACCTCGATCAGGTGATAGTGGCAGCGGACACCGAGCGCGTCGGCGGCCCGTTCGTGCATGGCAGGTGACGCCGACTGTGCGATCGGCGCGCCGATCAGCCCGGTCAGAAATCGCCGGCGATCCCGGGATGGACCATCAGTCATGCTGCTCATGCCCGCTCATGGTCTTGCCGCGGCATGACTTTAAGGCCTGCGCCACGCATCGCGATCTCCCGTCGCTAGGCCTTGAGGCCATGCAGCGACGCCGGCACTGTATCCGGCAACTTGCCCAACCGCTGCACGACGGCGAGCATGGCGGCGAGGTAGCCGTAAGGCCCGAGGCCGCAGATCACCGCGGTCGACGCGCTCGATGTGATCGAGTGCCGGTGCAGCTCGTCACGCGCGTGGATGTTGGAGATGTGGACCTCGATCTTCGGCCCCTCGAAGATTTTCAGGGCGTCGATCAGCGCAATCGAGGTGAACGAATAGGCCGCAGGGTTCATGATGATGGCGTCGGCCGTGCCGTGCGCCGACTGGATCCAGTTGACGAGTTCGCCTTCCAGATTGGACTGGTGAAACGAAATCTCGATCCCGAGATATTTCGCCAGCGCCTCGCAGCTCACTTCGATTTCCTTCAACGTCGTCGAGCCGTAGATATGCGGCTCCCGAATGCCGAGGAAATTCAAATTCGGGCCGTTCAGGATCATGATCTTGGTGGTCATTTTGCCTCCCCACTCCATTTGGCGCCGCGAATGGCCGCAAACAGCGCCGCCGATAGGCCGGCAGCACCGGCGCCGATGACGACGACATCATAGCCAGGTGCTACGTCGGCAAGTCCCGAATGGAGCAACGGCGTCCCCTTCAGACGTCGAAGAACACCGTCTCGTTGTCGCCCTGCATGTGGATATCGAGGCGATAGACCGCCCTGCCCGAGCCGGGCTGGCGCGTCGCGATCAACGTCGCGCGGCGATCGGCCGGCACCAGCGCCAGCACGGGATCGGCGGCATTAGAGGCTTCGCCGTCGAAATAGATCCGCGAATAGAGATGCAGCAGCATGCCGCGCGCGAACACCGCGAGCACGAGATGCGGCGCCTGCAGCTTGCCGTCGGGATCGGCGACCTGGCCGGGCTTGATGGTGTCGAAGGCATAGCCGCCATTGGCGTCGGTGCCGATGCGGCCAAACCCCTTGAACGACGAATTCGGCAGCGCGCGGTTGTCCTGCGGATCGCTGAAGCGCCCTTGCGCATCGGCCTGCCAGATCTCCAGCATGCAATCCGCCATCGGCGCCCCGTCGCCGTCGAACACCCGGCCCTCGACGCGAATGCGTTCGCCCGACGTATCAGGCGTGACGAGGTTGTTGCTGAACGCGTCGTTCCAGTCGTACTTGCCGTTCGAGGTCAGGCCGTAGGCGAAATACGGGCCTACCGTCTGCGACGGGGTTACTCCCTCAGGCTTGGTTGACGGCACTTACCTGGTCTCCATCGGCGTGGCGTTGCGCCCGCGCAGCACAATGTTGAAGCGATAGCACAGCGCCCAATCCGGCTTGGTGTTCTCCAGATCGAACGAGGACACCATGCGGTCGCGCGCCTTCGCGTCGGTGACCGAGTTGAAGATCGGATCGAACGGAAACAGGGGATCGCCGGGGAAATACATCTGCGTCACCAGCCGCGAGACGAAGGAATGGCCGAACACCGAGAAGTGGATGTGGGCCGGACGCCAGGCGTTGTGGTGATTGCCCCAGGGATAGGCGCCGGGCTTGATGGTGACGAAGCGGTAATAGCCTTCCGAGTCCGACTGCGCGCGGCCGGCGCCGGTGAAATTCGGATCGAGCGGCGCCGGATGCTGGTCGACGACGTGCACATAGCGACCGCAGGCATTGGCCTGCCACAGTTCGACCAGCGTATTCGCGACACCGCGGCCGTCTTCGTCGAGCACATGGCCGTGCACGATGATGCGTTCGCCGAGCGGCTCGCCCTTGCCCTGCACGGTGAGGTCGTGATCGTTCTCGCGCACCGTCTCGTGGCCGTAGACCGGCCCGGTCAGTTCCGACAGCGTATGCCGCATCGGGATCAGCGGTTTTGTGGGCGAACGTTTTACAGTGCTCTTGTAGCCGGGGGAGAGCCGCGGCGGATGCGCTGAAAGACTGCTGACGGGATAGACCAGTGTCATGACGAATTCCTCCCAGGCTTTGCCCTGCCGGTGAGCCCTGCGCCGATCATTATATGATATAACTAATCCGGAAAAGCGGTCTTTTGGGTCATTCCGGGGCGATGCGAAGCATCGAACCCGGAATCTCGAGATTCCGGGTCTGGTGCTTACGCACCATCCCGGAATGACGGACTAAATATCCGTCAGTTCAGCTTCTCGATCGCGATCGCGACGCCCTGGCCGACGCCGACGCACATGGTGGCGAGCGCGAGCTTACCGCCGCGCTTCTCCATGCCGTGCACCGCCGTCATCGCCAGCCGCGCGCCGCTCATGCCGAGGGGATGACCGAGCGCGATCGCGCCGCCATGCGGATTGACGAAGTCGGCATCGTCCTTGACGCCGAGTTGCCTGAGACAGGCTATGCCCTGCGAGGCGAAGGCCTCGTTGAGCTCGATCAAATCGAAGTCGGATATCTTCAGGCCCAGCCGCTCCATCAGCTTGCGGGTCGCCGGCACCGGGCCGATGCCCATGATGCGCGGCGGCACCGCGGCCGAGGCGAGGCCGAGAATGCGCGCCCGCGGCGTCAGTCCGTGCTTCTTCACGGCGGCTTCGGAAGCCAGGATCATCGCGGCCGCACCGTCATTGACGCCGGACGCGTTGCCCGCGGTCACGGTGCCGGGATTGCGCACGATCGGCTTCAGTTTCGACAGGCCTTCCAGCGTGGTCTCGGGGCGCGGATGCTCGTCCTTGTCGACGGTGATCGGGCCGGCCTTGCCGCCGGGCACCGATACCGGGGTGATTTCCTCGGCGAAATAACCCGACGCGATCGCGGCCCCCGCGCGCTGCTGCGAGCGGATCGCGAACGCGTCCTGGTCGGCGCGCGACACCTGGAATTCCTCGGCGACGTTCTCGCCGGTTTCCGGCATCGCATCGACGCCGTATTGCGCCTTCATCAAGGGATTGATGAAGCGCCAGCCGATCGTGGTGTCGTAGATCTCGGCCGAGCGCGCGAACGCTTCCGGCGCCTTGCCCATCACGAACGGCGCCCGCGTCATCGATTCGACGCCACCGGCAATCGCGAAATCGATCTCGCCGGCACGGATGGCGCGGCCGGCGGCGCCAACCGCATCGAGACCGGAGGCACAGAGACGATTCAGGGTCTGGCCGGGAACCGTATCAGGCATGCCCGCCAGCAACAGCGCCATGCGCGCGACGTTGCGGTTGTCTTCGCCGGCCTGATTGGCGCAGCCGAAAAACACCTCATCGACCTGGGACCAGTCGAGACCGGGATGCTTCGCCATCAGCGCCTTGATCGGTGCTGCGCCCAGATCGTCGGCGCGCACCTTGGCGAGCGAGCCGCCGAAACGGCCGATCGGGGTCCGGACGGCATCGCAAATAAATACATCACCCATTGAATCTCTCCCTGAATGCCGCGTTTCGGGCATGGACCCGCTTGAATTGATGGCGAGTTTTAGGAGCGCACTCGCGGCAGGTCAATTGAGGGGCGGCGCTTTCGCGTCGGGTCCGTCATGCCGCCATGGCAGGCGTGATGAAATAGGGGGCGACCGGGCGTGGAAAACCCGGACAAACCGGGCAAACCGATAGGACCCAGCGGCAAAATTTTGTAGTTTGCGCCGCAATGACGATCCAGCAATCCATTCCCTTGCCCCCCGAGGCGACGCCAACTCCGGAAGCCACTGCGGCCGCTGACGCCAACGCGCGCGTCACGCCGATGATGGAACAGTACCTCGAAATAAAGGCCGGCCATCCCGGGCTGCTGCTGTTCTACCGGATGGGCGATTTCTACGAGCTGTTCTTCGAGGACGCCGAGATCGCCTCCAAAACGCTCGGCATCGTCCTGACCAAGCGCGGCAAGCATCAGGGCATGGATATCCCGATGTGCGGCGTACCGGTGGAGCGCTCCGAGGATTACCTGCACCGGCTGATCAATGCCGGACATCGCGTGGCGGTGTGCGAGCAAACCGAGAACCCGGCCGAGGCGCGCGCCCGCGGCAACAAGAGCGTGGTCCGGCGCGGCGTGGTGCGGCTGGTGACGCCGGGCACGCTGACCGAAGACACGCTGCTGGATGCCCGCACCAATAATTACCTGCTGGCGATCGCGCGCGCCCGGGCGTCAGCCGGGGGCGACCGCATCGGGCTCGCCTGGATCGATATTTCCACGTCCGAATTCATGGTCACGGAATGCGCGACCGCAGAACTTGCGGCTACGTTGGCGCGCATCAATCCGAATGAAGTCATCGTCACCGACGCGCTCTATGGCGATCCTGATCTGGGGCCGCTGCTGCGCGAACTGCAGGCCGTAACGCCGCTGACCCGCGACGTGTTCGATGGCGCCACGGCCGAACGTCGGCTGTGCGATTATTTCGCGGTCGCGACCATGGACGGCCTCAGTGCGATGTCGCGGCTGGAAGCAACGGCCGCTGCCGCTGCCGTCACCTATATCGACCGCACCCAGGTCGGGAAGCGTCCGCCGCTGGCGCCGCCCTCGCGGGAGGCGGCCGGCACCACCATGGCGATCGACCCGGCGACCCGCGCCAACCTCGAACTGACGCGGACGCTGGCGGGCGAACGCCGCGGATCGCTGCTCGATGCGATCGACTGCACCGTCACCTCGGCCGGATCGCGGCTGCTGGCCCAGCGGCTCGCGGCGCCGCTCACCGACAGCGCCGCGATTGCGCGGCGGCTGGATGCGATCGCGGTCTTTGTCGCTAACACCGCGGCGCGCGACGAACTCCGCACCACGCTGAAAGCGGCTCCCGACATGTCGCGCGCTTTGGCGCGGCTCTCGGTCGGACGCGGCGGCCCGCGCGACCTCGCCGGACTGCGCGACGGCATCCTCGCCGCCGATCAGGCGCTGGCGCGGCTGGGACAACTGGAAGCGCCGCCGCCGGAAATCGCGGCCGTGATGGAGGCGTTGCGCCGCCCGTCGCGCGATCTCGCGAGCGAATTCGAGCGTGCGCTGGCGGAGCAACTGCCGCTGATCAAACGCGACGGCGGTTTTGTGCGCGAGGGCTATGAGCCCGCGCTGGACGAGACCCGCAGCCTGCGCGACGCCTCGCGCCTCGTGGTCGCCGCGATGCAGGCGCGCTACGCCGACGACACCGGCATCAAGGCGCTGAAAATCCGGCACAACAACGTGCTCGGTTATTTCGTCGAGGTCACCGCGCAGCACGGCGACCGGCTGATGGCGCCGCCGCTGAACGCGACCTTCATCCACCGCCAGACGCTGGCCGGCCAGGTTCGCTTCACCACGTCAGAACTCGGCCAGATCGAGGCCAAGATTGCCAACGCCGGCGACCGCGCGCTCGGGCTGGAACTGGAAATCTTCGAGCGGCTTTGCGCCATGGCGCTGGCGGCCAGCGACGATTTGCGCGCCGCCGCCCACGCCTTCGCGCTGCTCGACGTCGCGACCGCGCTGGCGAAACTGGCGGTCGACGACAATTACGTGCGGCCCGACGTCGACGGCTCGCTCGGCTTCGCGGTCGAAGGCGGCCGCCATCCGGTGGTCGAAGCGGCGCTCAAGCGCGACGGCCAGCCGTTCATTGCCAACGCCTGCGATCTGTCGCCGGGACCGGGACAGAAGTCTGGCCAGATCTGGCTGATCACCGGCCCCAACATGGCCGGCAAATCGACCTTCCTGCGCCAGAACGCGCTGATCGCGCTGATGGCGCAGATCGGCTCCTACGTGCCGGCGTCGCGCGCGCGGATCGGCGTCATCGACCGGCTGTTTTCACGTGTCGGCGCGGCCGACGATCTCGCGCGCGGGCGTTCCACCTTCATGGTGGAAATGGTCGAGACCGCCGTGATCCTCAACCAGGCCAGCGAACGCTCACTGGTGATTTTGGATGAGATCGGCCGCGGCACCGCGACCTTCGATGGTCTGTCGATCGCCTGGGCCGCGATCGAACATCTGCACGAAGCCAACCGCTGCCGCTCGCTGTTTGCGACGCATTATCACGAGCTGACCGCGCTCTCGGCCAAGCTGCCGCGGATGTTCAACGCCACCGTGCGCGTCAAGGAATGGCAGGGCGACGTCGTGTTCCTGCACGAGGTGCTGCCGGGCTCCGCCGACCGCTCCTATGGCATCCAGGTCGCGAAGCTCGCCGGCCTGCCGCCGGCCGTGATCGCCCGCGCCAAATCGGTGCTGGCCAAACTCGAAGCGCAGGACCGCGGCCAGACCGCGCGCGCCCTCGCCGACGATCTGCCGCTGTTCGCCGTGCCCTCCCGCGCCGCCGCCGAACCGGCGCCGCCGACCGAGGCCGAGTTGCTGCTGGAAGCGGTGAAGTCGCTGCACCCCGACGAAATGTCGCCGCGCGAAGCGCTGGAGGCGCTGTATGCGCTGAGGGCGAAGTTGCCAAAGGGGTAGCGAAATCGTAGCCCGGATGAGCGAAGCGACATCCGGGACCCAAGCGCGGAAAGACCCCGGATATCGCTTCGCTCATCCGGGCTACGGGAATTACCCCACCGCCGCCTTCCGTCGTCCGTTCCACCACAGCGTCAGATTCCAGCAGATGCAGGTCGCGAGCCCAAGGCTGAGACCGATCACCGAACCGAACTGCAGCGCCCCGACATGCAGCACAGCGATCGCCAGACCAAAGCCCATCAGGCCCCAGGCGCCGTTGGCGATTACGGCCGCGGTCGGCGGGCCGCCGATGCGCGGATGCAGGATCAGCATCATCGACGTGAACACGATCGGAAACAGCGCCAGCATGCCGCTGATGCTGGGGCCGACCCAGCCCGACAGCGTGACGACGGTTGCAACCAGGGTCGCGACCAGCGAGGCCCGTAGCGGAATGTCGAACCAGCGGCGCGTGATCGGCGGCATTCGGACGTGGCGGTAGCGCGCCAACAGCGGAATGCAGATCGCGAACGTCACCGCATTGACGATCAGGCCTGATATCAGCGACCAGTGAAACTGACGGATGATCGACGCGAGCCCGATCCAGACCGCGATCGCGGCGCCGGCACTCAGCAGCACGCTGTGCCGTTGCGCCAGCACGACGTAAGTGAGCCCCAAGAGGATCGTCGCGGCGTTGACCGGCAGGCTCGCCAGCGCGCCCTCGGCGATGAACGCCGCATCATGGTCGAGCGCGAGGAACACGTAGGACGGCCCCGCCGAAATCGGCAAGGTCGCCACCAGCGCACCGATGACGGGGCCGGATTTTTCGGTGATGATGGAAGACGTCACCACGAACGCAGCCGTGATCGCCATGCGCAGTGCGAGGGTCAGCAGGAAGGCGAGTTCGGGGGACATGGCGGCGCTCTCTTACCCTCCCCTGGAGGGGGAGGGTCGGCTCGCATGGAGCGTAGCGAAATGCGAGACGGGGTGGGGTGATCTCTCAACTCGGACACCGTTCGCGAGGAGAGACCTTCACCCCACCCCGCCGAGCATCTTGCGATGCTCGTCGACCTACGAGCGAGCTTCGCTCGTCTCGGACCCCTCCAGGGGAGGGTGAAGATCACATCCGCTGCATCGACACCGAAACCTTCGGGCCGTTCTTGATGGTCTGATAGACCACGCAATAGCGCTCGGTGAGTTTCAGGAGCAGATCGAGCTTATCCTGCGGTGCGTCGGTCTCGACGTCGAAGCGCAAACGAATCTCGGCGAATCCAACCGGCGCTTCCTTGTCGACGCCAAGGGTGCCGCGAAAATCCAGATCGCCTTCGGCGGTGACGTTGCCGGACTTCAAGGGAATCTCGACCGCGGTCGCGACCGACTTCAGCGTCACGCCGGCGCAGGCGACGAGCGCTTCCAGCAGCATGTCGCCGGAGCACAATTCCAGCCCGGAGCCGCCGGTGGCCGGATGCAGGCCGGCCATCGCCAGCGCGCGGCCGGTCTCGACCTTGCAGGCGATGCCGTCATTGTCGATCGAGCCTTTGGCCTTCAGGGTGATGACCGCTGCCGAAGGATCCGACTTGTAGCGTTCCTTGATCGGGGCCTGCATCGCGCGGAGTTCGGCGGCGTCCATTGTTCTTCTCCCGAATGGTTGTTCACGCCGATTTAGTGCGAAATCGCGGCCGTGTCACCACCACATCGCCTCGCCGGCGGTCGATTTGGGATCGGCATCCGGCACGTTGCGGTCGAGCGAGCGGTCGAGCGCGGTCAGCACCCGGCGCTTGAAATTGTCGAAGTGCGGCGACTGGCGATCGCGCGGCCGCGCCAGGTTGATCTTGATCTCCTCGAACAGCCGTCCCGGGCGCGGGCGCATCACAAGGACGCGATCCGCCAGCACCACGGCCTCGTCGACATCGTGGGTGACCAGCACGAGGGTCGGCCGCGTGTCGGCCCAGAGGTCGAGCAGATGGTCCTGCAAATCGCGCCGCGTGAAGGCGTCGAGCGCGGAGAACGGCTCGTCCAGCAGCAGCACTTCCGGCTGCGGCACCAGCGCGCGGGCAATCGCGACCCGCTGCGCCTGCCCGCCGGAGAGTTCGCGCGGCCAGGCATTGGCCTTGTCCGCAAGACCGACCCGCGCCAGCGCGGCGGCGACCTTCTCGCGCCGCACCGTTGCCGGCAATTCCGACAGGCCGAAGCCGATATTGTCGGCGACGCTGAGCCAGGGCAGCAGCCGCGGCTCCTGAAAGATGATTCCGATTTTGGCATGCGGCGAGGTGATCGCTTCCGCGTCGAGCCTCACCGTGCCGGTGGAGGCGCGATCGAGGCCGGCGATGGCGCGCAACAATGTCGACTTGCCGCAACCGGAGCCGCCGATGATGGCGATGATTTCGCCAAGCCCGATATCGGCGGAAAAGCGCTCCAACGCGTGTACCCCGTTGGGATAGGTCTTGCCGACGCGGTCGAGCGCGAGCATCAGCTACCCCCGCTTTGGCGGCCGAACGCGTCCTGCCAGCGCAGCAAGGGCGCAGTCGCGATTTCGATCAGCCAGTCGGTGGCCTTGCCGAGGATCGCGAAGATGACGATCGCCGCCAAAATCTGCGCCGGCTTGCCGAGCTGCTGACCGTCGAGCAGGAGATAGCCGAGCCCTTCGGAGGCGCCCATCAATTCGGCGGCGACGACGAACATCCAGCCCAGCCCAAGGCCGACGCGCAGCGCGACCACATAGGCCGGCAACGCCGCCGGCAGCAGGATGCGGCGGATCATCGCCGGGCCGCTCAGACGAAAGGTGCGGCCGACCTCGACGATCTTGCGGTCGACCGAGAGGATCGCGCCCATCACGCCGAGATAGACCGGGAAGAACACGCCGGCCGCGATCAGCGCCACCTTCGAGGTTTCGAAAATGCCGAGCCACAGGATGAACAGCGGCACCCAGGCCAGCGACGGGATCGCGCGCAGCGCCTGCACGGTCGGATCGAGCAGCCGCCGCGCCAGATCCCAATAGCCGGAGACGGCGCCGAGCAAAGTGCCGGCGACGACGCCGAGGCCGAAGCCGACGCCGACCCGGCTCAGCGTTGCGATGATATGGCGCGACAGTTCGCCGCTTTTCGCCAGTTCCATGATGGTGGCGAAGATCTTCGTCGGCGGCGGCACCAGCCGGCCGCTGGAGAGGCCGAGCCAGACCACGATTTCCCAGACGATCGCAATGCCAACCGGCAGCAACAGCCCCAGCGCCGGCCGCGCATAACGCGCAAGCCGCGCCGACGACGCCGGCGGTGTCATCGCATCGGTCCGTGCGTCGGTCTGTTCGAGCGCTGGCAGTTCAACGGTCATGGCCATAGCAAGAACGCTTCTCGAAGGGGATTGCAAGATGGGCGCTTACCCTCCCCTGGAGGGGGAGGGTAAGCTCACATGGAGCGCAGCGAAATGTGAGACGGGGTGGGGTGACGGTCTATCAACTTGGATACCGTTCGCGAGGAGAGACCTTCACCCCACCCCGCCGCTCATTTCATGAGCGTCGACCCTCCCCCTCCAGGGGAGGGTAAAGAAACTTAGTTCGTCGGCAGCGGAACCTGATCGTCAATCAACGCGTCGAGCGTCGCCTTGACGTCGACCTTGGCGTCGATGACGCCGGCCTGCTGCAGGGCGACACCGGCGGCGAGGATGGACTCGCGCTGGGAGCTGCCGATGCGGCTGTGGGTCAGCTCGGTGCGTTCCTTGAGCTGCTTGTCGACCACGGTCTCCGGCAGCTTGGTGACGGCGATGAAGGTCTTCTTCAGGTCGTCGTAATTGGCCAGCGAATATTTGCGGGCTTCCTCGTACACCGCGAGCACGCGGCGGACCACGTCCGGATAGTCCTTCAAAAACTGCTCGCGCACATTGAGGATGCCCCAGGTATTGGCGTCGGCCTTGCGGTAAAACAGTTTGGCGCCGTCCTCGACCTCGGCCTGCGCCATCATCGGGTCGAGACCGGCCCAGGCGTCGACGTCGCCGCGGATCAGCGCGGTCTTGCCGTCGGCGTGCTGCAGCAGCACCGGCGTGATGTCCTTTTCGGTCAGTCCGGCGCCGAGCAGCGCGCGCACCAGGAAGATGTGCGGATCGGTGCCGCGCGTCACCGCGACGCGCTTGCCCTTGAGATCCGCGACCGAGGCGATCTTTGAATCCTTTGATGTCACCAGCGCGGTCCATTCGGGACGCGAATAGACATAGATCGACTTGATCGGGTTGCCGTTGATCCTGGCAACCAGCGCCGCCGAGCCCGCGGTGGAACCGAAATCGATCGAGCCGGCGTTGAGGAATTCAAGCGCCTTGTTGGAACCGGCCGACTGCACCCAGACGACGCTGATGCCGTCTTTCGCGAATTCCTTCTCCAGCAATCCCTTTTGCTTGAGGATCATCGACACCGGGTTGTAGGTCGCCCAGTCGATGTGAATTTCCTTGAGTGCGTCGGCCGCGAAGGCAGCTCCCGGCAGCAAGGCCGAAACCGCGATCACCGCAGCCATCGCGCGCCGTGTAAATCCAGACATGGTCCGACCTCCCCTCACCTTAAAAACATCTCGTTATTTCAATGAGTTAATCCCTGAGGTCAACGAGAAAATACATGCCGCCAATCTAGGCTCGCGAGCACAACTCAGTCGAAAGCAAGCGGAATCCAGCATAGAATTGCTGCGGCCTTACAATCATCAGTGACAGCGTCGGCGCCGTCCGATATCGGGTTAGGGCATGGACAGCGTCGTGACAGAGGCCCGCCCTGAGGCGGATGAACGTTTCGATACCGCGCGGATCACCGCGGCGGTCGATGCCCTCGCCGAAAAGCATGCCGGCCGCGAGGACGTGTTTCGCTCGGCGCTGGCGCAATTGCTGAAAGGCGAAATGATCGTCGCGCGCGCCACCGCGCAGGCCGTGCTGCTGACGGACCGTCACGGCCGCCGCTGCGCCGAACGGCTCTGCTTCATGCAGGATGAAATCATCCGCATCCTCTATGCCGCGGCGACGCGTCATCTCTATCGCTCGCATATCCCGTCCGGCGCCGAACGCATGGCTGTCGTGGCGACCGGCGGTTACGGCCGCGGCCTGATGGCGCCGGAATCCGACATCGATCTGTTGTTCATCCTGCCCTACAAGCAGACCGCCTGGGGCGAGCAGGTCGCGGAAGCCATTCTCTATTGCCTTTGGGACATGGGACTGAAGGTCGGCCACGCCACGCGCTCGGTCGACGAATCGATCCGGCAGGCGCGCGGCGACATGACGATCCGCACCGCGATCCTCGAGACCCGGTTCCTGACCGGCGACCAGCCGCTGTATGACGAGCTGGTCGCGCGCTTCGACAAGGAAGTGGTGCAGGGCACGGCGGCCGAATTCGTCACCGCAAAACTCGCCGAACGCGAGGAGCGGCACCGCCGCGGCGGGCAATCGCGCTATCTGGTCGAACCCAACGTCAAGGACGGCAAGGGCGGGTTGCGCGACCTGCACACGCTGTTCTGGATCGCGAAATATGTCTACCGCGTGCGCGAGACCGACGAGTTGGTCGAACGCGGCGTGTTCGACGCGCAGGAATACCGCACCTTCCGGCGCTGCGCCGACTTCCTCTGGTCGGTGCGCTGCAATCTGCATTTCGTGTCCGGCCGCGCCGAAGAGCGGCTGTCGTTCGACATGCAGCGCGAGATCGCGGTCCGGCTCGGCTATACCTCGCATCCCGGCATGCAGGATGTCGAACGCTTCATGAAGCACTACTTCCTGATCGCCAAGGACGTCGGCGACCTGACCGCGATCCTCTGCGCCAAACTCGAAGAGGAGCAGGCCAAGCCGGCGCCGGTGCTGAGCCGGGTGGTGGCGCGGTTGCGGCCGGGCGGCGCGACGCGGCGGCGGGTGCCCGACAGCGACGACTTCATCATCGACAACAACCGCATCAATCTCGTCACGCCCGACATCTTCAAGCACGACCCGGTCAACCTGATCCGGATCTTCCGGCTGGCGCAGAAGAACAACCTCGCCTTCCATCCCGATGCGATGCGCACGGTGACGCGCTCGCTGAAGCTGATCAACACCCAGCTACGGGAAAATCCGGAAGCCAACCGGTTGTTCATGGAGATCCTGACCTCTGACAACGCCGAGATCGTGCTGCGGCGAATGAACGAGACCGGCGTGCTCGGTCATTTCATTCGCGCCTTCGGCAAGATCGTATCGATGATGCAGTTCAACATGTACCACCACTATACGGTGGACGAGCATCTGTTGCGCTGCGTCGGCTTCCTGCAGGAGATCGAACGCGGCGGCAACGACGAGTTCACCGTCGCCAGCGACCTGTTCCGGAAAATCCGTCCCGAGCATCGCGCGGTGATCTACATCACCACGCTGCTGCACGACATCGCCAAGGGCCGGCCCGAGGATCACTCGATCGCCGGCGCCAAGGTGGCACGGCGGCTGTGCCCGCGGCTCGGCTTCAACACCGCCGATACCGAATTGATCGCGTGGCTGATCGAACAGCATCTGACGATGTCCACGGTGGCGCAGTCGCGCGACCTCTCCGACCGCAAGACGATCGAGAATTTCGCCGCCGTGGTGCAGTCGGTCGAGCAGATGAAGCTCTTGACCATTCTCACCACCGCCGATATCCGCGGCGTCGGCCCCGGCGTGTGGAACGGCTGGAAGGCGCAATTGCTGCGCACGCTGTATTACGAGACCGAACCGGTGCTGACCGGCGGCTTCTCGGAAGTCAACCGCGCCCAGCGCATCGCGGTGGCGCAATCCGAATTCCGCGCCGCCTTCACCGAATGGCCGGAAGCGGAACTCAACGCCTATATCGCCCGGCAGTATCCGGCCTATTGGCTCAAGGTCGAACTGCCGCGCAAGATCCGCCATGCGCGCTTCCTGCGGGCCAGCGAACAGGCCGGCCACAAGCTCGCGATCAATGTCGGCTTCGACGAGGCGCGCGGCGTCACCGAACTGACGATCCTCGCCACCGACCATCCCTGGCTGCTGTCGATCATCGCCGGCGCCTGTGCGTCGGCCGGCGCCAACATCGTCGACGCCCAGATCTACACCACCACCGACGGCCGCGCGCTCGACACCATCGCGATCTCACGGGAATACGACCGCGACGAGGACGAGGGCCGCCGCGCCACCCGCATTGGCGAGATGATCGAGCAGGTGCTGGAAGGCAAATTGCGGCTGCCCGAGGTGGTGGCGCGCAAGGCCGCCGGCCGCGGCAAGGTCCGACCGTTCGTGGTGGAACCGGAAGTCACCATCAACAACCAGTGGTCGGACCGCTACACCGTGATCGAGGTCTCCGGCCTCGACCGCCCCGGTTTGCTGTATCAGCTGACGACGGCGATCTCGAAGCTCAACCTCAACATCGCCTCCGCCCATGTCTCGACCTTCGGCGAACGCGCCCGCGACGTCTTCTATGTCACTGACCTGCTCGGCGCCCAGATCAACGCGCCGACCCGCCAGGCCGCGATCAAGAGCGCGCTGATCCATCTGCTGGCCAGCGAAGACAACGTCGCCGCGGCATGAGCCCGCGGCCCGGTCGATACACGGCCGGGCGCATCGTGATCCCCCTCACGGAAGCGGCGTCTGAACCTTCGTAGGTGTCGGTCTGTTGAACCCGGGACGTGGCCGGAACGACCAATGGGCGTTCGCAGAGCCGACGATTCCCGTCGCAATGGAGGCGGGCATGGCACTTGTTTCCCAGACACAGCGACCCATCGTCTCCGACGATAGCCTCGCTCTCATTATCTACCTGCTGTACGGCGCCGGATATTTTTTCGTGATTCCGGCGCTGGCTGGCGTCGTCATCGCGTACGTGAAGGTCGAAGATGCTGACCCGGTGCTACGGTCGCACTACCAGTTCCAGATCCGGACCTTCTGGATTGGATTTCTGTACATCACGATCGGCATTCTGCTCAGCGTCGTCCTTATCGGCATCCCCATTCTAGCCTGGTGGTTCGTGTGGTCGCTGATACGTATCGTCAAGGGCATCACATCGGTCAACGAGCACAAGCTGATCGCCAATCCCAGGTCCTGGCTGTTCGGGTAATCGAGGCTTTTGCCCGCTTCTCTCTGAACTCGTCATTCCGGGGCGCGCGCAGCGCGAGCCCGGAATGACGAGTTCAAACCTCCACGCCCTCATGCTGCAGCAGCCAGCGCTTCCGTTCCAGTCCGCCGCCATATTTGATCAGCGAACCGTTGGCGCCGATCAGGCGGTGACAGGGCACGACCACGCTGATCGGATTGGAGCCGTTGGCGTGGCCGACGGCGCGGACGGCTTTGGGCAGGCCGATCTTCGCCGCCAATGCGCCGTAGCTCATCGTGGTGCCCGCCGCAATCTTCGGCAGCGCTTTCCAGACCTTCTGCTGAAACCGCGTGCCGGCGACGCGCCACTTGATCTGCCGCAGGCGCTCGAGGTCGCCCTTGAAATAGCCCGCCAGCGCCGTCCTGAGATCGCGCGGCGCCCTCGCCTCTTTCAGGATCACCGCGCCATATTGCAGCCGCAGCAACTCCTTCATGCGCGGCTCGTAATCCTCCCAGTCCAGCGCGCGCAGCACGCCGTCATCGTCGCTGACCAGCAGCGCCACGCCGATCGGCGTTTCCAGCCGATCGAGGCCAAATGTTTCAGGCAGCCTGGCGCGATCCATATTCATCAGGCGATCATCCCCGATTGCTGGCGGCATGTCTCGCGGCTTGCACGCATGGCGACCAGATCAGCTTGGAAAAATCAGGCACGTCGTCGTGCCATGGGCAAGCAGCCGCCCGTTGCGATCGGTGATTCGCCCTTCGGCGGTACCGACCCGTCGGCCAGAGGTCAACACGACGCCTTCCGCCCGGATCTCTCCGGTCTCGGATGTAATCGGCCGCACCAGCGAAATCTTGAACTCCAGCGTGGTCTGGCTGACACCCTTTTCAAGCGTCGACTGGACGGCCAGGCCCATACAGCTATCGAGCAGTGTGGCGGCTAAACCGCCATGCACGGTGCCGGCCGGGTTGAGATGATTGCCGCCGGGCTCCGCGGTGACGACGACGCGCCCGTTCGCGGCTTCCGTGACATCATAGCCCAGGGTTTGCGCGATCGTATTGAGCGGCAGTGTTCCGTCAGCGAGGCCCTGGACGAATTCCAGGCCGCTCATTTCCTTCTTCCGGTCGGCGCTGACGGTCCCGTATGTCCTGGGGGTGGTGCGGCCTGACATCTGTTTCGTTTCCTGTTGCTGCGATCCACCGATCGGCCGGGCATGGCTCATCGGTTGCCGCGAAAATATCCGCGCGCGTGCGCACTTTTCACTTCGCGCATGCTAGCGTCCACCCGATTTCCGAGAATGGTTGGGGGACCGCATCATGACCTTTGTCGCCAACATCCTGGTCGCGATCGTCGCGGCGCTGCATGTCTACTTTCTGGTGCTGGAGATGTTTCTCTGGACCAAGCCGCTCGGCCTGAAGACGTTTCGCAACACCATCGAAAAGGCGACGGAATCGGCGGTGCTGGCCGCCAATCAGGGGCTTTACAACGGCTTCCTCGCCGCCGGCCTGGTCTGGGGCCTGTTCCATTCCAATCCGGGCTTCGCGTTCCAGATCAAGACGTTCTTTCTGCTGTGCGTGATCGTCGCCGGGGTTTATGGCGCTGCAACCGTCAGCCGCCGGATTCTTTATGTGCAGGCGGCCCCTGCGGCACTCGCACTGATCCTGCTCTGGCTGGCGTAGCGCGCTAACGGCATTGCCTTGCAATGCCGTAACCGTTGCACCACACTCTCTGTAACGATGACGTCCGGCAATCCAACGAAATTGCACGGCGAGATCATCGGCAAACACAGGGAGGCAACGAATGCGAAACGAACTTTTCCGTCTGGTCGTCGCAGGCGCCACGGTTGCGGTGGCATTGTCGGCATCATCAGCCCAGGCGCAGAAGAAATACGACACCGGCGCGACCGATACCGAAATCAAGATCGGCCAGACCGTTCCGTTCTCGGGCGCCTACTCGGTCTACGCCAATATCGGCAAGACAGAGGCTGCCTACCTCAAGATGATCAACGAACAGGGCGGCATCAACGGCCGCAAGGTTAACCTGATCCAGTATGACGACGCCTATTCGCCGCCGAAGACGGTCGAGCAGATCCGCAAGCTCGTGGAAGGCGATGAGGTCCTGTTGACGTTCCAGATCATCGGCACCGCGGCGAACTCAGCCGTGCAGAAATATCTCAACGCCAAGAAGATACCGCAGCTGTTGGCGTCGACCGGCGCGGCGAAGTTCACCGATCCGAAGAACTTCCCCTGGACCATGGCCTACAACCCCAACTACTTCGTCGAGGGTCGCATCTACGGCAAGTACATTATGAAGGAGCACCCGAACGCCAAGATCGGCATCCTCTATCAGAACGACGATCTCGGCAAAGACTACATCGCCGGGCTGAAAGCCGGCCTTGGCGACAAGGCTGCGAAAATGATCGTGGCCGAAGCATCCTACGAAGTGTCCGATCCCACCATCGACTCACAGGTGCTGAAGATCAAGGACGCCGGCGCGGACCTGTTCTATAGCGCGTCGACGCCGAAGCAGGCGGCGCAGGCGATCCGCAAGCTCCATGAGCTCGACTGGCATCCCGTGCACATCATCGACATCAACGCCAGCCCGGTCAGCGCCACGCTGCAACCGGCCGGTCTCGAAGCGTCCAAGGGCGTGATCAGCGTCCAATACGGCAAGGATCCGGCCGATCCGACCTGGAAGGGCGACCCTGGCCTGCAGAAATACCTCGACTTCATGACGAAGTATTTCCCTGAAGGCGACAAGATGAACACGGTCAATACCTACGGCTATTCGGCAGCCCAACTTCTGGTGCAGATCCTCAAGCAATGCGGCGACGACCTGACCCGCGAGAACATCATGAAGCAGGCAGCCTCGCTGAAGAACGTCGAGCTTGACCTCGCTCTGCCTGGCCTGAAGATCAACACCGGACCCGACGATTACCGCGTCAACAAGCAGTTGCAGATGATGAAGTTCAACGGCGAGCGCTGGGAACTGTTCGGTCCGATCCTCGAGGACGCAGGTCCGGCGGGTTAGTCCTCAGGGCGCCTTCTTGTCACTTACTTTCGTCATGCCCGGGCTTGTCCCGGGCATCCACGTTTTTAGACATGACGAGGCAAGAGACATGACGAGCCAAGGAAGACGTGGATGGCCGGGACAAGCCCGGGCATGACGGCATCTTTGATGGCGCACTCCGGTCAGACTTTAGTCTGGCCCTGACATCCTGAAATCGTTCAACTTTTCAGCACGCCGCCACCTTGCATTGCAGCATCGGTTCCGCCAGTATCCGGCGCAGCGATGGCAGCCGGCCACAACCGGACGAGATCATCGGCACAATCACAACACATGAGGAAATAAGCGATATGAGGAAGGGTATTCTCCATCTGGTCACCGGCACGGCGCTTGCGATGGCGCTGTCGGTCTCCGCGGCTTCCGCGCAGAAGAAATACGATACCGGTGCGACCGACACCGAGATCAAGATCGGCCAGACCAATCCATTCTCCGGACCAGCCTCGGCCTATGCCACCATCGGCAAGACCCAGGCCGCCTATATGAAGATGATCAACGATCAGGGCGGCGTGAACGGCCGCAAGATCAACCTGATCCAGTATGACGACGCCTATTCGCCGCCGAAGGCGGTCGAGCAGGTGCGCAAGCTGGTCGAGAGCGACGAAGTGCTGCTCACCTTCCAGCTCCTCGGCACGCCCTCGAACGCGGCGGTCCAGAAGTACCTCAACTCGAAGAAGGTGCCGCAGCTGTTCGCCGCCACCGGCGCCTCGAAGTTCACCGACCCGAAGAACTTCCCGTGGACGATGGGCTTCAACCCGAACTACTTCGTCGAGGGGCGCATCTACGGCCAGTACATCATCAAGACCTATCCGAATGCCAAGATCGGCATCCTCTACCAGAACGACGATCTCGGTAAGGATTACCTGAACGGCATCAAGGCCGGTCTCGGCGACAAGGCGGCCGGCATGATCGTGGCCGAGTCTTCCTACGAAGTCTCCGACCCGACCATCGATTCGCAGATCCTCAAGATCAAGGACAGCGGCGCGGACCTGTTCTTCTCGGCCACGACGCCGAAGCAGGCGGCGCAGGCGATCAAGAAGATCGCCGAACTCGCCTGGCATCCGGTGCAAATCCTCGACATCAACGCCACCTCGGTCGGCGCGGTGATGAAGCCGGCGGGGCTGGAAGCTTCCAAGGGCGTGATCAGCGTCAACTACGGCAAGGATCCGCTCGATCCGACCTGGAAGGACGACGCCGGCATGAAGAAGTATTTCGAGTTCATGGCGAAGTACTATCCGGACGGCGACAAGGATTCGAGCTTCAACTCCTACGGCTACTCGACCTCGCAGTTGATGGTCCATGTGCTCAAGATGTGCGGCGATGACCTGACCCGCGAGAACGTCATGAAGCAGGCCACCAGCCTGAAGAACGTCGTGCTCGATCTGGCGCTGCCGGGCATTCTCGCCAACACCTCGCCGACCGATTATCGCGTCAACAAGCAGTTGCAGATGATGAAGTTCAACGGCGAGCGCTGGGAACTGTTCGGCCCGATCCTCGAGGACGCAGGTCCGGCGGGCTAGTCATCGATTTCGGTTCGCTTCGAATGATCGGCGGCCTCTCGGGGCCGCCGATTTGTTTTGAGGTTACGCCGAAGGACGCACAGCCAACCTCGCCCCGCTTGCGGGGAGAGGTCGGCGCGTAGCGCCGGGTGAGGGGGACTATCGAGACGGTCGGTGCTTGCGGAGAAAGCCCCTCACCCCGACCCTCTCCCCGCAAGTGCTGGGCGAGGGAGAAGACATCCTACTTCGGAATTTCCCCAAAGGTCTTCCCGACCGGCAGCACCGCGTGGCGGATCAGGCGGGAATCCTCGACCCCGGCCTGGCGGTGTTTGACGGCTTCCCGGTAGACGGGGTCGCGGATCATTTCGGCGAACGCCGCCACGGAAGGATATTCGGCGATGAAGGCGTGATCCCAGCGCTCTTCTGGCGGCCCGATCAGCATCAGTTCGAACCGCCCCTGCCAGACGATCTTGCCGCCGAGCCGTTCGAACACCGGCCCGCTTTCCCTTCCATAGGCGGCATAGGCTTCCGCGCCGGTCGCCTTGCGGCCGTCGGGATAGGCGGCCTGCGCCCGCAGCCGGACCAGATTGAGCATGTGGATCGGTCCCGGCCGGTCGTTGGCCTTGAACTGCGCGAACACTTCCTTGGTCGGATCGATGTGGCCCATTCGGCTCTCCTTGTTCCCATCTGAGGATGTTTTAGCACGCACCGCCGCACCTCCTAATCCCGCGTTAACCTCTCGGTAACCGGCCCTTAAACTGCGCCCGGTAGCCTGCGGCGGGACCGGTGTGAGCGGCGTTTGCGTATGGCGTTGGGGCGAAAAAAGAGCGGCGGACGCAAGGAGCCGCTATTCGGGCTTCCGGCCGCGCTCGCGGATCTGCGCCTCTCGCCGGAAGATCGCGTCCCTGACGCCGAGGACCGGCCGAAGAAATCATCCAAGCCCAGGATGGACGACGACGACGAACCGCCGCGCGAGCGCAAGCCACGCGCCAGCCGCGGCGGCAGCAAGCGGCGGTCGAAATCGCGCGGCCGCCTCTCGATCGGCCGGCTGTTCTACTGGACCGCGGTGCTCGGCCTGTGGGGCGTGATCGCGGTGGTCGGCGTGGTGATCTATGTCGGCGCCCACCTGCCGCCGATCCAGTCGCTGGAAATTCCAAAACGCCCGCCGACCATCCAGATCACAGGCCTCGACGGCAGCGTGCTGGCCTCGCGCGGCGAAATGCCCGGCGCCAATGTCTCGCTGAAGGATCTGCCGCCCTATCTGCCGAAGGCGTTCATCGCCATCGAGGACCGCCGCTTCTATTCGCATTACGGCGTCGATCCGATCGGTATCCTGCGTGCCGCGGTCACCAACGTCCTGCATCGCGGCGTCTCGCAGGGCGGCTCGACGCTGACCCAGCAGCTCGCGAAGAACCTGTTCCTGACCCAGGAACGCACCATGGCGCGCAAGCTGCAGGAAGTGGAGCTCGCGCTGTGGCTGGAGCGCAAGCATTCCAAGTCGGAGATCCTCGAACTCTACCTCAACCGGGTCTATTTCGGTTCCGGCGCCTATGGCGTCGAGGCCGCGGCCCAGCGCTATTTCGGCAAGCCGGCCAAGAACGTCACCATCGCGGAGGCCGCGATGCTGGCTGGCCTCGTCAAGTCGCCGTCGCGGCTGGCGCCGAACCGCAACCCCGAAGGCGCCGAACAGCGCGCCAAAACTGTTCTAGCCGCGATGGCGGACGCAAAATTCATCACCGACGCGCAGGCGCAGGCCTCGATCGGCCATCCTTCCTACAATGTGAAGCCGGTCGGCGCCGGCACCGTCAATTATGTCGCCGACTGGATCGGCGAAGTGCTCGACGACCTCGTCGGCCAGATCGACCAGAGCATCGTGGTCGAAACCACCATCGATCCGAAACTGCAGAGCGTGGCGGAAGCCGCCATCATCGACGAACTGGCGGCGAAGAGCGTCAAATTCAATGTCAGCCAGGGTGCGCTGGTGGCGATGACGCCCGACGGCGCGGTGCGCGCCATGGTCGGCGGCCGCAACTATGCCGAGAGCCAGTATAACCGCGCCGTCACCGCCAAGCGCCAGCCCGGCTCGGCGTTCAAGCCATTCGTCTATCTCACCGCGATCGAGGCCGGGCTGACGCCGGAGACGATCCGGCAGGACGCGCCGATCGACGTCAAGGGCTGGAAGCCGGAGAACTACACCCACGAATATTTCGGCTCGGTGACGCTGACGCAGGCGCTGGCGATGTCGCTCAACACGGTTGCGATACGCGTCGGCCTCGAAGTCGGCCCCAGGAACGTGGTGCGGACCGCGCACCGGCTCGGCATTTCGTCGAAGCTCGATGCCAACGCCTCGATCGCGCTCGGCACTTCCGAAGTCTCTGTCATCGAGCTGGTCGGCGCCTATGCGCCGTTCGCCAATGGCGGGCTCGGCGTCTCCCCGCATGTCGTGACCCGGATCCGCACCAATGAAGGCAAGGTGCTGTACACGCGGCCCGCCGATGCGCTGGGCCAGGTGATCGAACCGCGCAGCGTCGCCATGATGAACACGATGATGCAGGAAACCCTGATCTCAGGCACCGCGCGCAAGGCCGAAATTCCGGGCTGGACCGCGGCCGGCAAGACCGGCACCAGCCAGGATTACCGCGACGCCTGGTTCATCGGCTACACCGCGAACCTCGTCACCGGCATCTGGCTCGGCAACGACGACAACTCGCCGACCAGGAAGGCGACCGGCGGCGGCTTGCCGGTGGAAGTCTGGACCCGTTTCATGCGAACCGCCCATCAGGGCGTACCGGTCGCAAGCCTGCCGAACGCGCAACTGGGCAACCCGCTCTCGAACCTGTTGCAGGCCGCCTCGCAAGTGAGCTTGCCCTCGCCGCCGTCAGCACCTCAACCGCAGATGCAGTCCCAGGCGCCGATGCCGCCGGTGCCGTTGCCATCAGGCGGCGGCTACCGGCAACCGCAGCCGGTACGGACCTCGGCGCCGCCGAATCCCTCCGCACGCCCGGAAGCCGCGGCTGGACTGGATGGCTGGCTGATGGAGCGGGTGTTCGGCGGCAATCGGTAGCCGATAGGACTATTGTTCAGCACTGAACGTCATACCCCGCGAAAGCGGGGTATCCAGTACGCCGCGGCTTCTCGATTCTACCCGAACGTCTCTGGAATACTGGATTGCCCGGTCGAGCCGGGCGACGACAGCTATATTCGCGACAGGCTTCGCTCAGTCCTGGATGCCGTAGCGGTGCAGGTCGTTGCCGTGGGTATCGAGCCAGCTCTTGGCGCGCTCGACGTGATTGCAAATTCTGGCAACGACCTTCCAGAACCGCGCCGAGTGGTTCATCTCGACGAGATGCGCGACTTCATGGGCCGCGAGATAGTCCAGCACGTAGGGCGGCGCGAGGATCAGCCGCCACGAAAACGACAGCGAGCCGGCCGAGGTGCACGAACCCCAGCGGCTCGATTGATCGCGCAGCGACACCCGCTTGACCTTGACGCCGAGCGCTTCGGCATAAGCCAGCGAGGCCTTGTGCACGTCCTTGCGCGCTTCGCGCTTGAGAAAATCATGGACCCGCCGGTCCATGTGTTCGGCGCCGCCGGCCACGCAAAGGATCCTCTCGCCGGAGTCACGGGTTTCCGTCCACACCGTGCCGCGCTCGCCGGCGCGATGCACCAACCGGTGCGGCACCCCGCGTAGCGGCACCAGCGTGCCGGCCTGAAACGGCGCCGCCTTCGGCAAACGGCCGAGACGAGCGGCGATCCAGCCGCCGTGAAGCTGCGCAAACTCCCTCGCCTCGACCAGATTGCCGCGCGGCGGCATGGTCAGGATGGCTTCGCGGTCGGTCGGGTGTATTCGCAAGGTGTAGCGCCGCGCGCGGCGGTGCCGGCGCAGCCGGATCGCAAAGAATTGCGAGCCATGCTTGACCATAAGAGTCGCGGGTTCGGCGGGCCGCCGATAGAGAAGCGCGCGAGTAGCCATGTCTGACAGTCCGGGGGGCAGGAGATCGCCCGGATTCTGCCATATCCGCCGCCATTGAAATCGCTCGGCGCAAAAACAAATCATTTGCCCAATATACAGGGGCTGGTGGTTAAACCGCCTCTACCGGCAGGGGCTGGAACCAAAAATTTTAGGGGGAACCGGCACCGCCGGATACCCTCAAACACTGAGGTCACACTCATTCCTTGATTCGTCTGCGAATCCTGATTCTTTTAATCAATTCAGGGGCTTGGACACCAGCCAGATTCGATTGCCGGAATCCTGCGATTCTTCTTTGAATCGGAGCGAATACTGATTTCGGTGTGAACGCGTCCTCTCAACGCGAAACGACGTCCGCTTCGCCCGAAAACACGCGCGGCTTGTTGTTCGGACGCGATTTTTGACGCTGATCACATCGACTTCGCACGAAAACGCAGTCGAACCGCTGCTATTCAGCAGCGGCAGCGACCAGTTTCGGCTTGGTATCGGCCGCCGACAGCATGAAATCGGAAATCCGCGGCACGATTTCGGAGCGGAACCGCGAACCGTTGAACACGCCGTAGTGCCCGACGCCCTTTTGCACGTAGTGCACGCGGCGATGATCGGGAATCGCGGTGCACAGCGCGTGCGTGGCTTCGGTCTGGCCGATGCCCGAGATGTCGTCGTTCTCGCCTTCGACCGTCATCAGCGCCACGCGGCGGATTTTCGACGGATCGACCGGCTTGCCACGATGCATCATCTCGCCTTTTGGCAACGCATGCTTGACGAACACGACGTCGACGGTCTGCAGGTAATATTCGGCGGTCAGATCCATCACCGCGAGATATTCGTCATAGAATTCGCGGTGCTTGTCGACCAGGTCGCCGTCGCCCTTCACCAGATTGCTGAACAGCGCCTTGTGGGCGTCGGTATGGCGATCGAGGTTCATGGTGATGAAGCCCGAGAGCTGCAGGAAGCCCGGATAGACGTCGCGCATCACGCCGGGATGCGGGAACGGCACCTTGGTGATGACATTGTTGCGGAACCACTCGATGCCGCGCTCGGCCGCGAGATTGTTGACCGAGGTCGGGTTGCGGCGGGTATCGATCGGGCCGCCCATCAGCGTCATCGACAGCGGCACGAAGGGATCGTTGGCGGCTTCCATGACCGAGACCGCCGCCACCACGGGCACCGACGGCTGGCACACCGCGATGACGTGCATGTTGCCGCCGAGCACGTGCAGCATCTCGATGACGTAGTCGACATAATCGTCGAGGTCGAAACGGCCTTCCGTCAGCGGCACCATCCGCGCGTCCGACCAGTCGGTGATGTAGACCTCGTGCGTCGGCAGGAAGGCTTCGACCGTGCCGCGCAGCAGCGTCGCGTAATGGCCTGACATCGGCGCCACGATCAGCACCCGCGGCTGCGGCGAGCGCAGCGGCCGGGTCAGCTTGCGATCGAAGTACAGCAGACGGCAGAACGGCTTTTCCCAGATCGAGCGGACTTCGACCGCCGTCCGCACGCCGTTCACTTCGGTGGTGTCGAGACCCCATTCGGGCTTGCCGTAACGGCGCGTGGTCCGTTCGAACAATTCGCAGGCCGCGGCGATCGATTTGCCGAACTCGGTGTGCGACCACGGATTGAGCGGGTTCTGAAACAGGATCTTCGTGGCGTCAGTCACGGCGCGTGCAGGATTGAGCGACGCGTGGCCCATTTCGTACATCCAGTACATCGGCGTCGTAAGCGCCGGACTGACTTCGGCCACCAGTGGCGGTGCTCCGCCAAACTCACCAATCGGCATTGATTTCAGACCCCTGTTTTGCGCCGCAGCATACTGCCGAATGCGTAATTAAGCGTCAATGCACAGATCGGTAGTTCTACATGGCCAAAGGGCCGAAAACCCCGGAAATTCACGGGAAAGCGGAACTTATTCACCCCCGCTTAGCAGCGAACCGTGGCGCTTGGCGCTGCGCAAAAGGGCAAGAAAGATCGCAAAGGAGGCAGCGAACAACGCGACGTTGATGGCCAGCGAAGTGACCATCAGGTCGGCCCGAAACACGTGATCGATCAGCAGCGCCCGCATGCCCTCGAACACGTAGGTCGGCGGCAACGCCCAGGCGACATATTGCAGCCAGCCCGGCAGCACCGCGACGGGATAGTAGATGCAGGCGAGTGGCATGATCCCGAACATCAGCGTCCAGACGATGCTCTCGGCCCCCAGCCCGTTGCGAAGAACGAGGCCCGACACAAAGATCCCGACCGACCAGCTGGTGAAGATCAGATTGCAGAAGAAGGCGATCAGCGGCACCCCGATCGCAAAGAAGTTGAACTGGAAGAAGAACAGCGCCAGCAGCGTCATCGGGATCACGCCAATCGCAAGCCGGATCAGGCTCATGATCATCAGCGAGATCAGGAATTCGATCGGCTTCAGCGGGCTCATCATCAGGTTGCCGAGATTGCGCGCCCACATTTCCTCGAGAAACGAGATCGAAAAACCGAGCTGACCGCGAAACAGGATGTCCCACAGGATCACCGCGCCGATCAGCGAGCCGCCGGCGCGCGCGAAAAACCCCGACGTCTGCGAGATATAGTTCTGCAGAAAGCCCCAGGTGATGATCTGCAGCGCCGGCCAGTAGACCAGTTCCAGGAGCCGCGGCCAGGACGACATCAGCAGATACCAATAGCGCAGCACCATCGCATGGATGCGGTGCGGCGAAATCCCGCGATGCGTGGTGATCTCGCTCATGGCGCGCCCTCCGCCACCCGCCCGCGGGCGACGTCGAGAAACACTTCCTCCAGCGTGGCGCGGTTGTAGCGCGCCATGATCTGATCGGGGCTGTCGTCATCCTCGATCCGGCCGCGCTTCATGATGATGACGCGGTCGCACAGCCGTTCCACCTCCAGCATGTTGTGCGACGCCAGCAGAATGGTGGCGTTATGGGTCTTGCGGTAGTTGGCGAGATGCTGACGCACCCAGTCGGCCGTGTCGGGGTCGAGGGAAGCCGTCGGCTCGTCGAGCAGCAACAGCTCCGGCTGGTTGATCAACGCCTTCGCCAGCGCGACGCGGGTCTTCTGCCCGGCCGAGAGCTTGCCATTGGCGCGGTCGAGGAAGTCGTTGAGATCGAGGTCGGCGGCGAGTTGCTCGATCCGCTCGCGCAGATTCTCGACCGCATAGAGCCGGCCGAAAATGGTGAGGTTCTGCCGGACCGTCAGCCGCATCGGCATGTCGACATAGGGGCTTTCGAAATTCATCCGGCCGAGCACCTCGGCGCTCGCTTCCGGCATCGGATGGCCGAGCACCTGGATTCGGCCCGATGTCGGCAGCACCAGCCCCATGATCATGGCGATCGTCGTGGTCTTGCCGGCGCCGTTGCCGCCGAGCAGGCCGGTGATGCTGCCGGGGCCGATCCTGAACGTGACACCGTCCACCGCCCTGGTGGTCTTGTAGAGCTTGACCAGATGCGCGACGTCGATCGCGGCCGTCTCGGGTGGAGCGGCAGTGGGCGATGATGCTGTTACTGCGTCGCTATTGACCATTTCGGCTCGTTCATTGCGGCATCGCGGCGGCCAGCGCAAGACGTGGACAACAGCCCGGCGTGACACACTGCCCTATCCCGCGAATTTGTGATCGTGCCCCCGCGCAGGTAAACTCGCGTAATGACCGACGTTGCCGCCTCCGACTTCCGAAATCCACACCGCTATGTCCGTCTGGATACGATATTGCGGTTGCGCTGGCTCGCCGCACTCGGCCAGCTCGCCGCCATTTTCATTGTCGCGCAGGGGCTGGAATTCGACGTCCCCGTCATTCCCTGTGTCGCCATTGTCGGCCTCTCGGCGCTGCTCAACCTGGCGCTGCAGATCGTGTTCAACCCGATGCAGCGGCTGGAACCGGTTTACGCCGCAGCCCTGCTCGCGCTCAACATCGTTGAACTCGCCGGACTGCTGTTCTTCACCGGTGGGCTGCAGAACCCGTTTTCATTCCTGTTCCTGGCGCCTGTCCTGATTTCGGCGACGGCGTTGCCGATCCGGCTGACGATTGCGCTCGGCATCCTCGCGGTCGCCTGCGCCTCGGCGCTGGTATTCTTCCATCTGCCCTTGCCATGGGACAGCGACGACCCGCTGGTGCTGCCGCCGATCTATCTGCTCGGCGTCTGGCTCTCGATCCTGCTCGCCATCGGCGTCACCAGTCTCTATGCGTTCCAGGTCACCGAGGAGGCCCGCAAGCTTTCCGACGCGCTGGCGGCGACCGAACTGGTCCTCACGCGCGAGCAGCATCTGACCCAGCTCGACGGCCTGGCCGCCGCCGCCGCGCATGAACTCGGCACTCCGCTGTCGACGATCTTCCTGATTTCGCGCGAGCTGGAGAAGACCGTTCAAGACAACGATCATCTTGCCGCCGACCTGAAAACCCTGCGCGAGCAGGCGCAGCGCTGCCGCGACATTCTGGCCAAGATCACCCAGCTTTCCTCCTCCGGCGCGCCGTTCGACCGCATGCCGCTGTCGACGCTGATCGAGGAAACGGTGGCGCCGCATCGCGATTTCGGCGTTGCGATCAAGGTGCGGCTTGCTGTCGCAGCCGCGCGCGAGCCGGTCGGTGCGCGAAACCCGGCGATCCTCTATGGCGTCGGCAACATCCTGGAAAATGCCGTCGATTTTGCCCGGACCACGGTGGAGGTGAACGCGTGGTGGAATGCCGACAGCGTCGAGATCGTGATCTCCGACGACGGGCCGGGTATCGCGCCCGACATGCTGAAACGGATCGGCGAGCCCTATTTATCGCGGCGCCCGAGCGCGGATGAGGCCCAAAACGGGCATTCCGGGCTTGGACTCGGCGTGTTCATCGCCCGCACGCTGCTTGAGCGCACCGGCGCCAAGGTGTCGTTTACCAACCGGATCTTTCCCGATCACGGCGCCGTGGTGCAGATCGCCTGGCCGCGAGATCGCTTCGAGGCGGATGAAGCAGCGGGCGGAACCGAGACCTAGAACCGTTCCTGAAACCGTACTTGAATCGTTCCTGGCATCGGGGATGGCACCGCCGTCCGACTATAGGCGGCCTTGGCAGCGCCACCTTGCCACGCCATATCTTAGTGGTCCGCAACACAGGGATACCAGACCTTGAACGCCATCGCCGAACTGAACGATCACACCGACCGCACGCTCCTGATCGTCGAGGATGATAAGCCGTTTCTGGAGCGCCTGTCGCGCGCGATGGAGACCCGTGGCTTCGCGGTGACGTCTTGCGACACCGTATCCGACGGTCTCGCCCAGATCGGCCGCGCCGCACCGGCCTTTGCCGTGGTGGATCTGCGGCTTGGCGACGGCAACGGCCTCGACGTGGTGTCGGCGCTGAAGCGCAAGCGCCCCGAGGCGCGCGCGATCGTGCTGACCGGTTACGGCAACATCGCCACCGCGGTCACGGCCGTGAAGATGGGCGCGGTGGATTATCTCTCGAAGCCCGCGGACGCCGACGACGTCGTCGCGGCCCTGCTCGCCAGCGGCACCGAAAAATCCGAACTGCCGTCGAATCCGATGTCGGCGGACCGCGTGCGCTGGGAACACATCCAGCGCATCTACGAGATGTGCAACCGCAACGTCTCTGAAACCGCGCGGCGGCTCAACATGCACCGTCGCACCCTGCAGCGCATCCTGGCCAAGCGCGCGCCGCGCTGATCGGTTTCATCTGCCGAATATCTCTCCGTCATGCCCGGGCTTGTCCCGGGCATCCACGTTCTCGCGTTTGCAGACAAAGACGTGGACGGCCGGGACAAGCCCGGCCATGACAAGGTAACGAACCTTACCCTAAAACTCCCCATGCCCCTGCGGATCGACTAGCCGGTTGATCCGTTGCGCCGCGGCCATCGCGAAGCGCACCGTCATCAGCTTGCGGGTCGGCGCCGGCAGCCGGTGCTCGGGCGCCTCGCAATGCAGATGCGCGCCATAGGCGTCGGCGATGATCAGGCCGGTGTCTTGAGGAAAGATCTCGCACGGCAGATCCTGCGTGAAGGCAAAGAACAGCCGGTCGCAATGCATCCGGTAGTCCTGCCACTTCTGGTCGGCGCGCAGATCCTCCACCGATGACTTGATCTCGACGATCCAGATCTCACCGCGGTCGTTCAGCGCCACCAAGTCGGCGCGCCGGCCGGACGGCAGCGGCAATTCGCTGATGCAGGAAAAGCCCAACGACCGTAACAGCCGCGCCGTGCCGCGCGCGACCGCCAGCGCCGTTTCCGACTGGCGGCCATCCGGCGGCGGCACGAGGCCGATCTGGCGGGCGGGCGATTCCATGCGCTCGAACCTTAACCGATTCCGGACCGTCCGACAGCCGTCCACGGCCGCTCGTTGCGCCTGAACTTTCGGAAAACCGGCGCCGGATCACGCGTCAGCCAGCCACAAATCCGACCTCGGCCCGCCTTGTTTTGGACCACACGCCACCGTGAAGCCGGGGGACCTTCGGTTCCAGGGGACGAAACACTGGAGGAGGACCATGACGTCATCCACCACGCTTCGCTCACTCGCAATCGCCCTTGCGGCCCTTCCCCTGTCCGCCGGGCTGTCGGCCGCATCAGCCAAACCCACGGTCGAAGTCGCGTTCGTGCTCGACACAACGGGTTCGATGGGCGGGCTGATCGAAGGCGCCAAGCGCAAGATCTGGTCGATCGCGACCGCCATCGTCGACTCCAATCCTGATGCCGATATCCGCATGGGCCTCGTCGCCTATCGCGACGTCGGCGACGACTACGTCACAAGGAAGGTCGAGCTGACCACCGACATCCAGGATCTCTATGCCAATCTGCTGGAGCTCAAGGCGCACGGCGGCGGCGACTGGCCGGAAAGCGTCAACGAGGCGCTCGACGTCGCCGTCAACAAACTGCAATGGACCCAGGGCGGCGACACCAGGCGGATCGTGTTCCTGGTCGGCGACGCGCCGCCGCACATGGACTACGCGCAGGACACCAAATATCCGGTGACGCTGTCGGTGGCGAAACAGAAGGACATCATCGTCAACGCGGTGCTCGCCGGCAACGCCGCCGATACCGAGCGGGTATGGCGCGACATCGCCCGGAACGGCAACGGCCGCTTCATTCCGATCCCGCAGGACGGCGGACAGATCGTGGTGATCGAGACACCGTTCGACCAGGACATCATCATCCTGCAGCGGGAGATCAACGGCACCGTGATCCCCTACGGCCCGCGCGCCTTGCAGAAGCGCACCGAAGACCAGACCCAGCAATTGTCGAAGGTGGCGGCCGCGGCCCCGTCACAGGCGTCGGAGATGGCGAGCTATATCAACAAGCGCGCGCGATCGACCTCGGAAGCCGTCACCGGCGGCGGCGATCTCGTCGCCGACATCGGCGCCGGCCGCAACAGCCTTTCCGCGATCAAGGACGACGACCTGCCCGACAATCTACGGGCGATGAAACCCGAGCAACGCCTCGACGAGGTCAACAGGCAGATGAGCCAGCGCAAGGCGCTCAACGACAAGCTCGGCGCGTTGGTGGCCCAGCGCGACACATACGTTGCCGAACAGCGCGCCAAAGCGTCGCCCAAGGCGTCATCGTTCGACCGCGTCGTCGAGGATACGCTGAAGGCACAGATCAAGCGGTAGGCCAATCTCGCTCCCGTCGTCATGGCCGGCGCTGTTCTGGCCGTGACGACAACGGCAAGCCGGCGGAACCCGACGCACCCTCGCTTATTATCCCAACGGCCGCCGGGAATGGCGGATCGATGAGGGCTGCCTGGTGATCGACGATCTCTGGTACAAGAACGGCGTCATCTACTGCCTTTCCGTCGGCACCTATATGGACGCCAACGGCGACGGCGTCGGCGATTTCAAGGGCTTGCTGCGGCGGCTGGATTATCTGCACGGGCTCGGCATCACCGCCATCTGGCTGATGCCGTTTCAACCGTCGCCCGGCAAGGACGACGGCTACGATATCGCGGATTATTACGGCGTCGATCCGCGCTACGGCACGCTCGGCGACTTTGTCGAGTTCGCCCATGGCTGCAAGCAGCGCGGCATCAGGATCATCATCGATCTCGTCGTCAACCATACCTCCGACCAGCACGCCTGGTTCAAGGACGCCTGCAAATCGAAGGACTCGCCCTATCGCGACTGGTATGTCTGGTCCGACAAACGGCCTGCCAACGCCAACACCGGCATGGTGTTTCCCGGCGTGCAGAAATCGACCTGGACCCGGAATAAGGAAGCCGGCGCCTGGTTCTTCCATCGCTTCTACGATTTCCAGCCCGACCTCAATACCTCGAACCCGCATGTGCAGGCTGAAATCCTGAAGATCATGGGATTCTGGATCCAGCTCGGCGTCTCCGGATTCCGCATGGACGCCGTGCCGTTCGTGATCGCGACCAAGGGCGCCAAGGTTCGCAAACCGGTCGAGCAATACGACATGCTGCGGGCGTTTCGCGAATTCCTGCAATGGCGGCAAGGCGACGCCATCATTCTGGCCGAAGCCAATGTGTTGCCGGAAACCGACATGGAATATTTCGGCCGCGACGGCGACCGCATGCACATGATGTTCAATTTCCACGTCAATCAGAATTTGTTCTACGCGCTGGCTTCCGCCGACACCCGGCCGCTGGCCAAGGCGTTGGCCGCGACGAGGCCGCGGCCTGCGACCGCGCAATGGGGGCTGTTCCTGCGCAACCATGACGAGCTCGATCTCGGGCGGCTGACCAAGCCGCAACGAGAGGCCGTGTTCGGGGCGTTCGGCCCCGACAAGAACATGCAGCTCTACAACCGCGGCATCCGCCGCAGGCTCGCCCCGATGCTCGGCGGCGACCGCCGGCGGCTCGAACTGGCCTACAGCCTGATGTGCACGCTGCCGGGCACGCCGGTGATTCGCTACGGCGACGAGATTGGGATGGGCGACAATCTCGACCTGCCGGAACGAAATTGCGCACGGACGCCAATGCAGTGGTCGACGGAGCCGCACGCCGGATTTACCGAAAGCGACAAGCCCTGTTCACCCGTCATCGACAAGGGACCGTACGGCTACGAGCACGTCAACGCCGCGAAGCAGCGGCGTGATCCGAACTCGATGCTGAACTGGACCGAACGCATCATCCGGATGCGCAAGGAAGTCCCTGAGGTCGGCTGGGGCGATTTCAAGGTGATCGCGACGCGCGATCCCGCGGTGCTCGTCCTCCGCTACGACTGGCGCAACAATTCGGTGCTGTTCGTGCACAATCTCGACGAAAAGCCGCGGGAAGTCTCATTCTCGGTCGGGCTTCCCGGCGAGGCCGGCCGGCTTCTGGTCAATCTGCTGACGGAAGATCACAGCCGTGCCAACGACAAGGATCGGCACACCCTTCTGCTCGAAGCCTATGGTTACCGCTGGTACCGCGTCGGCGGCCTCGATTACCTCCTGAAACGCAGCGACATCGATGTTGACGCCAGCGGGAAAGCCGGTCACCCGGCGTGAGCCGGCGGCCCCAGAATTGTGCCTTCGTTGGCGCGCAGATCGAGCGCGCCTTCGACCCGCTCGCCGTGCCGATCCAAGAAGGTCGAGAGCAGGATTTCGCGGCCAAAGCCGATCGAACTCGACGAAATCGAAACCGGTTCGGCGCCGAGATTGAGCGCGACGACAACAGCGCCGCCCTCACCAACGCGGCGATACAGCAGAATGTCGCCCTGCGCCGCGACCGGCTCGTAGCTGCCCGTCACCAGTTGCGGCAGTTGCTTGCGTAGTACAATCAGCGCCTTGTAGAAATTGAGGATCGAACCGGTATCGGATTCGAGATTAACCACATTCTCGTGGACGTAATCGTCGGCTACCGGCAACCACGTGCTCGACGTCGAAAATCCGGCATGCGGGCTCGCGTCCCACTGCATCGGCGTGCGGCAACCGTCGCGGCCGACCCCGATGCCCGGCATCGTTCTTCTCAAAGGGGTCGCGCACCTGATCGGGGGTAATGGCGACCTGATGCATCCCGATCTCGTCACCGTAATAGAGCGTCGGCGTGCCCCGCAGCGTGAGCAACAGCATGGCGGCGACCCGCGCCTGATCCTGCCCGACCCGGCTCGCGATCCGCGGGCGATCGTGATTGCCGAGCACCCAGTTCGGCCAGGCGCCAGGCGGCAAGGCGTGCTCGTAGTCGGCGATGATGCGCTCGATCGAGCGCGCGCTCCATAGCGTCGATAGCAGCGCGAAATTGAACGGCATCTGGGCGCCGGCGAGGTTGTTGCCGTAATAGGCGACAAGGCGCTGCAGCGGCAGATAGACCTCTCCGATCAGAACGCGGTCGTCGAATTCGTCGATCACGCGCCGCATCTCCTCGATCACCTCGTGCACCTCGGGCTGATCGGTCGAATATTGCGTCAGGATCTTCTCGTGCGGCGGCCGCCCCTCAACGAAATGCGGATTGGGCGGATTGTCGCGAAACTGGGAATCCTTGATCAGGTGCCAGATCACGTCGACGCGAAACCCGTCGACGCCTTTGCGCAGCCAGAACCGCATGACGTCGTAGATCGCTTCGCGTACCTCGGGATTGCGCCAGTTCAGGTCGGGCTGCGCGGCGAGGAAGGCGTGGTAGTAATATTGCCCGGTGGCTTCGTCGTACTGCCAGGCGCTGCCGCCGAATTCCGACAGCCAGTTGTTGGGCGGCCCGCCGTCCGGCGCCGGATCGCGCCAGACGTACCAGTCGCGTTTCGGGTTGTCGCGCCCGCTCCGCGCCTCGGCAAACCAGGGATGCTGGTCGGAGGTGTGGTTCGGCACGAGATCGAGGATGATCCTGAGGCCGCTTTCGTGCACGGCCGTCGCCAGCACATCGAAATCCGCCATGGTGCCGAACAGCGGATCGATGCCGGTGTAATCGGAAATGTCGTAGCCGAAATCCGCCATCGGCGAAGGAAAGATCGGCGACAGCCAGACCGCATCGATGCCGAGCGCCTTCAAATAGGGCAGGCGTGCGATCACGCCATTGATATCGCCGACCCCGTCGCCATCGGAGTCCTGAAACGAGCGCGGATAGATCTGATAGAAAATGCCGTGCCGCCACCAGTCCTTGTTACCGTGATCCATCCCGGAATTGCCCTTAAAACGGTTGCGCGAGGCAACGCCCAAGCGCCTCGCAGGTTCACCCCTTGGAACGCGGCCATGGCAGTTCGCAGCCCAGTTCCGCGCCAAAAGCGAGATTCTCCGCTTGGCGGGACGCCAAAAATCGGCAATCTGCCGCCATGACACAGCACACCGAGACATCCACCGAGACCCAGCCGAAGGCCGGCGCGATCATCGTGCCGGTGACGCTGTTCGAGCAGAACTGCACCATTATCTGGGACGAGCCCTCCAAGAAGGCCGTGGTGATCGACCCCGGCGGCGACGTTCCCAAGATTCTGGAAGCGATCAAGCAGACCGGTGTCACCGTCGAAAAGATCTGGCTGACCCACGGCCATATCGACCATGTCGGCGGCGCCGCCGAATTGCGCGATGCGCTGCAGGTCAAGATCGAGGGCCCGCACATCGCCGACAAGTACCTGCTCGACAATGTGGTCTCGAGCGGCGAGCGTTTTGGCATGACCGGCGTGCGCAATTTCGGGCCCGACCGCTGGCTCGACGAGGGCGAACAGGTCTCGATCGGCGACCTCACCTTCGACGTCCTGCATTGCCCCGGCCATTCGCCGGGCAGCGTGGTGTTCTTCAACAAGGAATTGCGCTTCGCCCATGTCGGCGACGTCTTGTTCAACGGCTCGGTCGGGCGCACCGACCTGCCCGGCGGCAGCCACGCCACGCTGATCAACTCGATCAAGGAAAAGCTGCTGCCGCTCGGCGACGATGTCGGCTTCATCTGTGGCCACGGCGCCGGCTCCAGCATCGGCCAGGAGCGGCTAACCAACCCGTTCCTGACAGGCGAGATGTGAAAGGTTCCGCGTCATTGCGAGGAGCGAAGCGACGAAGCAATCCATCTTGCCGCACAAAGAAAGAATGGATCGCTTCGTCGCTTTGCTCCTCGCGATGACGAGAAATATGTTCCGCTACTCCGCCGCAACCATCTCGGGCGCGCGCGCCTCTGCGAGGTGCCGCGTTCCCCAGTCCTTGATCGCGGCGACGACCGGTACGAACGTCCTGCCCTTGCGGGTCAGGCGGTATTCGACCTTCGGCGGCACCACGCCAAAATCCTTGCGATCGATCAATCCGCTCTCGGTCAGCGCCTTCAATTCACGGCTCAGCACGCGCGGCGCGATCTCGGCGCTGCCGGGCATGCCGCGCAGCAGGCCGGTGCGGATTTCGCCATAGCGCCGCGGGCCGTCCTTCAGATCCCAGACGATGCGCAGCTTGTATTTGCCGCTGATCAGTTTCTGAAATGCCGCGACCGGACAACCACAGGCCGGCACCGTCCTTGCCTTCGCCATCGCGGGCCTCCCCTGAGCAATTTATGGGATCAGGATAGGAGCCGTGGAAAGAATGTCCATACTGACATTTTTGTCCGTACTTGCGCCGATGCGCACAAGCGCAGAGATGTTCGATGCAGCCTGACAGAACCAAAGGAGGCATCGGTGAAGCATTTCATGATCAGATACCGGTTCGCCAACGGCACCACCGAGGCGTGGCACGCTGAAATTGCCCGCTTCATTACAGCGCTCGACAACGACCCGGAACTGAAGGGGCGGATCGTCTACCGCTGTCTGAAACAGCGCGACGATGCGAGCTATTTCCACCTCGCTTCGGCCGCCGACGACCAGGCGGTCAAGACGCTGCAGCAGCGCGACTTTTTCAAGCATTACACGGAAAAGACGCGGCAGGCCGCCGAGGGCGGCGACGTCGCGGTAACACCGATCGAATGGATCGCCGAGACGGCCGCGGCCTGAACGCTGCGACCGCGCGTGGTTACTTCATCAATCCCGCAGCCGTCAGCGCGCGCGTGATGACGGCGCCGACGTCGATGTTGTTGCGCTTCGGCGTGCGCGGCGGCTTTGCGTGACGAATTAACGTCGTCCGCGGCCACAGCGTGGCAGCGAGTTCGGGTGACTGCAGAGATGCGGTGGCGGCCGAGGGAACGACCGGCGCCGCCGGCTTTGGCGCCGGCCTGGCGACGCTCTTCGTGTCCGGTTTCACGACTTCGTTGGGCTGGCTGACGCGTTCGGTCAGGCCGAAGAAATTCGCGATGTGATAGGACGACGAAATCCCGGCCTCGATCATGAACGCGCCTGCGGCGCCATAGCTTTCGTCACTGCCGCCGGCGAGCCCGAGCGGGGTGCCGTGCGCCATGTCGGTGATGGTGTAGGATTCGACCACGGTCTCACCCTCTTCATTCCACCAGACATCGCGCGGATAGCCGTCGACATCGGCGGTCGACATCGGCGCCGACGGCAACCCGTGCACGTCGAGCCATTGCTTTACAATTTCATTGGCGTTGGCCGGATTGACGGTGCGGTCGGCGCTCCCGTGCCACACCGACAATTTCGGCCACGGGCCCTTGTGCTTCGAGGCCTTGCGCACGAGATCGCCGAGTTCGCGCGCGGGACGCGACGCCGACTGCATCATGCCGTTGAGCGCTTCCCGCACATTGCTGGCGATGCCGTACGGCAGGCCGGCGATGACGGCGCCGCCCGCGAACACATCCGGATAGGTCGCGAGCATCGCCGACGCCATGGCGCCGCCGGCGGAAAGTCCGGTCACGTAGATGCGACGCGAATCGATTTTGTGCTCGACGACCATCCGCGCGATCATCTGCCGGATCGAGGCCGCTTCGCCACGACCGCGCGTGGTATCGCCCGGGTCGAACCAGTTGAAGCAGGTATTGCCGTTATTCGACGCCTGCTGTTCGGGCATCAGCAGCGCGAAGCCGTAACGCTTCGCGAGCGTCGACCATCCAGCGCCGAGATCGTAACCGGCCGCGGTCTGGCCGCAGCCATGCAGCACGACGACCAAGGCAGGCGCGCGCTGAAGGTGCTCCGGTACGAACGAAAACATCCGAAGCGCGCCGGGATTGGTGCCGAATTGGCCGATTTCGACCAGCGGACTCGGGACGGCGGACGCGCTGCGTCCATAGGCTCCCAAGCCATTGAAGCCGCTTAGCTTCGAAAATTGCCGCATGAATTCGACGTTTTGGGCGAGGGACAATTGCTGCAGCTCCTACGGGGGTGACCGCTCTGGTAACGTCACTCAAACCAGATAGTTGCTGCACTGCAAAATGAAAAGGCCGTGTGCTGTCATTCCACTGAATCATCTTTTTGCCATTGACGTTAATTTGCCACGGTCGCGCGTCGCATCCAGGTCAAAAATGCGGCAGAGGTGATGATCGACAGCGCAAACAGCACGGATGCGGCCAATAACGCCAGTCGGGCCGACTGACCGGATTCAACCGCAAAGAACACCGCGCCGATCGCCGCAACGCCTGCGGCGTTGGCGATCTGTGCGGTGGTACCGTACATGCCGGAGCCGGCGCCGGCGCTTACCGGTTTCACGGTCGACAGCACGGCGCTCGACAACGGCGCCATCACCAGCCCCTGGCCGTAACCGAAGATCGTCAGCACCAGTGCAAGCGCCGTTGCCGAAGGCGCACCGCTCGATTCGACCATCGCCACCAGTGCCGCAAGACCGGCGATCTGCACGCAGCAGCCTTCGATCAGAACCAGCGTGCCGCGATGACGCGCGCGCGCGCTGCTGTGACGTGATGCGATCACGAAGGTCAGCGCCAGCGGCACGAAGACGAGACCTGCCTGCAACGGCGGAATATGCAGCGCCCGCTGCATGAACATTGTCATGACAAGATAGAACGACAGGTTGGCGAAGAAGAAACAGAATACGGCGGCGAGACCGCGCATGAAGGCGGCATCCGACAGCAGCGAGAGATCGATCAACGGCATGCCGCCACGGAAGGCAACCGCGCGTTCCAGCTTCACGAAGGCAAACAGGATCGCGACGCCCGCCGCCATCGCCAGCCAGACCCAGATCGACCAGTCCACGTCATGGCCGAACAGCAGCGGGCCGATCAGGCACAACAATCCGAGAAACAATACGATGGAGCCTGGAATATCCAGCCGGGTGCCGGCGCGGCGCGGCGCCATCGGCATGATCCTCAGGGCTGCTGCGATGATAACAGCACCGAACGGCACGTTGACGAAAAACACCGCGCGCCAGCCGAGCCCGGCAAGATCCAGCGTCACCAGAACGCCGCCGAGCAGGAAGCCGGCGGCGCCGGCCAGTCCCAGCACGATGCCGTAGATGCCGAAGGCACGGGCGCGCGAGGCGTCCGCGAACAACAGATGAATCGTGGCCAGCACCTGCGGCACCATCAACGCCGCGGTAGCGCCCTGCGCCAGCCGCGCAACAATCAATTCCGGACCCGACTGCGCCAGCCCGCACCACAGCGAGGTGACGGTGAAGCCCGCGACACCGGCGACGAACACGTTGCGGGTGCCGTAGATGTCACCGAGCCGTCCGCCGGTGACCACCAGCGTGGCATAGGCGATCAGGTAGATGGCGATGACCGCCTCGATCTGCGCCGCGCTGGCGTGCAGCTCGGCCGCAATGGTCGGGATCGCCACATTGACGATGAAGGCATCGACCCCGAACATGAACTGCGCCGCGACGACGGTCGCGAGCACCCACCAGCGGCGCGAGGAATCGACCGGAGCTGAAACGATCTGATGCATGGATGAGGGCCTTGTCCGAAATCTGTCGCACGCATCAAGTACAGGTTTCGGTCATCCCGGCGATTACCCGAGAGGTAAGGGGCCTACAAGATCGCCGGGCTGGATGCGTGGAATCGGATGGCGCGGTGACTAAATGCCGGCGTCATTCCGGGGCGCGCAAAGCGCGAACCCGGAATCTCGGAAAACGCTCTACGACGCGACCGGCTCCAGCGAACCGGTCAGCGAAGCGCGCTGCGACAGCTCGATCCAGTTGCCATCAGGGTCGCGCACCATCGAGATCCGGGCCGTCGTTCCGAGCGTCACCGGCGCCCGCGCCTCGCGGCCGCCATGGGCCAGCACATGGGCGTGCTCGCGATCGACCTCGAAGACCTGGAAGGTGATGTAGCGCCAGCCCTTGCCCTCGAAGGCGGCATCGTCGGGCGCATCCGCGGCGGGCTCGACGATCAGCACCGTATCGCCCGCCAGGAATGTCATCGCACCACCGGCCCCGGCAGGCCTGCCCTCCTTCAATCCAAGCGCTTGCGTGTAGAAGCGGCGATGCGCCTCGACGTCGCGAACGCCGAGACGGATTCCGATGCGCTCGATCCCGAACAGGCCTTTCGGCACCAGCGCAACGCGATTGCCTTCCGGGTCCATCATCGGTTCCGCCGCGGTGATGCCGTCGCGCGCGATCAGCAGTTCGAGATAGCCCGATGGCGGGTTATCCGGCAGCGGCTCATAGACCTGATTGATTTTCAGGATCGAGCCGCAGAGGTCGTGGCGATGCTGCTTGTAGCCGCGACGGATCGGCTGGGTGTGGTCGAACGGCAGGCCGATCTCGTTCTGCCAGAACGCCAGCGCCGCCGGCGCGTGGTTGGTCGCAAAGCCGATATCGATGCGGGGTTTTGCCAGTTTCATATGCTGCCTCTTGCCCGACCTGCGCCGCGGGGAATTCCGGACGACGGTAAGTCACCCGCCTTCGCGCGACAACCATGCGCGGGCCGCGGGCTTCGAGGATTGCCTTGCTCTCCCCTACCCCGTAGTTTGGCCCCGAGCTCTTTCAAAGAACAATAAATCCGGAGAGAAACCCCATGGCGCGCCTCAAATTCGGAGCCTTCCTCGCCCCGCATCATCCGATCGGCGAGCATCCGATGCTGCAATTCCGCCGCGACCTCGATTTCGTCGAGCAGATCGACGCGCTCGGCTTCGACGAGTTCTGGTGCGGCGAGCATCATTCCTCGGGCTGGGAAATGATCGCCTCGCCGGAAATGTTCCTCGCCGCCGCCGGCGAACGCACCAAGCGCATCAAGCTCGGCACCGGCGTGATCTCGCTGCCCTATCATCATCCCTTCAACGTTGCCCAGCGCATGGTGCAGCTCGACCACATGACCGGCGGCCGTGCGCTGTTCGGCTCCGGTCCGGGCGCGCTGGCCTCCGATGCGCATACGCTCGGCATCGATCCGATGACGCAGCGCGACCGCCAGGACGAAGCGCTCGGCATCATCCGCCGCCTGTTCAAGGGCGAGCGCGTCACCGCCAAGAGCGACTGGTTCACCATGAACGACGCAGCGCTTCAGCTTCTGCCGCTGCAGGAAGACATGCCCTGCGTGGTGGCGTCGCAGATCTCGCCGTCGGGCATGACGCTGGCCGGCAAATACGGCATCGGCATCATCTCGCTCGGCTCGATGTCGACGCAGGGCCTGATGGCGCTGCCGACGCAGTGGGGCTTTGCCGAGGACGCGGCGAAGAAGGCCGGCACCACCGTGAGCCGCGCCGACTGGCGCGTGCTGCTCTCCTGGCACATTGCCGAAACCCGCGAACAGGCAGAGCGCGAGGCCGGCCCCGGGCTGATGCGCTGGCACAACGAATATACCGTCCGCACGCTGCAGCGGCCGGGCGTCGAACCGTTCTCCTCACCGGAAGACGCCGTCGAGAAGACCGCCGGCGGCCCCAACGCCGCCTCCACCATCGGCACGCCCGACGATCTCGTCAAAACCATCAAGAACCTGATCGACGTGTCCGGCGGCGTCGGCACCATCATCGGTTTCGTGCATGACTGGGCCAATCCGGAAAACACCCGCCGTAGCTGGGACATGGTCGCGCGCTACGTGGTCCCGGAGATCAACGGCTATGTCAGGAAGCTGCGGGAGTCGCAGACCTTCCTGATCGAGAACCGCGCCGTGTTCGAGCGCGCGGGTCAGGCCGTGATGGCGAAGATCATGGAAAACGAAAAAGCCGCCGCAGCGCTGCCGCTCACCGGCCCCGGCCGGGTGGCGATCCCCACCATCAACGCGCCGGACCTGCAGAAGGCGGCGGCGAAACAGAAGGCTTGAGCGAGAAGGCATTCAGACAAAAGAGAACGGCGCGGATGCACTCCGCGCCGTTTTCATTTCGTGGAGCGTCTTAGAGCTTATTTCCCGTAATAATCCTGCACCGTCTCCCAGGCGACCGTCTGCAGGAATGCCGCCGTCGGCGGGTCGATGCCGGCGAGATAGCTATTTCCGACCGGCGAGCGGCCGGTCAACGCGGCAAACGTCACACATGACGCCAGATAGGTTCCGGCCAGGCTCGGATGACGCTTGTCGGCGACATAGAGATTGAGCTCGGGCTGTTTCGCGATCGCGCGCGCGAAGGCGAGACCGGCCGGAATCACCAGCGCGTTGTTGGCGTTGCCGGCGACCGTATAGGCCTCGGCCAGTTGCGCCGTCATCTCGGGCTTGTCGGCATAGGCCCAGGACATGAAGAAGATCGGCTTCGCGCCATGGGCGCGCACGATTTCGCTGTTCTTCTTCGCATATTCGGTGAAGACCGATTTCAGCTTGGGATGGATCGGGCACTGGCTGCAATCCATCAACACCGCAGCGTCAACAAGCTTGTCGCGATTGGAGAAGACGACGTTGTTCTGCTCGTCGAAAGCGTAGTAGCCGATGGCATTGGGCCGGAAATAATTCTCGACGTCGTGCCAGTCGAAGCCGGAACCGCCGATCGTGACCATGATGGCGCGGTAGTCCTGCTTGTGCTCGGGATCGGCGGCCTTTTCCAGCAGCGAGACATGGCCGGGAAGACCGTTATTGTAATAAAAGAAGCTGTTGCCGATGAACATTTCGGCCTTGGGGAAATCGGGCCCCAGGCTCGTCACGATCGGCTTGGTCTGCGCCTGCGCCGTTGATCCCGCTGCGATCGCGACCATCGCAACCGCCAGCATCCGAAATATTCCCATCATTTCCGCTCTCCCTGACCAGTTCTATTTTTTGGGCACCCTATCACGACCTCGCGACTTTGTGACGCGATTTGCGGGGCCGGCCCGCCCGCACACCCGTTGTTTGCGGCAAGGAAACAAAGAGTTATTTACCTGACCGGGCTATCACGGGCCGGCGCGGCAATATTCAGCCGCGACAAAGCCGCCGTCCCGGTGGATAATATTTCGCGGCCCGAGGTTCAACCGGAGCAATTGCCATGTCGATGCAGTCTGTGGCCTCCCCCGTCTATACGTTCACCCCGCCGCGGCGCAATTCGCTGACCCATATTCCAGGTGACGAGGGCTGGCCGCTGATCGGCAAGACGCTGGATGTGCTGGCCGACCCCAAGGGGCAGGTCGAGCGGCAATCCGCCAAATATGGCCTGGTCTATCGCAGCCATCTGTTCGGCGAGACCAGCCTCGTCCTGCTCGGCCCCGACGCCAATGAGCTGGTGCTGTTCGACCAGACCAAGCAGTTTTCCTCGACGCTCGGCTGGGGCCGCATTCTCGGGCTGTTGTTTCCGCGCGGCCTGATGCTGCTCGATTTCGAGGAGCATCGCCTGCACCGGCGCGCGCTGTCGGTGGCCTTCAAGTCCGGTCCGATGAAATCCTATCTCGGCGAGCTCGACACCGGCATCGCAGCGCGGGTGGCGCAGTGGAAGGCGAAGCCGGGACCGATGCTGTTTTACCCTGCGATGAAGCAGCTCACGCTCGATCTCGCGGCAACGTCCTTTCTCGGCGCCGGCATCGGCCCTGAGGTGGACGAAATCACCAATGCCTTTGTCGACATGGTGGCCGCCTCAGTCGCGGTGATCCGCAAACCGCTGCCGGGAACGCCGATGGCGCGCGGCGTCAGGGGCCGCAAGCGCATCGTCGCCTATTTCTCCGAACAGATCCCGATCCGCCGCGCCAAGGGTGGCGGCGACGACCTGTTCTCGCAGCTTTGCCATGCCACCCACGAAGACGGCGCACTGCTGACGACGCAGGACATCGTCGATCACATGAGTTTCCTGATGATGGCGGCGCACGACACGCTGACCTCGTCGCTGACGTCGTTTGTCGGCGAACTGGCCGCCCATCCGGAGTGGCAGCAAAAGCTGCGCGACGAGGTTTCAAGCCTCGGCGTCGCCGCGGATGCGCCGACGAGTTTTGACAATCTCGAAGCCATGCCGCTGACCGAGATGGCCTTCAAGGAAGCGTTGCGGCTGAAACCGCCGGTCCCCTCGATGCCGCGCCGCGCGATTCGCGATTTCACCTTCAAGGGCTACGCGATTCCGGCCGGCACGATGGTCGGCATCAATCCGCTGTTCACCCACCACATGCCTGACATCTGGCCCGAGCCCGAAAAATTCGATCCGCTTCGCTTCACCGACGAGGCGCAGCGCAACCGCCATCGCTTTGCCTGGGTGCCGTATGGCGGCGGCGCGCATATGTGCCTCGGCCTGCACTTCGCCTATATGCAGGCCAAATGCTTCACGCGGCATTTCCTGCAGAATCTCAGCGTCTCGCTGGAGCCCGGCTACAAGCCCGACTGGCAGATCTGGCCGATCCCGAAGCCGCGCGACGGACTGCGCGTGGTGATCAAGCCGGTGTGAGCTGCGCCGGGACCGGCGCATCGATACCGACCACGTCGATTCCGTCGGCCCGTCCGCGAATCGGAAGCTGCCCCAATTCGCGAACGGGAAACGGGCGGCGCCGAACCGAACTGCTCCATCGCCGCGCGGGACGCGAGAAAGCCGCCATCGACGTTTCGGCTGAGTTCTTCCAGCCGCGCTGCGGTATTCATCACATCGCCATTGAAGACGATCGCGCGTCGGACGTCGCCGATCTCGCCGACGATCACCGGCCCGAAATGCAGGCTGCCGCGAATCCTGGGCACCGCACCAAATTCGCGATCGAATTGGCTGGCAGCCCGCGACAGTTCATCCCGCATGGCCAAAAAACACCGTAGCGGACGGCAATCGAGCGCGCCGACGCGTTCCGGCCAGGTCACGATGACTTCGTCGCCGACATAGTTGAGGACCTCGCCGCGATAGTCCACCACCGGAATTGTGAGCAGCCGAAAGGTGCGATCGAGAAAGCGATGGATGCCAATCCCGCCCAGCCGTTCAGCCAGTCCGGTTGATCCCGCGATGTCCACAAACAGCACGAAGCGGTTTTCCTCGACCGGCGCATGATAACGCCCGGTAATGAAGTTCACGAACGTCCGGCCGCCGATAAGGTTGGTGATACTGAAAACCAGATTGAACAAGATCGACAGAATCGCCGAATAGGCAAAGCCGTACCAGAACGTCTTGACGGACGTTTCGGCGGGTATCCCGACAACGAACTCGCCAAGCTGCAGCCATTGCAGAAACGCGATAATCGCAACGTAGATAGCACTGCGCGTGATCAAATTCACGGTAAAGGACAGACCGCTGAGCCATGCACGGAATGGCCCGCCCAGAACGAACAACTCCATTCCCCCGAGCGTTCCGCTCATCAGCATCCCGTAGGCCATTCCGACAAGAGCCGCGTTCCACTGAGGGGCGTTGAAGACGAGCCCTGCGATTGCACCGCCCGCAACGACGATGGCGAGCAACCGCAGTTTTCCTTCGAGCCTTGCGTCCATGCCTGTCGCTCCGCGCTATCGTCGAACGACCCTACCGGACGCCGCCGGTCGGTTCCATGAGCCGCGGGGGCGAGGCGTATCGCTATTCGACAAATGTCGTGAGCTGCGCGCCCTCGTCAGCGACGAATACCGCGATCAGCTCCGCCGGCTCGGTGTTGCTGGCGTTGGCCGAGACCAGATGCGTGGCGCCGGGCGGCTCGAAGAACGACTGGCCGACCTTGAAGGTTTCGACCGGGCCGCCGGCGAGTTGGGAGCGGATTTCGCCCTTGGTGATGTAGGCGGTGACCGAGCCGGCATGCCGGTGCGCGCGGGTAAACCCGCCGGGGCCGTAGAACACGCGCACGATCGTCACGCGCTTGCCCGGCACGTTCGGCAGCGCATGGGAAGCGATCGGCTCGACGGTATCGAGCGTCGAGCCGGCGGGATCGCTGCTGGCGCAGAGCGGTTCGACGATCGCCGAGATCGCGTCCATCGTCGACGGCAACGCCTTGCCGATGACAAGAGCGCAGGCGAGACCGGCGATGACGGCGAGATAGAACGGACGGAAATCGGCTGTCGATGCCGGTCGAAACGTTGCTGACATTTTTTTCTCCCTGGCCTAGCTCAAAGCCCCACCGTCATTGCGAGGAGCGAAGCGACGAAGCAATCCATTCTTTCTTTGCGTGGCAAGATGGATTGCTTCGCCGAGCCTGTCATCGGGCGCGCATTCGCGCGACCCGTTGGCTCGTAATGATGTTGCGAGAATCTACCCCGCGCCCTGATCGAACGCCTTGCGCAGAGCGACATAGCCCTGCTGCTGCTGGCTCCAGTTGCGGCCGCCAGTGATCGCGCCATCGACGACAAGATCGTGACCGTTGATGAAGGAGGATTCGTCGCTGGCGAGAAACACCGCGGCGTGCGCGATATCCTCGGGCAAACCGGCGCGCGGAATCGGCTGCGCTGATTTGTAGACCTCGCGCATCACCGCCGGGGTCTTTTCGGCGGCCTCCACCGACAGGCCCAGCGCCTTGCCAAAGATGCCGGTCGCGATCGCGCCGGGTGAGATCGAATTGACGCGAACGTTGGACTCGCCGAGTTCCATCGCCACGCATTTGGTGAGATGGATCACCGCCGCCTTCGCCGCACCATAAACCATCGACGACGAAAAGCCGGCCAGCCGGCCGGCGATGCTGCCGTTGTTGATGATGCTGCCAAAACCCTGCGTGCGCATGTAGGGGGCGGCGTGTTTCATGCCGAGCATCACGCTACGCACCAGCGTTGCCATCGCAGCGTCGAAGCGGTCGACATCGAGCCCCTCGATGCCGCCGGTCTGCGCCGGACCGCCGGCATTGTTGAATAGGCAATCGATGCGGCCGAATCTTTCGACCGACAGCGCAATCAACGCCTGCATCTGCGCTTCCACCGTGACGTCGGTCTGGCGAAAGACGCAATTGGCGCCGAGCTTCTTTGCCAGCGCCTCGCCCTCGGGCGCGCGGCGCCCGGCGATCACGATTTTCGCGCCCTCGGCGACGAAGATTTCCGCGGTATGCAATCCGATACCGCTGGTCGCGCCGGTGATTACCGCAACCTTGCCGTCCAGCCGTCCCATGTCGTTATCTCCCGTTGATCGTTGAAGCCAATATTCCCGTCCGCCGGCAACAACGCAAGCGCACCGGTTCCCGCCGGATCGTCCGCCGCCAACCGGCTTGCCGCGCCCGATCACGGAGAAATCCCGGATTTCCGTCAGGGTCGGCCTTATTTTGGATTCGCTGATCACGTGAAGTGACAACAACGATGACCAAATTGATCGACGAGTTCAGGCGCGGCTGGCAGGGAATTTCCCAGCCCTCGCCGCTTTTCAGCATGGGCTTTGCGGTCGTCTGCCTGGCGCTGGCGACCGTGGCGCGGTGGGGATTGGCCCAGATCCGCCCCGATGTCTTCTTCACGCCGTACTTCCCGGCGGTATTCTTTGCGACCGCGGTCGGCGGCTCGCGGATCGGCATCGGAGCCGCCATCGCCAGTGGGATGCTCGGCGTCATCATCAATTTCAGCGGCGCTTTGGCCGATTCCGCCAGGTTCGCCCTGTTGCTGATCTTCTGGGCGGTATGCGTCCTCACCATCTGGGGTGTCGAGCACTACCGGACCATCGTGGCCCAGCAACGGGAAATCTCGAAACGCCTGATCGAGGAGGAGGCATACCGCAAGCTCGTCGTCGACGAGTTGCAGCACCGGCTGAAAAACAAGACTTCGACGATCCACGCCGTGCTGCATCAGGTGCTGCAGGACCAGCCGCAGATCTGGGACAGCATCGATCACCGCATCCGCGCGCTGTCGGCGACCGACGACCTGATCACGCGGGTCGACGGCAGCGGCTGCGATATCAACGACTTGCTGCGCTCGGAGCTCGGACCTTACGGCCATGTCCGGTTCAATCTGAACGGCGATCCGCTGTTTCTTCCGGCCAAGCTGGCGGTCAGCCTGGCGCTGATCTTTCACGAATTGGCCACCAATGCCGGAAAATACGGCGCATTTTCCTCCCCACGCGGGCTGCTGCAGGTGTCCTGGTCGATGTCGGGCGACCGCCTCAACGTGACTTGGGACGAGACCGAGGGGCCTTCGATCGAAAAAATCGGGGCAGCCGGCTTCGGCACCAAGCTGTTGCAGTCGGCACTGCGCGCGTTCGACGGCAAGACCGAGATCCGTTTCCTGAAGACCGGCGTCCACTGCACGATGCAGTGCCATATCCCGGCGAACTGAGCGCAACTGTTGCGCTGGTTCGAATCGCTACACTTATCCCGCGAACTGCAACCGTGATCGCAAGCCCAAGGTGAGCGGCATTGAGGTTCTGTTAATGACGATCGCCGCGACCGCGCCGGAAAGCGTCGACTCTTACCACTGTCACGGCTTTTCACAGTACCACTTAACCAAACCTAGAAGGGGCTTTGCGAGACTCCGGCACCATGCACAATCCCTATAAACACCACTTTCAGGCGGCCCCGATTCCGGCCGGAAATGAAAGCGCCATCGATTCCGAATTGAACATCCTGCGGGATGTCTTCAGGTTGCTTCCGGCCGGCGTCACGGTCCAGGATGAGCGCGGCGAATTTCTGCTGGCGAACGAAGCCGCCATGGCCTTGCTGCGAATGACGGCCGCCGCATCGTCATCTTCGCAAGCCGACGACCGTCGCGAGACCTGCCTTGAATTGCTTCGTTCCGGCCGCGCGGCGGTTCTGGAGGAAGCTGTCACCAGCGACGAGACCAAACAGGTGTTTCTGACGTCGCACCGGCCGGTGCGGATCGCCGATCGCAACTTCCTGCTGTCGAGTTCCGCCGACATTACCGAGCAGAAGGCATTCGAGGATCAGCTGTTCCGCTCGGCCTATTACGACGAACTGACCGGCCTGGCGACCCGCCGCGTGATCGAACATCGCGTCAACAGTCTTCTGCAGCACGACAACGGTCAGGGTCATTTCGCGCTGGCCTTTCTCGACGTCGACAATTTCAAGCACATCAACGACTATTACGGCCACGCGATCGGCGACGCGCTGCTGGTGGAGATGGCGAAGCGGCTCGGGCTCGATCTTCGCGAATCCGATATCCTGTCACGGATCAGCGGCGACGAATTCATGCTGCTGTTGAACCCGATCCAGAACGAGAGCGAGGTCGCGGAGTTCATCGACTTCATCCTGCAGCGGATGAAGGCGCCGTTCTTCATCGACGATTCCGAAATCTTCGCCTCCACCTCGATCGGCGTCAGCCTTTATCCCGAACACGGGCGCAGCTACGAAGTGCTGCGCCAGAACGCCGATATCGCGATGTACCGCGTCAAGAACAGCGGCAGGGGAGCCGCCGTCTTCTTCGATTCCAGCATGGAACGGGAGGCGCAGGCGCGAACCAAGGTCGAGCAATCGCTGCGACTGGCCATCCTGGAAAAGCGCTTCTGCTGCGCCTTCCAGCCCAAGGTCGATATCAGGACCAGGGAGGTCAAGGGTATCGAGGCGCTGGTGCGGCTGAAGGACGACGAGGGCGTGATTCAGGCGCCCGGCACCTTCATCAATCTGGCCGTCGAGCTCGGCCTGATCGACGAACTGACCCATCTGGTGCTTGCGGAGATCGTCAAGTCGATCGACCTGATCAACGAGACCTTCGGCCACGACACCACGATCAGCATCAACGTCGCGGCCAAGCAGGCCGGCAATCCCGAATTCATGCGGCCGTTCGCGCAGGCGCTGGAGGCCACCGGATTTCCGAAGCGCTTCATGGTCGAGGTGACGGAAGACGCCTTCGTCACCAAGACCCATTTCCAGGACGAGATCCTGCCGATCTTCCGCAAGCTCGGCGTCGGCATTTCGATCGACGATTTCGGCATCGGCTATTCGTCGCTGTCGGCGCTGGCCGACATTACCGCCGACGAGATCAAGATCGACCGCTCCTTCATCACCGACATCCATAAACGCCCGCGCAGCCAGGGCATCTTGCGGGCGATCGAATCCCTGAGCGAAGCGCTCGGCATGACCGTGATTGCCGAAGGCATCGAAACCTACGAGGAGCTGGCCTATCTGCAGGCCGCGACCAGGATCCGGTACGCGCAGGGCTTTTACTTCTCGAAGCCGATTTTCCTAGAAGACCTCAAGCCGGCGACCCCGCTCGCCAGCGAAGCGCGCGCCAGCCTCACCAGCCGCCCCGCCCAGGAAAACCGCCCCGCTTATTCGCGCAGCGGCGGCTATCGGCGCTGAACTCGACCACCGCCGTCATGCCCGGGCATGACGACCTACGTTACTTCGTCCAGGGAGCGCCCGGTTAAGCCTTGGGTAACCGGTTTTCCTAACCGCTTATGATATCCGCGCATTGTATGCCTATCCCCGGGAGAAGGGGGAATGCGCGATCTCTTTCATTACGTGCGGGGCATCAGCGCCCGGGCCCGGGCGGTCGGACGGCATCTGGCCGCGACGATCCGGGGGCCGGTGCTGTGGCTGACCTTTTGCGGCGGACTTCTGGTCGCGGCGATCTTCGTCGGCACGATCATGATGACCGCCGAATTCCGCGAGCGCGCGCTGCTCAATAGCGAGCGCGAACTGGAGAACACCGTCCAGCTGCTCGCCCGCCACTTCGACCAGCAATTCGAGGACTCCGACGCGATTGCGGCCGACACCATCGTGCGGCTGCGCGTCTCCGATATCGAGTCGCCCGTGATGTTCAGATACCGGGTCGCGAGTCTCGATGCCCAGGAAATCCTGAGGTCCAAAGGCGTCGCGCTGTCGTATCTGGGCGACATTTCGATTTTCGACGCCGATGGCGCGATCATCAACTGGTCGAGGCCGTCACCCCTGCCTGCGCTCAACATTTCCGGCCGCGCCTACTTTCAGACTTTCAAATCCGACCCGCAGGCGCCGGCGATCCTGACCGAGGCGGTTCCGAGCCTGGTCAACGGCAGTCTGAACACCGTGATTGCGCATCGACTGACCGGAGCCAACGGGGTCTTTCTCGGCGTCATGACGCGACGCATCAATCCCGCCAACTACGAGAAATTCTTTGCAACCATCGCGCTCGGAAGCGGCGCCACCCTTTCCATGTTTCACAACGATGGAACGTTGCTGACCCGCTATCCGCGCGTCGACTCGATGATCGGGCAGAAGTTCAAGAACGCACCATTGCTGCAGCGCGTCCTGACCCGCGGCGGCGCCCAGACGCTCCGCACGCTCAGTCCGATCGATGGTGCCGACCGGCTCGGCTCCGCGGCGCCCCTGGAACATTTTCCGGGCGTCGTGATCGCGACCAATACGGTCTCCGCCGCACTGGCAGACTGGCGCGAGCAAACCAGATTCCTGGTCGTCGCCGCCGCACTGTCGGCGATGGTGGTCGCACTTATTCTGTTCCTGATCATCCGGCAGATCACCCGGCAGAGCCGCGACGCGCAGCAACGGCTGGAGGCGGAGCGGCGCCAGCTCGACACCGCGCTGAACAACATGATCCAGGGTCTGGTGATGTACGACGCTTCCGGACGCGTCGTCACCTTCAACCGGCGCTACATCGACATGTACGGGCTGTCGACCGAGATCGTGAAGCCGGGCGCGCATTTGCGCGACCTGATGCAGCATCGCACGGACACCGGGTCCTTCTCCGGAGATGTTGACGAATTCTGTTCCAGAATCACACAGAACATCGCAAGCGGCAGGATCGACCAGAGCAGCATGCAATGCGCCGACGGACGCACCTTCCTGGCGATCAGCAGACCGCTGGCGCATGGCGGCTGGGTCGCCACGATGGAGGACATCACCGAACGCTGCAAGCTCGAGCAGGAACTCGACCGCAACCAGACCTTCCTGCGCGAGATCATCGACCACATTCCTTCGCAGATCACGGTGAAGGGCGTGCACGATCGCCGCTATCTGCTGGTCAACCGCGTGGCCGAGGCCCAATTCGGCATTTCGCGCGACCTCATCGTCGGCAAGACCGCGTTCGACGTGTTTCCGAAGGCCGGCGCCGACAGGATCCTGGCCGACGAAGAGAAGGCGCTGCAATCCCCCGGCGCCGGCCTGTTCATGGACGAGCACGTCTGGGAAAGTCAGGCGAAGGGCAAGAGCTACATCACCTCCAAGCGCCTCGTCATCCGCGACACCGCGGGCGCGCCGAGCTACATCGTCACTGTCGTCGACGACGTCACCGAACGCCGGATCGCCAACGAAAAGATCGCGCATCTCGCGCATTACGATGCGCTCACCGACCTGCCGAACCGGGTACTGTTCCGTGAGCAGATCGAGCGTGAACTTCAAAACGCCATTCGGGGCGAACAGTTCGCCCTGCTCTATATCGACATCGACGAATTCAAGGGCATCAACGACTCGCTGGGGCATCATGTCGGCGACGAATTGCTGAAAGCGGTCGCGGCCCGCATCAGGGGCTGCCTCAAGCCGACCGATCTGATCGCGCGCCTCGGCGGCGACGAATTTGCCGTGATCCAGACCGCCGTCGGCGACCGCACCGATGTGGTGGAATTCGTAACGCGGATTCACGACGCGATCCGCCAGCCCTTTCAGTGCCTCGGCCATCATCTGTCGACCGACGCCAGCATCGGCATCGCGCTGGCGCCGCAGGACGGCACCGACCTCGATCAGTTGATCAAGAGCGCCGATCTGGCGATGTACGGCGCCAAGGCCGAAGGACGCCGCACTCACCGCTTCTTCGAGCCTGACATGGACGCCCGCGCCAAGGCCCGGCTCACCATGGAGCAGGATCTTCGCCAGGCGATGATTGATGGCGGCTTCGAGATCCACTACCAGCCGCTGGTCGATCTCCGCAACGACGAGGTGAGCGGCTGCGAGGCGCTGCTGCGCTGGCGGCATCCCGAACGCGGCATGGTGTCGCCGGCCGAATTCATCCCGCTCGCCGAAGATACCGGCCTGATCAACGAACTCGGCGATTGGGTGATGCAGACCGCCTGCGCCGAAGCGGCCGCATGGCCGTCCCGGATCCGGCTCGCGGTCAACGTCTCGCCGGTGCAGTTGAAGTCCCCCACCTTGGCGTTGCGGATCGCCCACGCGCTCGCCGCCTCCGGGCTATCGCCGGACCGGCTGGAGATCGAAATTACCGAGGCCGTGCTGATTCATGACGACGAAACCGCGCTCGCGATCCTGCACCAGCTCCGCGCGCTCGGCGTACGCATCGCACTCGACGATTTCGGCACCGGGTTCTCGTCATTGAGCTACCTGAAGCGGTTCCCGTTCGACAAGATCAAGATCGACCGCTGCTTCGTCAGCGATATCGAGGTCGACGGCTCGGCGGCGATCGTGCAGGCGGTGGTGAACATCGCCGCCGCACGCAACATGACCACCACGGCCGAGGGCGTCGAAACCGAAGCGCAGCGCGAGGTGTTGCGCAAGCTCGGGTGTACCCAGATGCAGGGCTACCTGTTCAGCCGGCCGAGGCCTGCCAGCGAGATCCGCCCGCTGCTCGGCGTTTGCAGCGAAAAGACGCGCGCTTCGGTCTGACGCGCTCGGCTATCGCTTACGCCGCCCAGCGGCCGCGGTTGTTCTCGGCGAGAATCGGTCTGACCAGCCGCCCGAACCGCTCGGCTTCCTCGTCGTGCAGATAGCCGGACAGGCAGAACGAATGGCAGCCGGCATCGATGAATTGCTGCAGCGTTTCGGCGCATTGGGCGGGATTGCCGACCACGGCAATGCCGGCACCGGGGCGGACCTTGGTGATGCCGGTCCATAGATGCGGCAGCAAGAGGTCGCCGTGTTCGCGGGCGAGCTGCTGCACGCGCTGGTTCGCCTCGGACTTGTTATAGAGCGTCTTCATTTCCTGCTTCTGACGCTCGGTGGCGTGGCGCACCAGCTGGTCCGCGGCCTCCCAGGCGTCCGCTTCGTTCTCACGGCATATCACCTGCAACCGCATGCCGAAGCCGATGTCGTTTTCGCGGCCATGCGGGCGCGCCATCTGCCGGATCTCGGCGATATTGGACGCGATCTTTTCCGGCAGGTCGCCCCAGAACAGATGCACATCGGAATGTTTGGCCGACAATTCCCAGGCCTGGCGCGAGCCGCCGCCGAGATAGAATTTCGGAAACGGCTGCTGCAACGGGCGCGGCCGGATGTGGGCGCCGGACAGCTTGTGAAACTTGCCCTCGAAGTTGAGCGGCCCGCGCGTGGTCCACAGCGCCTTGAGGATCGAGACTTCCTCCTCCATCAAAGCGTAGCGCTCCTCCTTGGGATAGCGCACGCCCTCGCCTTCGACTTCGCTTTCGTTCTGGCCGGCGATCAGGTTGACGCAGATCCGTCCGCCCGACATCTGGTCGAAGGTCGAGATCATCTTCGCCAGCAGCACCGGATTGATGTAGCCGGGCCGCGCCGCAATCAGCGGCTTGATGGTCGACGAACGCGCCGCCATGAAGGCGCCCGAGATCCAGGCCTCCCAGCAGGTCGAGCCGACCGGGATCAGCAGATATTCGAAGCCGGCCTTTTCCGCAGCCTGCACCACGCGATCGCACAGTTCCGGAGAGCCGGCAATCTGCGCCTCCATCAGGCCATAAGCGGTGGTGTCGCCGTGCGTGGGCAGATACCAGCCGAATTCGAGCGGACGCATTGACGCTTCTCCCCCTGCGTGCCTGTTGTCTGATCGCGTCGATAACAGGTTCCGGGGAACAGTTTAGCGCCTGTTCCGGCCGCGGCAATCCGGTTCGAGATCCCGCGCAGTTCTGATTTGTATCAATGTCATCGGCAGCGTATCCTCGTTTCCATCGTGGACCCGCCAAATAGAGATTAGAGCCATGTCACCGGTCTCATTGCTCCTGAACGTTCTCTGGATCGTCCTCGGCGGCGCGTGGATGGCGTTCGGCTGGCTGGTCGCTGCCGTCATCATGGCGATCACGATCGTCGGGATTCCCTGGGCGCGGGCCGCGTTCAATATCGCGGCCTACACCCTGTTCCCGTTCGGCTCCCGGGCGGTGTCGCGCGCGGCCTATACCGGACAGGAGGATGTCGGCACCGGCCCGCTCGGCGTCATCGGCAACATCATCTGGCTGGTGCTGGCGGGATGGTGGCTGGCGCTGGCGCATGTCGTCACGGCGGTCGTGCTGGCCGTGACCATTGTCGGCATTCCCTTTGCGTGGGCGCATCTGAAACTTGCCGGCATCGCGCTGTGGCCGATCGGCAAGGTCATCGTTCCCGCGTGATTTAAATGGGAGACCCAGCCGAGGCGGCCTTTTCCGGCGGCTTCAGCCGCTCGAATTCATCGTCGCTGATCTCGGTCTGCCCGACCAGCACGCTGCAGCGCAGCCGCTTGACCAGATAGCTGCCGATCGAGCCGAACCAGCGCGCCAGCGGCCCTTGCGGGCGATGACCGACGACAACGAGATGCGCCCCGATTTCTTCGGCGACTTCGGCTATTTTCTGGCCGGCGTCCCCGACCTCCAGACGCGCGGTGGGCGTGAAGCCCAGCGCCTTCAGGCGTTCCACGCCTTCGTTCAGGATGGTCCGGTAATCCTCGGTCTGCAGCTCGATCGGTATCGTCAGCCCGGCCTCGGGCGTCATGATCGAGGAAACCTCGACGACAGCCAGCAAAAACACCTCGGCACGGCAGAGCTGGGCGAGCTTCGCACCCTCGCGCAGCGCACGCCGTCCTTCAACGGATCCGTCATAAGCCAGAAGAACCTTCTTATACATCGGACGTCCCCATCGATGGTGAGAAGATCAACGACCCGAGCCTAGCACCAATTGGCCGGAACGGATCAGTTTTTTGGCAGGGAATGCAGTCCGAACCGTGCCACCTTAGTCGTCCCCACCCCCGGAAGGGCCGTTGCCCTGCCGGGCCAATCGGCTAAATGAGGCCCTGTTGCGCCCATAGCTCAGCTGGATAGAGCGTTGCCGGCAAGTTCGACGGGAGGGCGAGGTCGTTTTGTTGCCGGCTTGCCGGCGGCGAGGATGGCGGCGACTGCCGCGTTGCCCTCTGCCTCCAGCGCAACGATGGCCTGTCGAGCCCAAAGGTAAGACGCGCGAAAAATCTCCGTGTGGCGGTCGAAATCCGTCACATCAATCCCGGGCGGACAGGGTGGCCGCATTACCATATCGAGCGGCGCGGTCGGCAGAGTATCGTAACGCTGATGCGCCACGAGACTTCGCCACAGCACGTTGACCGCACTCGGCGCGGCGGGAAGTATCTTCTTACGGAACGGCATCAGCATTGCTGCAAAGAGCTCGATCCGTCCAGGCAGCGCCTCATACGCGACGTCAAACATCTCGGCCGCCGGCTCGCCGAAATGCACGACCAGATTGGGACCGCTCTTTAGTTGATGCATCGGCGCCAGCGGCACATTGTCGATGAGGCATCCATCGACAAGCATCGCGCCTTCAGCCGTATAGAATGGCGGCAGTAGTCCAGGAATTGCACTCGATGCACGCACCGCCTGCCACAGCAGTCCCGACCGGATCAATTCCAGATTGTGGGTCGAAAGATTGGTTGCGACCGCCGCGAAAGGCCGCCAGCAATCCTCGATCCGGCAGTCGCGGCCGTATTGATCGGCGAGTGCACGATCGAAAGCCTTGTGATCCAGCAAGGCGTAACGCGGCCAGGTTGGCCGCCGGAAGCTGCGACTTCTGACGAAGATATCGTGTGTGCCGCGCTCAAGATCCTCAGCCTCAAAATTCTTGGCAAATCCGGCCACCATCGCCGAGCCGACACTGGTGCCGACAAAGATATCGAACATCACGCCGAGCTCACGAAAGGCTTTGTAGATACCTACATGTGCGGTTCCGAAGCTACCGCCGCCAGCGGCCACGAATCCAATCGCGCGACCGGACAGAAAACGGATCAGACTGTCGATATCAACCTGATCTTCCAGAGCAACATGGTGATGCATGAAGGAGGGTAGCCGAGCAAGCCAAGCCGCGGTTCCACTGACTTGACTGCTCCGTCGGTCATGAACGCGAACGAGGCGTCGCGCCGACAGCGGATGAACCTCGCAAGCGAACGCTTCGACGTCCGTCAAGGCTCCCGCGGGCGCATCTCCACGGCACGCGAACACAACTATGTCGGCCTGGCGGATCGCCTTGCGCGCCCACGCAGAAGCCTCGCGCGCCCCGAGATAAACCACCAGCGGCGCGGCGTGTTCAAGTTTGTTGAGCCAGTCGGTGACTTCGGGTGCGTCCAACGCTCGCCCGGGAAACATGGCGTAGACACGAGCGGGATCGACGATCTCGGCGTCGGTAGCAGCGAGCCCATCACGCATTCGACGATCAAAGGCGCTTGGCAACGGCTCGCGTCCACCGTCGATCAGCGCCACGGTTCGCGCCCTCGGCGATGCGCGAGGCGGTGTGAGGCGCGCAGTCTCCTTGGCGAAACGGCGCGCGAGGGCCCCAAGCAGCACCTCGACGATGGCCGGGGCGTCTTTGGCAAGTTCCTGGTAGGCTGCGCGCGTCAGCGCAAGCACGCTCGTGTCCCGAATAGCAATCACATTGGCGGTGCGTGGGACATTTGCGAAGAAACCGATTTCGCCCACTATTTCGCCGGCGCGAAGTTCGGCGATAGGTTCGATGTCGCCGTTTCTGCACACAGCGAGCGCACCATGCAGCACCATAAATAATGAGTCCGAGGGGCCTCCTTGTGCAACGAGCATTTGCCCGCGCACGAGATCCAGACGGACCATTGCGTTGAGCGCCTTCAGCCGCTGTTCCGAACTGAGCGTTCTGAACAGAGCGAAGTCCTCCGACACGTTTCCCCAGGCAAATGTCGCGGTCGCTCCACTCATTGGCGACACCAGTTCGATTGTGCGGCCCGATGTTAGCGCCGGGCGGCCCCCACCGCGAGCAGTAAAGGGGGCGGTGCGCCAGTCCGCCGCTGCGATGCATCTTATGGAAGCGGTGCAACATGGATCGCGAAACACCACCGCCGCCTCCGAGACGCCGCTTTCTAATCCCCAGCCTTGTCTCCATAGGACTGTGTGGGCCGCATTGAGAAGCCGACTGGCGCCTGCACCGAACGAATTAAATTACAAGACGCACGAGTGGCCGCGGGAGCATTTCGCGCCCCTGCAAGTTCATTGACCTTTTTCAAGCGAGGCGGGCGGAATCCCCCGCGCCACAGTCCCGGCACCCCCGGCACATGCTTTCCTGGCACGCCGCGGCCGATGAAGATGGGCACTATTGCTCCGCCGTAGCGCTATGATGCAACGATCAATTTTGCTCGACTGCTGCCGAGGGCGTACGTGAGCCACCAATGCTGCTATGATGATCACCCGGATTTTGGATGGGGCCACCGCCTACTTCCGTTGAATGCGCTGCCCGGACATGGCGGCCTTTAACCTTGCGACAGGACGGGAAGGAGGCGCCGTGCCGAAAACGATCGCGGTATTGGGCTCTGCCCTCTTCTTTGCAGTTGCGCCCAGTTCGGTGGCGGGGCTCGTTCCATGGTGGATTACGCGTTGGGAGTTTCGGCCGCCCTTCTTCGATCTCGACGCGACGCGCGCCGTCGGGATCCTGTTGATCGTCGCCGGTCTACCCGGGCTTGTCGACTCGTTTGCACGCTTTGCGCTGCAAGGATTGGGCACGCCGGCGCCGATCGCACCGACGCAGAACCTCGTGGTGACGGGTCTCTATCGCTACGTGCGCAATCCTATTTACGTTGCCCTTGTCGCCGTCATTCTTGGCCAAGCGGCCTTGTTCGGCGACCAGCGCCTTCTTGCGTACGGTGTGTTGGTGTGGCTCGCCTTCCACGCGTTTGTCGTGGGGTACGAGGAGCCGGCGCTCGTTCGCAGGTTCGGAACGGAGTACGAGGATTTCCGGGCCAACGTCCCGCGCTGGATTCCGCGGCTCACGCCCTGGCGAGCCGCACGACGCCGGAATCATTCGTGACCCGGGCGCCGCCGCGGGAAGGGCGTGGTGGCGTGCCCCGTCGTGAAATGGCGCACCCGACACGATTCGAACGTGTGACCTTTGCCTTTTGGAGCCTTGCTCCTCCCAAATCAGCCCCGCAGGGCCGTTGCCCCTGCCCGGCCAATCGGCTAAATGAAGCCCTGTTGCACCCGTAGCTCAGCTGGATAGAGCGTTGCCCTCCGAAGGCAAAGGTCACACGTTCGAATCGTGTCGGGTGCGCCATTTTGTTGCGGCGAAGGCCTCGCCGGCCGATGCGCCTTCACGCGGGGCGTCTCACTGTGACGCCGGGACGCCGTGGCTCCCGCCCAAAAATATCGAAAACAACCCCATGCAAAGTAGCCGGCGGTCGCCGGAACCGACGCTTTGAGCCGATACTTGACACGTCGGGCAAATCAGCTGCACGGCTTCACCATCCCAAAATCCGTTCAAACGACCGCGGGGCGCAACGCCCGCTGTTTGGTGTGGCGTCAGGCGAAACTCCCTCACCGATGATCGGACGCTGCATCGTGACAGCCTCAATTCATCGATGCGATCCTATTCCGCGTGGGTACACCGTTGAGGACGAGCTGCCGATGGAAATTGAAGGCAGCCAGCAGGTGAAAGGCGGGCGGCGGCTCGTCGTCGAGCCGTGATTCACAATAGTTTGGTGCACTGTCACCGTAATTCACCGTAATTCCCCAATCGCTACCGTGGGCGCCGCGCCAAGTTCAAGTTCCGGGCCCTGTCTAGATTGCGGGTCTGGGCCAGCGCGGCCGCGCTCGGCAAGAGGGCCGACGCAAGGTCGGTCCCGGTGAAATCGGCGCCGGCGAGATTGGCGTCGGATAAGTCGGCTCCCGCAAGGTCAGCGTGGTTGAGATCGCAATTCGCCAAATTCGCGTTCTGCAGCTTCGCGAATTCGAGATCGGCGCGCGAGAGATTGGCGCCGTTCAGATCCGCATTCCTAAGATCGGCGGATCTGAGTACGCCACGCATCAGGCCCATCGATTGGTTGCGCATGTCAGCGCTCAAATCGGCGCCCGCAAGCTTGGCCCCGATCAGGCTGGCACCGGAAAGATCTGCGGTTATGCGAGCGCCGCTCAAATCGGCGCCGCCAAGCCTGGCGCGCTGCATCTGTGTGCCGAGCAGCGATGCCTTTGCGAGAGACGCATCCGTCAAATCGGCGTCGATCAGCCAAGCCTGGTTCAGGATGGCCCGATCGAAGCGCGCGCCTTTAAGGCTGGTCCCGATGAACTTTGCGAGGCGAAGATTGCCGCCGGAGAAGTCGAGGCCCGAGAGATCGAGGTGCGAGAGCCGCTTTCCTTGCAAATCTGCAGAGCGTTGGCCCGCAGCGTCTTGAGGCGCCGCCTTGAGAAGCGCCTCGACCTCGGCGCGCGTCATCTCCGATGTCGACATTTCGGGACTGTTGAGATCGACGCTGCGCAGCATGTCCTGCGACACGGCGTCAATCGGATTGACCAGCAGCGCCGTCATCGACACAAGAGCAAATGCGAGACGAAACAGCATCGCCGTCTCTCCGCTTTCCAGTAGCCCGGTATTGTCTCTTGCATTTGTTCGGGTTGGTCGCACCGTCAGGTTGGCTGGTCGAGGTGCGCCTCCGGCTCATGCCAGAGTATGAAACCCGATCATGACCCTGGCAATGCTCGTGACCGCCCCGTCCGAGGCAAAAGCTGCCCGCGAGGGCGAAGTGCCAGATCGCAGTCTATCGCAGTCCTGGCGATTTGGAGCGCGCAACCAGGACGCTGCATCATAGGGCTACGGCAAAACAATAGTGCCCATCTTCATCGGCCGTGGTGCGCCATTTTGTTGCGGCGGCCTCGCCGGCCTATGCGCCTTCACGCGGGGTGTCTCACTGTGACGCCGTAGCTCTCGCCCAAAAATATCGAAAACAACACCATGCAAAGTAGCCGGCGGCCGCCGGAACCGGCGATTTGAGCCGACACGCGACCCGTCGGGCAAATCAGCTGCACTTTTCAATTATCGCAAAATGGGAACGGCTACCGCGCTGCCGGTTTGGCAAGCAGTCGCGGAAGGATTCCACGCACCCGCTTGGCGATGAGACAAGGACGCCGCCCCCTCACACCGCGCTGGAACCGCCCACCACGATCTTCTCGTTCAGCTTTTGATCGACGATCTCGACCGTGCGGTCGATCTCTGCACTGGCTGCGCCGAGCTGGTGCGAAATCAGCTTCACCAAGAGGTCGACACGCTCGATGAAGGGCGCGCCGCTGGCGACGGCGCGGGCCGCCGACGACGGCTTGAGCAGGCTTTCCGCCGCCTTGGCGTATTTCGCGAACGGCACCTGGTCCTGCGGGTCGGCGCCCAGACGCCGGGCGACCGTATCGACGTGGTCGTAGATCGACTGCGAGAGTTTCAGATCGCCATGCACCGCGTCGCGGATCGACTGCGGCTCGTGCGGCGTGATGCAGCGGTAGTTGCCGGTCAGCAGCATCGACCACTTCGCCAGCGGGACGAACAGCGAATCGAACACCTTGAGCTTGACCGGAACGTCGTGGCCGTCCAGCCGCACCGCGTCGATGTCGGCTTCCAGTTCGCGCAGCACCCGGTTATGCGCCTCGTCCTCGAAAATCGAAGCCTTGAAGTTGGTCGGCAGGCCGACGTGAAGCACGTTCGCCGCCTCTTCCGGCGGGCGAAAGGCCTGCGGATCGGGCGAGCAGAGCGACACCAGCCCCGGCTTGAAACGCTCCCACACCTGGGCGTTGGTATAGGCCTCTTCGAGATCCATTCCGGCCAGCGCCGGGATTCGCTTGAGATAGGGCAACGGCGGCATGTTCATGATCGACAGACAAGGCAGCTTTGCCTCCGCGATCTTGACCATCAGCACGCGCACGGTGTGATTGGCGTATTGCGGCTCCTGCATCGCCAGACAAACCAGATCGTAACGGGAAACGTCGACGTCGCCGGGCGTGACCGCGTCCAGTTTGCCGGGCAGGTCGCGCGAGAAGATCGCCCGGTGCACGGCCTCGTCACGCAGCTTGATGCGAACTTCGGTGCCGTCGCGGTTGATGAGTTCGGCGGTCTTGTTGCGGCAAACCAGCGAGACGTTGTGACCCGCCATCAATAGCTTGGTTGCCAGCAATGAGCCGTACGAGGCCCCAAGGATCAGAATGTTGCGCGCCATGATCTCTCTTCCACAGACAGTGCCAGAACGTCACGAGGGTGCGGCCCCTTCGGGCAAGCGGCCGCGTTTATCGTAAATTGACGGGTAGTACAATCACACGGCCGTTCTTGTTTTATCCCGCCGGGAGCCGATGCCGCGCAGCGCGCGCGGCGCCGAAGCGATGCGGCAATATTGCCCATTTCCGCCGAACGTGGCACGGCAGTAATTCATGCCCCCTTTGCATGGTGCGGCAAGGAGTGAGTAACAATGGCTGAAGCCGATCTCGACGTCGTCATCCGGCAAATCGCGAAGGCGCAGAACAAGAGCCTGATGGCCGCCGCCAAGAAGCGGCGCGATCAGATCATGGCCCGCGCGGCCAAGGCCAAGACCAAGGAAGCCCGGGATCAATTCCGGCTGGTCGCCAGGAGCACGATGCTGCTCGGCGCCGCCGCGGCCAAGCGGCTGCAAATCTCGGCGGAAAACACTGCCGACAGCTACGCCCGGGCGATCAAGAACGCAGAGGAAGAGGCGGCGGCCGCCGCGAAGAAGCCGGCGAAAAAGCCTGCCAAGAAAAAAGCCGCCTGAGGTCGCGCTTCTCGCGCACCGTTCAGGCCGGCTTGGTGCTGCGGTAAATGCCGCGCTCGAACTGGCGATAGACATCGAGCGCACGCCGGTCGGCGAAGGGGAGGATCTGCATCATGATCACACCCGCGATCCGCGACGCCGGATCGATCCAGTAATAGGTATTGTACAGACCGGCCCAGGTCTGGCTGCCTGCCGCACGGCCCCGCGGCACCGGATCGGTGTTGATCATATCTGCGAGCCCCCAGCGCAGGCGGACGCCGGGAAAGAAGTCGACGTCATTGGACAATGCCGGATTTGTCGTCTTGAGGATGCCAGCATCGATATCGCCGATCTGATTGGTGGACATCTGTTCCACCGTCTGCAGCCGAAGGATTCTTTTTCCAGGAAGCCCGCCACCATTCAAAATCGCCTGCAGCAATGTCAGGTAATCCGGCGCTGTCGACTTGATACCACCGCCGCCGGAAAACTCTTTCAGCTCAGCCTGCTTCACCAAAGGCTGCGCCGCGAGTGTTCCATCCGGTTTGCGCACGTGCAGGCTCGCCTGCCGCGCACGCTGCTTGTCCGTGATCGCGTAGGCCGTGTCATGCATGCCGAGCGGACCCGTGATGTTATCGAGGACATAGCGATCCAGCGTTTGTCCGCTGACGATTTCCACCAGACGGCCGACCCGATCGAGACTGCCGCCATAGGCCCATCTGGTGTCCGGATCGAACATCAGCGGCGTGCGCGGCAGCGCCGGATTGCCGCGGGCGGCCTTGCCGTAGCGAAGAACATTCGCATCCCACAATTGATAGCTGAATCCGGAGGTGTGCGTCAGCAGATGGCGCAGCGTGATCGGCTTTCGCGAGGTGCGCAGTTGCGGGATGCCTTTGGCATCGAAGCCGTCGAGCACCTGCGGCGATTCCAGCGTCGGATCGATCCGTGCCGCCGGTTCGTCCAGCGTGAGCTTGCCGCGTTCGACCAGCTGCATGGCGGCGACGGAGGTCAACAGTTTGGTCATCGACGCGATACTGAAGACGGTATCGAGCGACATCGCGGCAGGCGCGCCCAAGACTTTCGTACCGATGGCGCGCGTGCCGAAGGCGCCCTGGTAGATCACAGCATCTTTCGTCGCGGCCATGGCGACGACGCCCGGCACCTCGGCGGCATCGACCCGCGCCTTCAGCATGGCGTCGATGTCGCTGCTGCGGAGCGGTGCGGCGATGGCCGGAGCGGACAGGCCGGGGATTGCGCCGGCAGCGGCAAAGGCTCCCGTGAACAACAGCGTGTCGCGCCGGCTGAGCCGCACTGTCATTCGCGTTCCCCTCTAGCTGACGGAAAGCATTTCCTTCAGCTTCATCACCGCGCTGTCGGGCGTTGTCAGCACCGGGCGTCCGGTTGCCGCGGCGACCTGCTCGGCGGCGGGCGCCATGCTGTATTGGGCAAGCGCGATCAGGTCGCAGTCGCGCAGGTCCTTTGAGGCTTCCACGACCAGCCGATCATGCGTCGCGCGGTCGCCGCGGTCGAGCGCTGCCATGGCGCCTTCCACGAGCTTCGGCACGATCTGGATCGAAGACGGAAACTCCCGCGGCATCGACGCCAGCGTCGGCGGGAACGACGACAACAGGCCGATCCTGCGGCCCTTGGCGGCGGCCTGCTCGATCATGGCTTCGTTGGGCTTGAGCACCGGCATCGGCGCGTGGGCGCGGGCGACGGCCTCGATGCAGGGGCCGAAGGCGGAACAGGTGAACAGTATAGCGTCCGAACCGGTGCCGGCCGCGTAGCGCCCGAGCCCGAGGAAGCGCTCGGTCATGGCGTCGGAAAGCCCGCCGTCGCGTGCGAGATCGGCAGACAGGCTGTCGTCCATCAGGTTCATCAGCCGGGCATCCGGCCAAAGTTTCGCGAACGAGGCCTCGATCGGCACAATCGAATGTTTCAGGGCGTGAACGAGGGTGATGCGCATGTCGGGCATGTAATGGCGGCGGCGCAGCGGGAGTCAACCCGTTGCGCTATTAATGGGCTCGTCATTCCGGGATGGTCCGAAGGACCAGACCCGGAATCTCGAGATTCCGGGTTCGCTTCGCGCCCCGGAATGACGGGCTTCTCAGCCCGTCACCTCACTTGAACGGGAGCGCGTACATCAAACCGCCCTTGGTCCAGGTCGCATTCAGGCCGCGGTCGAGCTTCAGCGGGCTCGCCTTGCCCACATTGCGCTCGAACATCTCGCCGTAATTGCCGCCGGCCTTGATCGCCTGCAGCATCCATTTGTTGTCGAGGCCAAGCCGCGATCCGAGATCGCCGGCGGCGCCGAGCAGGCGCTGGATCGCGGGTGTCGTGGACTTTGTCATTTCGTCCGCATTGGCGGCGGTGACGCCAAGTTCCTCGGCCTCGATCAGGCCGTAATGCAGCCAGGCGATGATGTCGGTCCAGACGTCGTCGCCACTGCGGGTGAATGGCCCAAGCGGTTCCTTGCTGATGGTCTGCGGCAGCACGGTGTAGTCGGCCGGATTCGAAGCCTGGGTCGTGACCGAGCCGGCGAGCGCCGAAGCATCCTGGGTCATGGCATCGCAGCGCCCGCCAAAGAAGGTCTGCAGCATCGTGTCGGTGCGATCGAACACCAGCGGCTTCCACTCGATCCCGTTGGCGCGGCCGTAATCGCCGAGCGTGACCTCGTGGGTGGTGCCCTGCGCGACGCACACGGTGGCGCCGTTCAGCCCCTTGAGATCCTTGACGCCGCTGTCGGCCCTGACGACGAAACCCTGGCCGTCATAGAAATTGACCGGTCCCTGCCGCAGGCCGAGCGTGACGCCGCGCAGATAGGTCTGTGTGGAATTGCGGTAGAGCACGTCGATTTCGCCGGACTGCAACGCCGTGAAGCGGTTCTGCGCCGTCAGTGCGACATAACGCACCTTGCTGGCGTCGCCGAGCACGCCGGCAGCCAAAGCGCGGCAGTAATCGACGTCGAGCCCCTTGTAATTGCCCTGCGAGTCCGGCGTGGAAAATCCGGCGAAGCCGGCGCTGACGCCGCACACCAGCGTGCCGCGCTGCTTGATCGTATCGAGCGTTGCCGCCGACGCTGCGAAACTGCACGCGGCGAGCAAACCTGTAGCGATGACAATTCTCTTCATTCTGCTCCTCCTAGTGACCAATGCTTTTCAACGCAGCGTCGACGGCCTGGCCCAGCCGGTCGACGATCATGTCGATGTCGTCAGATGTCGAGATATAAGGCGGCGCCAGCAACACGTGGTCGCCGCGGCGGCCGTCCGCCGTTCCGCCCGCGGGGTAACAGGCAAGGCCACGCTCGAAGGCGGCGGCCTTGATCCGCGCGTTGAGCTTGAGCGCGGGATCGAACGGTTCACGGCTGGCGCGATCGGCCACCAGTTCGATGGCCTGGAACAGGCCGCGTCCGCGGATATCGCCGACATGCCGGTGATTGCCGAAGCGTTCGGTCAGCCGCCGCTCGAGCTGGCCGCCGAGATCCTTGACCCGGTCGAGCAAGTTTTCGTCATCGATCACGCGCTGCACTTCCAGCGCCGCCGCGCAGGCCAGCGGATGCGCCAGATAGGTGTGGCCGTGCTGGAACGAACCCGAACCCTGCCGGATGGTGTCGATGATGCGATCGCTGGCGAGCATCGCGCCGATCGGCTGATAGCCGCCGCCGAGGCCCTTGGCGATGGCCTGGATATCGGGCGCAATGCCTTCCTGCTCCCACGCATGGCGCGTGCCGGTGCGGCCCATGCCGCACATCACTTCGTCGAGAATCAGGAGCGCTCCGTGCCGATTGCAGATGTCGCGAACGGCACGGAAATATCCCTCCGGCGCCGGCGCGCATCCGGCGGTCGCACCCACCACCGGCTCCGCGATAAACGCCGCTACGGTATCGGGACCGAGCCGCTGGAATTCCGCCTCCAGTTCCGCCGCCAGCCGGGCCACGAAATCCGTCTCGGACTCGCTGTCGCGCTTTTCACGATAGGCGAAAGCCGGTGTCACATGGCTGAACGCCTGCGACAACAGCGGTGCATAGGGCTCGCGCCGCCAGGCGTTTCCGCCGGCGCTGAGCGCGCCCAGCGTATTGCCATGATAGCTCTGGCGTCGCGCGATGAAGCGCTGGCGCTGCGGCTGACCGCTCTCGATGAAATATTGCCGCGCCAGCTTGATGCCGGCTTCGATCGCTTCAGAGCCGCCGCTGACGAAATAGGCGTAAGCTAATCCACCAGGCTCATCGCCGACGATCTTCTCGGCCAGCGCCTCGGCCGGCTCCGACGAGAAAAAGCCGGTATGGGCATAGGCCAGCTTCGAGGCCTGCCGCGACAGCGCCTCGAGCACCCGCGGATGCTGATGGCCGAGACAGGACACGGCGGCGCCGCCGGAGGCATCGAGAACGCGTTTGCCGTCCTCGGCAATCAGCCAGACGCCGTCGCCGCCGACGGCCTTCGGCGGGGTTTCGCGCAGACTTCGGTGCAGCACCCGGCTCTTGGCGGCGCCCATGATGATCAACCTTTCTCCGCAACATATTGCGACATCGCAGCCAGCCGGCCTTCGGTCTCTTCGAGACGCCGTTTGGCACCCGTACCGCCCAGCATGAAGGTGACGGCGGCGAGCGACTGCGCAATGGCGACCGCGCCGGTCAGGCTGGGGAAGAACCCCGGCGACGAGGCCGCCTCGTACAGCAGCAGATGATCGGCCCCCTCCGCCATGGGCGCCGCGATCGTATCGGCGATCGCAATCAAAGTGGCTCCAGAACCATGCGCGGCGCGCGCCGACAGCACGCTTGCGGTGGAATAGGGCGCGAAACCAATCACCACGACCGCGTCGCCGGCGCGGAAGGCGCCGAGGTCGAGATCTTCCGGACCGGAGCCGCCGACCAGCTGCACCTCGTCGGCGCGAAACAGCCGAAGCTGATAGTTGAGCAGTTCGGCAACGCTGCGGCAGCTGCGAAAGCCGGCGATCCAGATCCGGCGCGCGGCGTGCAGAGCCTTGGCGGCATTGGCGACGGAGCCGGCCGAGATGCGCGAAAGTCCCGCCGCCTCTGCATCGAGCTTGCCGGTGATCAAGGAGATATCGGAATGGGGGCCGCGCCGCCGGTCCCGGGTCCGCGCGGAAAACGGCGAAGGTTGCGCGGGCCGGCGCGCCTCGGTGAGCGCCGCGCGTAATTCGTCCCAGCCCGAATAGCCCAGCGCCTTGGCCAGGCGGGTGAAGGAGGCGGGATCGGCGCCTGCCTCGGCGGCCAAATCGCGCATCGAGCGCGTGGTCGCGTCATAGTCATTGGCGGCGACAAACCGCCCGACCTGCTGCAGCCGCATTGGCAGCGACGGCAGCGCGCTGCATAATTCGGTCAAAGGCGAGGATTTCGGAAGCGGCTGCGCCATGAAACATATGTTGCACAAATCCCGTTTTGGTGCAACATATGAAACGCGCGCCAAAAAGCGCATGGCCGAAGATCGCTGCATTCAAGAAGGATCCTTGTGCTGTGACGACCTCCACGCCCGAATTCCCTCGCCGCCGCGCGCTGCGCCTATCGCTGAACCGTCAGCAGGTCACCGGGCTGGTCTGGCAGATCGTGGTGGTCGGGATCGCCGTCGCGGTCATTGCCTGGCTCTGGTCGAACGCCCTTCATAACCTGTCGGTACGCCGGATCTCGACCGGATTTGCCTTTCTCGGCCGCGAGGCGGGAATGCCGATTGCGGATTCCTGGCTCGCCTACAGCCCGAAGAATACCTATCTGCGCGCCTTCCTCGTCGGCATCGTCAACACGCTGCGCGTCGCCGTCATCGGCATCGTGCTGGCGACCGTGCTCGGCACCATGATCGGGATCGCGCGGCTGTCGAGGAACTGGCTGTTGTCGCGGTTGGCCGCGGTCTATGTCGAGATGCTCCGCGACATTCCGCTGCTGCTGCAACTGTTGTTCTGGTACGTCCTGATGCAGGGGCTTCCGGCGGCGCGCGCTGCCTGGAAGCCGATCGAAGGCATCTTCCTTTCCAACCGGGGCCTGGTGCTGCCCTCGATTCCGATCGACGAAGCGAACCTCTGGGTGATCGCCGCCGCCGTGGCCGGCCTGATTGTACTCCATCTGGTGCGGCGGCAATTGATTGCGCGGCAGCTCGCCGACGGCAAGCCCCGCCACCTCTGGCCCTACGCGCTCGCGCTGGTCGCGGGATGGCCGGCGCTGCTGTCGTTTGCGCTGGGCGCATCCTGGACCATCACGATGCCGGAACTGCGCGGCTTCAATTTCGTCGGCGGACTGACCCTGGCGCCGGAATATTTCGCGCTTCTGATCGCGCTCGTCACCTATACCTCGGCCTTCATCGCCGAGATCGTGCGCAGCGGCATCCAGGCCGTGCCGAGGGGGCAGTGGGATGCCGCCAACGCGCTCGGCCTGAAGAAGAGCTTCGTGCTTCAGCGCATCGTGTTGCCGCAGGCGTTGCGCGTCATCATTCCGCCGATGACAAGCCAGTACCTGAACCTGACCAAGAACTCGTCGCTGGCGGTCGCGGTCGGATACCAGGACGTGGTGTCGATCGCCAACACCACGCTGAACCAGACCGGCCAGGCCATCGAGGCGATCGCGCTGATCATGATGGTGTTCCTGACCATCAGCCTCGGCATCAGCTTCTTCATGAACTGGTACAATGCGCGCATCGCGCTGGTGGAGCGCTGATCCCATGACCTCGGTAACGGATATTCCGCAAAGCTCGCTGCCCGTCGACCGGCCGCGCACCCGCAGGCCGCCGCCCGGAGGCCCGATCATCTTCTGGTTACGCGCCAATCTGTTCGGCTCGATCGCCTCGACCATCGTCTCCCTGTTGTTGATTGGCCTGCTGGCAAAGGCGCTCGTAAGCCTCGTGCAATGGGGCTTCTGGAATGCGGTCTTTACCGTGCCCGGCGACCAGACCGCCGCTTGCCGCTCGATCCGTGGCCTCGGCGCCTGCTGGGCGGTGATCCCGGAAAAATATCGATTCATTCTGTTCGGCACCTACCCGTTCGATCAGCAATGGCGCCCGGCGCTGGCGACGCTGACATTCATCGCGCTGTTCCTTGTGTCGAGCCGGCGCAGCTTCTGGCGCAAGGAGCTGGTGCTGGTGTGGGCGGCCGCGCTGGTCGTGATCGGCCTGTTGATGTGGGGCGGCGTCCCCGGGCTGCCCTTTGTTTCCCAGGACCGCTGGGGTGGCCTGCCGGTGACGCTGATCCTCGCCACCTTCGGGCTCGCCTTCGGCTTTCCGCTCGGAATTTTGGTGGCGCTCGGGCGCCGCTCAAAACTTCCGGCGATCCGCTCGCTTTGCATACTCTATGTCGAGTTGATCCGCGGCGTTCCCCTGATCAGCCTGCTGTTCATGGCCAGCGTGATGTTTCCGCTGTTCCTGCCCGACGGCGTCAACATCGACAAACTGCTCCGGGCGCAAATCGCCTTCGTGCTGTTTGCCGGCGCCTATCTGGCCGAAGTGATCCGCGGCGGGCTGCAGGCGGTGCCGCGAGGGCAGCACGACGCTGCCGACGCGCTCGGGCTCTCGTACTGGAAGAAGAACGGTCTGATCATCCTGCCGCAGGCCATTCGCCACGTCATCCCGCCGCTGGTGAATACGTTCATCGCCTTCTTCAAGGATACCAGCCTGGTTCTGATCATCGGCATCTTCGATCTGCTGACGACGGCCAAGACCTCCATTATCGATCCCGCCTGGCAACCCTTCAGCGTCGAGGTGTATCTGTTCGTCGCGCTGATCTATTTCGTCTTTTGCTTTGCCATGTCGCGCTACAGCCGGCATCTTGAGGCGCAGGCGCAGCCGAACTGACGCGAACGCTGCGGTCCGCGCCGCTCGATGCCGGCAAAGGGGAATCGAATGCTCACCGTCCATCACCTCGGCAAATCGCAATCCGAGCGGATCGTCTGGCTGTGTGAGGAGCTGGAGATTCCCTATGAATTGAAGCGCTACGCGCGCGATCCGGTGACGATGCTGGCCCCGGCCGATTACAAGGCGCTGCATCCGATCGGCGCCGCGCCTGTTATCACCGACGGCGATCTGGTGCTGGCCGAATCCGGCGCCGTGGTCGACTACATCATCGCGAAATACGGCCATGGCCGCCTCGCCTTGAACGCAGATCACCCCGACTTCGCGGCATATCTGTACTGGTTTCACTTCGCCAACGGCACGCTGCAGGCGAACATGGGACGCAACATGATCCTGAACCGGCTGAACCTCGCGGCCGACAATCCGATCCTCGCCGCCACCAAAGCGCGGGTCGACCGCGCCTTCGATCTGATCGATGCGCGAACGCGCGAGGCGGAATATCTTGCCGGCAGCGAATTCACGGCGGCCGACATCATGATGGGCTTCTCGCTCACCACCATGCGCTACTTCCTGCCCTACGACCTGGCGCGCTGCCGCAATATCCTCGGCTATCTCGCGCGCATCGGCGCCCGCCCGGCCTACCGGCGGGCGATGGAAAAGGGCGATCCGGGGATGGCCCTGCTCCTCACCTGATGGGTTCTACGCCGCCTTGAAAACGCCGACGATCCAAATCGCGTGCATCTCCAACGATCCGCGTGCTAACTTTCGCGCAACCGAGACGGAGCAATACGGCTCCAACCACGAGCAAGCGCGTGTCAGATCACACCGAAGATACGAATACGGGACCGGTCACCCTGACGTTCCGCTGTCCCGCGGAACTCGAGGGTTTGATTCCGCGGCCAATACCGGCGTCATCAGGCGTTCCCGGCTGGCTCAAGACGATGCCGGCCCAGGCCTTCAACGCCATCAATGGCCGCGAAGAGAACACCGTCAAGCGCTGCCCGCCCTTCGTCGATGCCATGACGTTGGGGTTTTTGATCCCGCTGATCTGCGATCTCAGGTTCGAGAACGGCGAGGTCACCTGGGACAATGATTTTCCGCCAGGCGGCGCCGTGAGCTATCCGCGTTCGCCGATCGGGTTCCATGATTCCAGCCAACTGGAAGGGACGCCGCTGTTTGCGGCGGACCGGTCCCTGATCAAGTTCAGCAACCTCTGGACCATCGAAGCCCCGGATGGCTATGCGGTGCTGTTCACGCATCCGTTCAATCGTTTCGATTTGCCGTTTACCACCCTCACCGGCATCGTCGATTGCGATCGCTACCACGATAACTGGGTGCACTTTCCGGCGCATTGGCACGACATCAACTTCAGCGGCGTGCTGCCGAGGGGCACCCCGGTGGCGCAATGCCTGGCGATCAAGCGAGAAGCTTCCGTGGTACGCACGGCGCCGTTGACGACGGAGGAAGCCCAGCGCGCCCACGATCTCACGACGGCGATCAATCGCGAACCGGGTCTCTATCGGCGGCAGTTCCGGGCTTGATCGTTTCCCTGGCGCCGAAAACTCCGGGGCCTAACCGCCCAGGAACTTGACCGCGGCGCTTGGCCGAAAGAAGAAACGGCCATGCGACGCTGAGGCAAGCGAGTTGATCGCCCGGCCCAGCGTCTCCGGCCTGCCGCGCGTGGCCGCGCGCAGGCTGGCTTCACCGGCACTCCGATCCGCCAGCTCCAGTTGGCACATCCCGAGATCGACCCGCGTCATGGCGTCGTCAGGCTGCAGCGCCAATGCATGCCGATAGATATCGGCTGCGGCGGCATATTCGCCGTCGAAAACCATCACGCGCGCCAGTACCGCTTGAATGTCCCGTCGTCCCGGCGCCGCGGCGAGCGCCTGCGACAGCATGCTGCGGGCCCGGACGCGGTCGTTACAACCGAGGTAAAGCCGCCCGAGGTCGACCTGCAACTCGACGACGTCGGGCGTGAGCTGAAGGCCGGTTTTGGCAACCGCAATGGCCTCGTCGAACTGTCCGGCCCTCGCCAGTTGATCGGCATATTCGCGAAAGGCGGGCGGAAACGGCGGACGTCTGGCGGTGGTCCGGCGCAATTGGTCGAGCGCCTCGTCGCGGCGCCCGGCGGCGGCGAGCGCCGCAGCAAGCAGCGTTTCGATTTTCGGGTCGTCGCTGCGACGTGCCGCCCGCTCCAGCGGTGTGATGGCCTCGCCAGGTCGGTTCTGGGTCAGGAGGGCCTGGCCCAGGATGACGGCCGCGGCACTGCTGCTCCGGTTCGCCCTCAGGACGCCCTCGGCAAGCCGTTCCGCTTCACCGGGCCGTCCCATCTGCAACGCCAGCGTCGCACGCTCAAGCGCCGCGTCAGCAGCGTTTCGCTTGGCAGGGGAAGGATGCGGGAGCTTCGACATGGACGTTGGCGGCATGAAACCATGATGGCCCGGAGGGCGCCATCCGGATTTTGCGGAAATCTACCATGACTTCCGGATTCTGGCGGCGTCGGAGCCAGCCTTTATTTTTGCTTTGAGACGCTTTCCTCGCGCGCGGCGCCGGCGCCCGGAAACGTGACCGGAGCCGCCAACGCCGCATCGTGCCGCCGCAGCCGGCTCTTGAACCGATGACCGACCACAATGAGTTCACCGGGCGGACATCCTGCAGCTTCCGGCGGGTGCGATGCCGGCAGTTCGATTTCAGCCGCCCGGTTATCCTGGGTCACGGCTTCGAGCGCGCGCAGGAAATCCCGCCCCGCGGCCGTGATTTCCCAGCCTTCGTCATCACGAAGCACATAGCCGCTGCCGAAAATATCGATGGCCGGAACCCGCGCCGCCAGACGCTTGAGCCGCGCGCTCCAGTCACTGCCACTGGCGGTCAGAATGACAATGTCCCGTTTGAGGGAAGCAAGCGAGGCTCGGCCGTTGCCGTGACTAGCCAAGACCTTCAGAATAGCAACCTGTATGCTCACGCCTACGCCTTCGGACTGCAACGCTTTTTGTTGTTCTGCGCAGTCGTTAAGGTCAGGATATATTGCGTTGCGGGGGCCGCCGTCCAGCAACCGCGGCCAGTTATCCGCAGGCTTGATGCGGCGCGGCAATTCCGCCCGACGGCACACGGATAGCCCGCGGCAACCGTGATTATACTTTCACCAGATTTTCGAACCCGCCATAGATCATTCGCTTGGCATCGAACGGCAGCGCCTTCGGATCCATCATCGACTTGAGCCTGGGGTCGGCCATCACCTTGGCATTGATCCGGTCGCGCTGGGCGCGCGACTTGTAGGTGATCCAGGAGAACACCACGGTCTCACCCGGCTTGAGCTTGACGCTGCGCGGGAACGAAGTGAGCTTGCCGATCTAGACGTCCTCGGCGACCCATTCGCGGTAGTCCAGCGCGCCATGCTCGCGCCAGATCTTGCCGGCCTTCCTTGCCATGCGCGCGTAGCCCGCGAGGCTTTTCTTCGGTACAGCGACGATGAAGCCATCAACATACGACATCGGCGTTCCTCCACGGCGTTTCGTAATGACGCGAAATGCCCGCGACGGCGCAATCCAGCAGGGGGACCGGATTGCGCCGTCAGCGTTCTCTAGACGGCCGAAGCTTGCGCTCAGCCGCGACAACAGGATGCCCGAACCAGCGCCGGTTGCTACTGGTCACGTAGCCGCACCCGGCATGCATCAATAGTCCCGGTAGGGACCGTAGGCCCGGCCACGCCGCTGCTGCGCGAACGCGACGCGCGGATTGATACTGCAATACAGCGCGCGTCCCGACGCCGAGGCCATGCACTGGGCGTAGCTCGTATAGGCGCATTCGCCGGGAATGCCGATGCCACGGCCCTGAAGACAATAGGGATAATCGTACGCCACCGCCGGCGAGGGGCCGGCGAGCGTTGCGGCCAGCGCCGCGGACAATGTCAGTATCGCCACCATCGCATTGCGCATGATCGATCTCCTTTGCCTGAAGCAGGAAAGCCACGGGGCTTTTCACGTAAAACCCCGCGGCGATCGCAATGTTCCGCGGGAAAATCACTCCACTTTGGTGATGTTGGCGCCTTCGATGACTTTCTTCCACTTCTCGGTCTCGGCGGCGATGTCGGCGCCGAACTTCTCCGGCGTCTGGATCAGCGGATCGCCGCCCAGTTCGACCAGGCGCTTTTTCATGTCAGGCTCGGCCAGGATCGCGTTGATCTCGGTGTTGAGCTTGGCGATGATTTCCTTCGGCGTATTCTTCGGCGCCCCCATCCCGAACAGCGCGCTCGCCTCGTAGCCGGGAACGGTTTCGGCGACCGTCGGCGTATCCGGCAGTTGCGACGACCGCTCCGTCGTCGTCACCGCCAGGGCGCGCAGCGCGCCGGATCTGACGTGCTGGATGATCGACGGCATGTTGTCGAAGATCACCTGTACCTGGCCGCCGAGCATGTCGGTGATCGCCGGCGCAGCACCGCGATACGGCACGTGCTGCATCTTGATGCCGGCCATGGCCATGAACATTTCGCCGGACAGATGCACCGAGGTGCCGTTGCCGGAGGAAGCCATGTTCACCTTGCCCGGATTGGCCTTCGCATAAGCGATGAATTCGGCAACGTTCTTGGCCGTCACGTCCTTGTTGACGGTCATCACGTTCGGCACGCGATTGAAGGATGCGATCGGTGCGATGTCGCGAACGAAATTGAACTTCAGATTGGCGTACAGCGAGGCGTTGATGTAGTTCGCCGGGTTGACCAGCAGCACGGTGTAACCATCCGGCTCGGCATTGACGACGCTCTCGGTACCGATGTTGTTGCCGGCGCCGGGCTTGTTTTCGATCACGAATTGCTGGCCAAGCTTCTCCGACAGCCGCTGGCCGATCAGCCGCGCGATGATGTCGGTGGCGCCGCCGGGCGGGTAGCCGACCACGAAGCGCACCGGCCGCGTCGGATAATCCGCGGCCGTAGCGCTGCCGATGGAGGCGAATGCCGAAAGGCCGATAGCCGTCAGGCAGATCGCGGCGCGGCGTGAAATCATGAATTTTCTCCCTAAAAGCCGGGTTCAGAGCCCGGTCCGTTCTATTGAATCGATCGTGGGCGGCGTTGTAACAAACAAACCCAAACGCGGCCAGTGCGACACATGCGCTTGCGACCGCGACGAAAGGATTAGGGCATGTCCGTCAAGGTGAACGCACTCGACCATCTCGTGATCAACGTGTCCGACGTGGCGCGCTCCGCCGAGTGGTATCGCAAGATCCTCGGCATGGAAGTCAAGGTGTTCGATCCCGGCCCGGGCAAGACCCCGCGAACATCGCTGGTGTTCGGCAACCAGAAGATCAACGTGCGGCCGCGCGGCGCCGACAAGGTCGAGTGGTTCACGGCCGACCACGAGACCGCCGGAAGCGACGACCTGTGCTTTCTGACCGCCAGTACCCCGGACCAGGTGGTCGCGCACCTGGAGGCGAATGGCGTCGCGATCGAGGAAGGCCCGGTCGCCAAACAGGGCGCTCGCGGCACGCTGCGCTCGGTCTATTGCCGGGATCCCGACGGCAGCCTGATCGAGATTTCGTCGTATGAGGGTGGGGTGGGCTGAACGACACCCCGTCATTGCGAGGAGCGGAGCGACGAAGCAATCCATACCGCCGCGCGGTAAGACTGTCTGGATTGCTGCGCTGGCGCTCGCAATGACGCGGAGAGAGGGCCGCGCCCAATCAGATTTGCTCCCCGCGCCATCCAATGGCAGAACTACTCCCAAGCAAAAAACCAAGGCAGCCGCTCCAACGCTGCACGGGAGGAACCATGTCCATTTCACAGCCAGCGCCGGGTGTCGTCGGACCATTCGCAGGGCTCGACGTGCCGTGGCTGCTGCGGATGCGCAGCGAGAGTCGCCGCAACCATCCCTTTCTGATCTGGGCGCCGTTCGAGGCGCCGGCGCGGAGTTGGTCCTACGGCGAATTTCACGAGCGTGTCGGCCGGCTTTCCGCAGGCCTGGTCAAACGCGGCGTCAAGCCCGGCGAATATGTGCTGATCCATCTCGACAACTGCATCGAGGCCATGCTGTCGTGGTTCGCCTGCGTCGAGCTCGGCGCCATCGCGGTCACCACCAACACCCGCTCGGCGCCGGCGGAAATAGAGTATTTCGCCAGCCATTGCGGCGCGGTCGCCGCCATCACGCAGCCTGCTTATGCCGAACTGATCTCGGCCAATTGCCGCGGCCTGCGCTGGATCGCCGTGACCTCGCATGACGCCGGCAGCGCGCCTTCCATCAGCGCGCCGCGCGGCGACAGCTTCGATTCCCTGTTCGCCGACAGCGCCGACCGGCCGCGCCGCGCCACCGATCCGATGGCCCCGTGCAGCGTGCAATATACCTCCGGCACCACGTCGCGCCCGAAGGCGGTGCTGTGGACCCATGCCAACGCGCTGTGGGGCGGCAAGATCAACGCCGCGCATGAGGACCTGCATGCGACCGACGTGCACCAGACCTATCTGCCGCTGTTTCATACCAACGCGCTGGCCTATTCGATGCTGGCGACGCTGTGGGTCGGCGGATCCTGCGTGATCCAGCCACGGTTTTCCGCCAGCCGGTTCTGGGGCGTGGCGCTGGAACACAACTGCACCTGGACCTCAACGATCCCGTTCTGCATGAAGGCGCTGCTCGAGCAAGACATTCCGAAGAACCACAAATTCCGGCTCTGGGGCACGGCGGTGAACGATCCGCCGCCGTTCGCCGCGTTCGGCATCAAGACCATCGGCTGGTGGGGCATGACCGAGACCATCACCCACGGCATCATCGGCGAGGTCGACCAGCCCAATACGCCGATGTCGATCGGCCGCGCGGCGCCTGAATATTCGATCCGCGTCACCGACGACGACGGCAAGCCGACGCAGCTTGGCGACACCGGCAATCTGCTGATCAAGGGCATTCCCGGCCTGTCGCTGTTTGCGGAATATCTGCACAACGAGAAAGCCACGACCGAGAGCTTCGACGAACACGGCTATTTCATCACCGGCGACCGGGTCACGCTGCTCGACGACGGCTTTATCAAGTTCGGCGACCGCGCCAAGGACATGCTCAAGGTCGGCGGCGAGAACGTCGCGGCGTCCGAGATCGAACAGGTGATCGCGGTGGTGCCCGGCGTGCGCGAAGCCGCGGTGGTGGCGAAGAAGCATCCGATGCTGGACGAGGTGCCGGTCGTGTTCATCATTCCGGCTGCGGGTGTCGCGGACGCGCCCGGGGATCTGCATGACACCGTCATGGCCGCCTGCCGCAAATCGCTGGCAGACTTCAAGGTGCCGCGCGAGATCCGCTTTGTCGATGAAATGCCGCGCTCGACGCTGGAGAAGGTGGCGAAGGCGGAACTGCGGAAGATGCTGGGGTAGCGCGCCCGCAAGACAACCTTCCATCATTGCGAGCCAACGACTTGTCCGCCGTAGCTCAACGAGCGAAGGCGGAAGCAATCCATCGTCGCTAACGCTCCTCGCAATGACGGAGCAAAACTCAATTCACCTCGAACCGGATCGGCAGCTTCTTCGGGCCGTTGACGAAATACGCCTGCGTCATCTTGACCTCGCCGTCGAGCGCGACCGATTTCAGCCGCGGCAGCAGTTCCTCGAACAGGATCTTCATCTCGAGCTTCGCCAGATATTGCCCGAGGCAGAGATGCGCGCCGTATCCGAACGCGACGTGGCGGTTCGGCTTGCGGTCGCAGCGGAACCGGTAGGGCTCCTCGAACACGTCCTCGTCGCGATTGCCGGACGCGTAGCACAGCATCAGCCAGTCGCCTTTTGCAATTTTGCGGCCGCCGAGTTCGGTACCTGAGGTCGCCGAGCGCATGAAGTGCTTGACCGGTGTCATCCAGCGGATCGCCTCGTCGACCAACCCCGGGATCAGGTCGGGATTGGCCTTGACCCGCTCGAACTGCGCGGGGTCTTCGGCGAGCGCCCATAGCGCGCCGGCGGTCGAGGACGACGTGGTGTCGTGGCCCGCGGTCGCGACGATCATGTAATAGCTGGTGGCGTCATGATCCGGCATGTAGTCGCCGCCGATCTTGGCATTGGCGATGACGGTGGCGAGATCCTCGCGCGGGTTGCGGCGGCGGTCTTCGGTAATCCCGCGGAAATAGGCGCCGAAATCGTTCACCACGGACTGCATCATCGCCGAGAACTGCTCCGCCGTCAGCGCTTCGCGGATCCGCGCCGTATCGGGATCCTGCGGGCCGAACAGCTCCTGCGTCAGCTTGAGCATTCGCGGCTCGTCCTTCTCGGGCACGCCGAGGATCTCCATGATGACATGCAGGGGGTAGCCGAGCGCGACGTCGGCGACGAAATCGCAAGCGTTGCCTTTGTCGAGCATTCGCTGCACCGTGGCACGCGCGATCTCGCGCACCCTCGCCTCGAACTTTCCGAGATTGGCGGGCATGAACCAGCCCTGGGTCAGCGCGCGGTATTTCGGGTGATCGGGCGCGTCCATCTGCACCAGCGAGCGCACCAGGTTCGGCCCGCCGGTGATCTTGCGGACGCGCTCCTCGACTGCCCGCGTCATCAGCGTGGTCGGACGATCGGCGTTGTGGAACAGCTCGTTCTGGCGGCTGACCGACTGAATATGCGCATGCTTGGTGACGACCCAGAACGGATCGAATTTCTCGGGCCGCGCGATCCCGAGCGGATTGTTGGCGCGAAGCCAGCGGTAGCTGTCGTGAATACGATGATCGGCATAGGCGGCCGGATCGACCAGGGTCGCCGCGATGTCAGCGGGAATGTCGACATTGCCGCTCAAGGTCGCCGTCGTATCCATCGGTCTTCCCCGCCTGCCATCGTCCGTCATCGCGCGATGCGCGCCGATGATCCCCGATAGCTAGCCGGGTGAAAAGCCAAAATACTTGCGTTGAGCGGCTGATCGGGACTTGCGCGAACAAGCGCCCGCTTCTCAATAATGCCCGAACGCCACCGGGCGGAACGCATGCAGCAGATGCTGGTCGAGCTTGTCGCCCATTTCTTCCATCATCGCGAACGCCTTGGCGTGGGTGAACTGCAGCCGGTAGGCGCGCTTCTCGACCAGTGCGGCGTAAATGTCCACGATCGTCGTCAGGCGCACGATGTCGCTGATTTCCTTGCCGCTCAGGCCGTCGGGATAGCCGGTGCCGTCAAGGAGTTCGTGGTGATGCAGGATCACGTCGAGCATTTCCGGCGGGAAGCCGCCCTGCGCCGTCAGCGCGTCGAAGCCACGGCGCGGATGCTGGCGCATCACTTCCATCTCTTCCAGGGTCAACGGATCCGGCTTGTCGAGGATTTCAACGGGAATGAACGCCTTGCCGACATCGTGCAGCAGGGCGGCGCGGACCAGACGGCGCTGGTCGTCCTCGCGCATGCCGAGATGCTGCGCGAACGCGACCGCAAAGCCGGTGACGAACAGGCAGTGCCGGTAGGTGTCGGTGTGGTGGCAGCCAACGGTCGTCAGCCATTCCCGCAGCGAGGAATGCTTGATCGCCTTGATGATCTTGTTCTCGGCCTCAACGATGTCGCTGAATTTCAGCGGTTCGCCGGCCGGAAGCCGGTTGAAGATCCTGACCAAGACCCCATGCGCCGCCTCGACGCCGCGATTCAGCGCCTTGCCGCGATCGGTTTCGTCATAGCTTTCGGTGTCCGGAAATGCGGCGCGGATCCGCTGCAGGATACCCTGCGCATCGAACGGCCGCGCGATCGTATCGGTGGCGCCGAGCGCCCAGGCCTGCATCGATCCGTGGTGAAGCGCGTCCGCCAGCACGAACAGCCGCGGCATCTCGCGGTAGGCATCGGCCCGCAGCTTGTTGCGCACGAGCTGCACGCTCTCGGCGGAGCGCAGGTTGATGTCGACCACGATCCCGGACAGATCGCGCGAGGGGGATTCGGGAATAGCCGAGGTCGAGATGGTGTCGACCTGGCCGACCGCCTGCAGAATGCTGGCCAGTTCGCTGCTTTGATCGCTCCGATCCGAGGCCAGCAGAAGCCGGCGTTTGGTCGGAATCTTGTTGGGTTGAGCTGACATGGGACCCCAAAGCCTCACGGTGATGACCGGCAGAGGCTACCCGACAAGGGGTTCCCTGCGGCTTAAGAGGCATCGTCAACGCCGGGATAGCGTAGTCGTTACAATTTTAGGGAACCTCACCTACCCCTCCCCGTCATTGCGACCCAACGGGTCGCGCGAATGCGCGCCCGATGACAGGCTCCGCGAAGCAATCCATCTCACCGAGCAAAGAAAGAATGGATTGCTTCGTCGCTACGCTCCTCGCAATGACGGTCTCGGGCATCGTCACGGGCCGGGGCACAAAAAAATCCGCCGGAAGCAGGGCCTCCGGCGGATCGTCCTTGTTCGATAATGCGGCGCCTTACGCCTTCATGTTCGCCTTCACCGCTTCCGCGGTGATTGGCAGCGAGCGGATGCGCGCGCCGCAGGCGTTGAAGATCGCGTTGCCGATCGCGGGCGCGATGACCGTGACGGCCGGCTCGCCCACGCCAGTGGCCTTCTCGCCATTGGCGATGACGTTGACGGCCACTTCCGGCATCTGGCTCATCCGCAGCGGCGTGTAGGTATCGTAGTTGGTCTGTTCGATACCGCCATCCTTCAGCGTCGCCTTTTCATACAAAGCGAGCGAAAGTCCCCACAGCGCCGCGCCCTCGACCTGGGCGCGGATATTGTCGGGATGCACCTGGGTGCCGACGTCGGTGGCAACCGTCAGCTTCTTGACCTTGACCTCGCCGGAAGGCGCCACCGCAACATGGGCCACGCACGCGGTCCAGCTTGCGGTCGCCCGTTCCTGCGACGAGACGCAGGCCACGCCCATGCCTTCACCTTTCGGCAATTGCTTGGTGCCGTAGCCGGCCATGCCCATCGCCGCCAGCAGGGTGTTGCGCAGGCGTTGCGCGCCGCCGTCGTTCTTGCCTTTGCCGTCCAGCAGCGCGATGCGGTACTGCGCCGGATCTTTTCCGGCGGCATTGGCGAGCTCATCGATCATGCTTTCGACCGCCCAGAAGGTCCAGCCCGGCGCCACCGACCGCAGCTGTCCCGACGGGGTGGCGTTGTGCGCCATCTCGTTCTTGATCGCGCGGACGTTGTGATTGGGCACGGAGTAGAAGAAGTCCGCGCCGTTCACGGTAAAGCCGTCGAGACCGCCCTTCTTGTCGACCGAGGGCGTCAGGAAGTCAGGAATGCCCCAGCGCTGGGTCGGCCATGCACTGACCACGTCGTGGTTGAGCGCGATCAGATTGCCGTCGGCGTCGAGACCTGCCTTGACCTTCTGGAACGTCAGCGGCCGCGAATAGTCCATGGTCATGTCGTTTTCGCGGGAATAGATGACCTTGACCGGCTTGCCGACCGCCTTCGCCGCCTGCACCGCCGGCACCATCATGTCGGCGTCGAGACGCCGGCCGAAGCCGCCGCCCAGCCACATCTGATGCATCACGACGAACTTGGGATCGACGCCGGCCGCCCCCGCTGCAATCGCGCCGGAGCGCGTCGCGAACTGGTTGCCGGAATAGATGTGCCAGATATCGCCCTGTAACTGCGCGGTGGCGTTCATCGGCTCCAGCGGGGCGTGGATGTTGATGCTGGTGGTGTATTCCGCCTCCATCACCTTGGCCGCCGTCCCGAACGCTGCCGCCGTATCGCCGTCCTTGACGAAGAACAGCCCGGAATCATCCAGCGCCTGGAGTCGTTTGGCCTCGTCGAGCAGCGACTGGCTCGACAGTTTGGCGTTCGGACCACCGTCATAGGTGATCTTCAGCGCGTCCGCCGCCTTGACCGCGTTGGTATAGGTATTGGCCACCGCCACTACCCAGCCGGTGGTGCTTCCGGTCTTGTCGTCGAGCGTGACCGCCTTGACGAAGCCCGGCACCTTCTTGGCCGCACTGTCGTCGACCGCCTTCACGGTGGCGCCGAAGCGCACCGGCGGCGTGACCACGCGGCCGTACAGCATGCCCGGCAGCATGACGTCGATGCCGTATTTGGCTGTGCCGTTGGTCTTGGAGGGAATGTCGAGCTGCGGCACCGAGACGCCGATCATGGTGTACTGATCTGCTGTCTTCAGCTTGATTGCCTTCAACTCGTCCGGCGTGAAGGTCTTGGTGATCTTGCCGCTCTTGACGATGTCGGCAAAGCTCATCGTCTTCTTCGACTTCGGATGCGTGATCGTGGATTCGCGCACCACGAGCTCGCTCGCCGGCACACCCATCGAGGCTGCCGCTGCTTCGGTCAAGGCGATCTGCCCCGCGGCACCCGCGCGGCTCATCGCATCGAAGTTCATCATCGTCGACCAGCTACCGCCGGTGATCTGCGCGCCCAATACCGGGTCGTTGAACTTGGGATCGTTGGAGGCGAGCTGAACCCGCATGTCCTTCCAGCTCGACCCGAGTTCCTCGGCAACGATCTGGGCCATGGTGGAGGCGATGTGCTGGCCCATGTCGGCCTTGCCGCAGGTCACGGTGACGATGCCGTCGGGGGCTATCGAATACCAGACGCTGGGATCGAAATTGCTGGCGGCGGCGAGCGCCCGGTCGGCGCCCAACAGGCCGGGCACGGCCGAATAGCCGAGCGCGAGGCCGGCAGCGGCGGAGCCGACGAGGAACGAACGGCGGCTGAGATCGGCGGGTTCGCTTGTCACTTTGTCCTGTGCGATTTTCACGTGCGTATTCATGTTGCCCTCCGCTCGGTGCCGGCGTTGGAGGCGGTACGCATTTCGGAAGCGGCGCGCATGATCGCCTTCTGAATGCGCGAATAGGTCATGCAGCGGCACAGATTGCCGTCCATATGCGCAACCACTTCATCCTTGGTCGGATTGGAATTCTTCGAGAGCAGCGAAGCCGCCTGCATGATCTGGCCGGACTGGCAGTAGCCGCATTGCGGAACCTGCTCGGCAATCCAGGCCTTCTGCAGCGGATGATCGCCCTTGGCGCTGAGGCCTTCGATGGTGGTGATCTTCTTGCCGACGGCGTCGCTGACCGAGGTCTGGCAGGAACGAACGGCTTCGCCGTTGACGTGAACCGTGCAGGCGCCACACAGGCCGGCGCCGCAACCGAATTTGGTGCCCGTCATCTGCAATTGTTCGCGGATGACCCAGAGCAGCGGCGTATCGTTGGCCGCCTCGACGGACATATTCCGCCCGTTGATATTCAGATTAGGCATTTGCGCTTCCCCTTCCGGTGTTGGAAGCCGCTTACGGCGGCAACTCACTTTTGGGTATTGGCTGGCACCCACCGGGTCGATGCCAGTTGGCGCGCAGAATGATACCGATCCCATCGGGAGGCAATGCGATTTGGAATCGTTCGAAGAGAATATAATTTTGAGATTTTGAGTTGTGCGCTGCGGCAAGATTTGGTTACGGGCTTGTCAATCAAATCCGCCGGCGCAGGCATCGTCTTCCGTTTCTGCATTTCCCAACGGCGAATGGATCGCGCTAGGATGGTGGCAGGCCGGAATTATGGCCAGAATTATCCGGAAAAAATTCGTGGGAACGCGCAATGCCGAAGCTCAACCGTGACGGGGTCGACATCTATTACGAGGTGCACGGCTCCGGCCCGCCGCTGTTGCTGACGCATGGTTATTCGTCGACCTCCGCGATGTGGCAGGGCCAGATCGAGGCCTTGTCGAAACATCACAAACTCGTGTTGTGGGACATGCGCGGCCACGGCCAGTCGGATTACCCCAGCGATCCCGCAGCCTATAGCGAAGCGCTGACGGTCGGCGACATCGCCGCCCTGCTCGACCAGGTCGGCGCCGAAAAAGCTATCGTCGGCGGGCTTTCGCTTGGCGGCTACATGTCGCTGGCGTTCTACCGCGCCCATCCCGATCGCGCGCGCGCGCTCTTGATCATCGACACCGGCCCCGGCTTCAAGAAGGACGACGCCCGCGAGGTCTGGAACAAGCGCGCCCGTGACACCGGCGACCGTTTTGATCGGGAAGGCCTCGAGGTTCTGAAATCCGCCAGCCGCGAACGTTCCAGCGTCACCCATCGCGACGCATCCGGCCTCGCGCATGCCGCGCGCGGCATGCTGACCCAGCGCGATGCCCGCGTGATCGAATCGCTGCCGGATATCAAGGTGCCGTCGCTGGTTGTGGTCGGCGCCGACGACACGCCGTTCCTTGCCGCCTCCGACTACATGGCGGCGAAGATTCCCGGCGCGCAGAAAGTGGTGGTCCCGGCCGCCGGCCACGCCGTCAACATCGACCAGCCGCAGGCCTTCATCGAGGCGGTGCTGCCGTTCCTCGACGGGCTCGACGCCAAGCTCGCCGAAAAGGCCGCATCATGAGAGCGTTTGCCGCCGCAGCCGTGTTGCTGATCTCAGGCCTCTCTGCGCCCGCTTTCGCGCAACAATTGCCGCCGGTCGGTGGCCCCTACCCGCCGCCCTTCATCGCGACGCTGTCGAACAACACGCCATTGGCATTCGGCATGGACGAGGAAACCGCGGCCCGCGCGCTCGGCACCCCGCTCAATTACGTCAGCGGCCGCCGGGGCGAGGAAATCTACCTGACGTTCCGCAATATCGGCGGCAGCGGATTGTTCTACAAGAAGGACCGGCTCTACCTGCAATTCCGCAAAGGCAGGCTCGCCGGCTGGAAGGGCGACTGGGGTCATAACTGGATGTGGCAGTAGCCCCGCCCCCAAAGCCTCACACGCAATCGACTTCGTGCAACTCAAACGCAAATGGATGAACCGTGGGACAGGATATCAGGCTGAAGGCTTCGGACGGATTTGAACTGGGCGGCTACCGCGCCGACCCCGCAGGCGCGCCGAAGGCGGCCATCGTGGTAATCCAGGAGATTTTCGGCGTCAATCACCACATCCGCTCGGTGTGCGATCGCCTGGCTGCCGCCGGCTATGTCGCCATCGCGCCGTCGATCTTCGACCGCATCGAGCCGAACTTCACCAGCGGCTATACGCCGGACGAAGTCGCGAACGCGCGCAAGTTCGTCGCCAATCCGGACTGGGCCGCCATGCTGCTCGACACCCAGGCGGCTATTGACGCGGTCAAGGGCATAGGGCCGGTCGGCATCGTCGGCTTCTGCCTCGGCGGCAGCATCGCCTTTGTCGCGGCCACCAAGCTTTCGGGCCTGTCGGCCGCCGTCGGCTATTACGGCGGCGCCGTCGTTCGCTTCGCCGATGACAAGCCGAAGGTCCCGACCCAACTGCATTTCGGCGAGAAGGATGCCGGCATTCCCTTGACCGATGTCGAGACCATCAAGACCAAGCGGCCCGATGTCGAGGTCTTCATCTATCCCGGCGCGCAGCACGGCTTTCACTGCGACGAACGGGCGAGCTACGACAAGACCAGCACCGACATCGCCTGGCCGCGCAGTCTGGAATTCTTTGCGAAGCATTTGAAGTGACGACGTAGTCGTCATTCCGGGATGGTCCGCAGGACCAGACCCGGAATCTCGAGATTCCGGATTCGATGCTGCGCATCGCTCCGGAATGACAGCGTCGTAGAATCTAGAACCAGCGCTCGCCGACGAGCACGGTATCGCCGGGGCTGATCGAGGTGCCGGGCGGCACCACGAAGCGACCGGTTCCCGATGCATCGGAGTGGGTCACCGTGACGCTGTCGCGGCGGGCGCGCGGCGAGAAGCCGCCGGCGATCGCCACCGCGCTCTCGACCGTCATGTTCGGCACGTAGGGATATTGCCCGGGAGCTGCCACCTCGCCGAGGATGAAGAACGGCCGGTAGGATTCGATTTCGACGGCGACCGAGGGATCGCGGATGAAGCCGCGGCGCAGCTTGGCCGATATCTCCGACGCCAGTCCCGCCGTGGTGCGGCCACGCGCCGGCACCGAGCCGATCAGCGGCATCGTGATCGAGCCGCCGGCGTCGATCGCGTAGGTATTGGTGAGGCCTTCCTGTCCGTAGACCATGACGCGCAGCTTATCGCCGGCATCGAGATGATAGACCGCGTCGTATCGCGCCGGCGCGGCCACCGGCATCGGCTCGACATAGGCGACTTGGGCGGGCGGAGGCGCCGAAAAGCCGCGCGGAGTGGCGGCGAAGGCGGAGCGAAGCGCGCTGATGCCGCCACCGCCGGAATCCATCGCGACCGCCTGCGGCGCCGGGTCGTACAGCTGGCCATAGGCCATCGAATCGAGATCGCCTTGCGGCGCGACCGCAACCGGTCCGGCCGTGCGCATGCATCCTGACAGGGCCAGCGCGGTCATGGTCGCAGTGATCGATAATCGAAACGCGCGCGCAACCCGCACCGGAGCCATCCCTCAAAGCGAGACCGCCCCAGTCTTGCACCGGTTATGGTTAACAAAGGGTTTTTGCGGGCGGCGCGGGGGGCGTTGGACTCCCTCGCCCCGCGCTTGCGCGGCGAGGCAGGCAGCAATGATCAGGCGGTGACACCGACACCGATCGGGCACGACACGCCGGTGCCGCCCAATCCGCAATAGCCCGACGGATTCTTGGCGAGATATTGCTGATGATAATCCTCGGCAAAATAGAATTCGCCTGACGGTGCGATCTCGGTGGTGATGGCGCCGACACCCTTGGCCGCCAGCGCCTTTTGATAGGTCGCCTTCGACGCGTCAGCCGCTTTGCGCTGCGCGTCACTGAGCGTGTAGATCGCGGAACGATACTGGGTGCCGACGTCGTTGCCCTGGCGCATGCCCTGGGTCGGGTTGTGATTTTCCCAAAACGTCTTCAGCAACTGCTCGTAGGAGATCTTCTTCGGATCGAACACGACCAGCACCACTTCGGTGTGACCGGTGCGGCCCGAGCACGTCTCTTCATAGGTCGGATTGGGGGTGTGACCGCCGGCATAACCGACGGCCGTCGTATAAATGCCGTCCCCGAGTTCCCAGAACTTGCGCTCCGGGCCCCAGAAACAGCCGAGCCCGAACACCGCCTGTTCGAGGCCTGTGGGATAAGGCGGCTGCAACCTGCGGCCATTGACGAAGTGGGTGGTGGCGGTCGCGATCGGTGCGGCCCGGCCCGGCAGCGCCTCGGCGGCGCTCGGCAACGCGGTGGTCTTGCGCATGAACAACATGGAGTACCTCCAGGCGGGACATCGGCGGACGCGGCGACCGCGCCGGCCGGCTGACTTCTATACAGGTGTTTACGCCTGTTGCGGCAGCCACGTTACCCGAGACTGGTGACGTCCGGTCAGTCCCGCGAATAGCCGATCAACGGCTTGCGGGGCCGGAACAGGATCATCAGCAGGATACCAACCACGCCCAGCACGGCGAAAACCGGCTGGTCCAGCAGAACCTTGACGACGCTGTTCCAGAGCCAGGGCGCGTGGCCCTCCACCCAGGTCCGGAACGCCTGCTGGCTGGACTGGTGAATATCGTTCCAGAACTGGCCAAACCGGGTGAAACGCAGGGTCTGGTCGGCCACAAAGCGGGCCCCGTCATAGACCATGAAGATGAATCCGCCGGCCAGAAGCAGCAGGCCGATAAGCCGGAAGAAACCGCGGATCATGCGTCACCTTATATCTGTCGCGCCGGGAAGGCTTGCAGCCCAATACCGGGACAACCTGAGAAATTCAACCTCATCAGCATCTTATGCCCCGTTTCCGGCCGGATTTCCGCTCGCTTGGGAAACCCGGAAACCGTTGACGGTGCAGGACGCGCCCTCTATAAGACCCCCAATGGCGGCGGGCGCAATCCCGCCGCCGCTGTTCTTTGAGCAGCGCCGGTCGGGAAGCATTTTGGCTCCCGCGCATGGCATCCTCAAGAACGCACAGATCTTCAAGAACACGCTGCAAATACGCCCTGAACAAACACAACGTCGATCACACCATTTGAACGGCCGGCGCGCTCCAGCCCGACCACCCGAGCGATGACAGCCGAAGGATAGTTGAGAACATGGCCAATACCACCTCCGCAAAAAAGGCGACCCGCAAGATTGCCCGCCGCACCATCATCAACAAGTCGCGCCGTACCCAGATGCGTGGCGCGGTGCGCACCGTCGAGGAAGCGATCAAGAGCGGCGACCGCGATGCAGCACTGAAGGCCATGAAGCATGCCGAGCCGGAACTGATGCAGGCCGCGCAGCGCAACATCATTCACAAGAACAATGCCAGCCGGAAGGTGTCGCGCCTGACGCACCAGATCGCCAAGCTGGCGAAGTGATCGCCGGCGAGGTTATCGCCAGGCTCGCGTAGTAAACTGACAGAAATAGACATTCGTCAAAGCCCGGCTTCGCCGGGCTTTTCTTTTTTTCAAGAGACTGTTCCGTTGCCGCGCCGTGGGTGGCGTGTCATATTTCTCTCGCTCCCGTATTTCTACGAGGTGCATCTTCTGCACCGGCTGTGCTGTGCGCACATGCAAAAAAATTACGCGCGCCGTTGCCGCAATTGATCAGCGCTCGCTGCCTGCAGGCCAACAACGCGCGGTAGGGGTTACCCTGAAAAACAATCGCAAAAAACTTCGTCTCGCTAGTCACTTATCCACATAGCAGCTTCAAGCGTTTTGAAAACCGCTCCCGGTAACCACGATTGTAACGGTTTCTTAAAATTTTTTGCGGGTGCAGCGAAAATTGTCACGATGACTGACGATGAGCGATTCTGTGCGCTGATTCAAAAACTTGGTGTGGAAGCTCGCAATTGCAGCGTTGCAACACTGGCGAAGAGTCGAGCGACAACGTCGAATCACGGATTGTCAGAAATCGTGCTTGGTGTATTCCTTACTCGTTCGCGACGCTCAAGGCTCTCCTGACCAGCGCGGTTTGGGACCCAAGAGCGGACGTGCAAATCGGCGGCGGTGTGCGCGTTAGCGACGCTTTCCAAGCGGTGCTAAGTTGGTAACTCATAGCAATATGAGGACGGCAGTTCTGTGTCTAGATTTCTCGAGCGTAGCGCGCGCGGTTCGCGCGCTCCGGACAAGAGAGATAAGCCACTCTGAAGATGGCACTCGATGGCGCCACTGCCGGCAACAGGTACGACTGGGAACGCGTAGCTCGTGAACGTGTTGAAGACGACAGACTGAGGTTACGCGGCGGCGGCAGCGTCGGACATGAATGTTCGGTGGCGGCAGACTGACTTTGAAAACACTTTCGATCTGGTAACTCGTCGCGCGCTCTCGCGGCGAGAGGGGGAGGCAATATGCTTTACGGAATCATCACAGCAGTCGAAATTCTCATTTCGAACGAGACCGTTTCAGAATCCTCTAACATCGTTTTCAATCAGCCCCCGGCGCGAACTCCGGAAAGACCGTCGAGTACGCGCTGACCCAGCGGACGCTTCTTCTCCAGCTTGAAATCTGAGCGACGGCGATTTCGCCGAGCGCTCGATCTATGTCCGGAGACAGCCCCGCTTGAGGTCATGTCTGGCAGGAACCCTGCAAGGAACCTGCAAGGCGTTTTGGCAATTACCATTTTACTCTTTCAGAAAAGTTCTCAAGCAAATGACAAATATGGAACAGGATCGCTGGACGCGCGTGAAGGGACGGCTGCGGACGAGTGTCGGCGAGGACGTCTATACGAGCTGGTTTGCGCGCATGGACCTGGAAGCGGTGCAGGATGAAAGCGTCCATCTGTCGGTTCCGACCCGGTTCCTGAAGAGCTGGATTCAGGCGCATTACGCCGATCGCGTGCTGACCTGCTGGCAGGCCGAGATGCCGGAAGTACATCGGATCGATCTCACCGTGCGCACCGCGATGCGCTGCGCGACCCCCGTCAAGGAGGCTCCCGCGCCATCCGACCAGCGCCGCGTCGAGCGCGCCGACGGCCGTCCTGCGCCGGAATTGCGTTCGACCGCGACCGCGCCGGTGTCCGCCAGCCATGATGCGCTCGGCGGCTCGCCGCTCGATCCGCGCCTGACCTTTGCAAGTTTTGTGATCGGCCGCTCCAACACGCTGGCCCATGCGGCGGCGCGCCAAGTCGCCGAAGGGCGCCGCGGCGATGCCGTGATGTTCAACCCGCTCTACATTCACGCCGGCGTCGGCCTCGGCAAAACCCATCTGCTGCAGGCCGTGACCTGGGCCGGCAACTCCGGCAGCGAGCGCAAGGTGCTGTATCTCACCGCCGAGAAGTTCATGTATGGCTTCGTCGCTGCGCTCAAAACCCAGACAGCGCTGGCGTTCAAGGAGGCACTGCGCGGCATCGACGTGCTCGTCATCGACGACCTGCAGTTCCTGCAGGGCAAGTCGACCCAGGCCGAGTTCTGCCACACGCTGAATGCGCTGATCGATGCCGGCCGCCAGGTCGTGATCGCCGCCGACCGGCCGCCGTCCGACCTCGAAAGCCTCGACGACCGCGTCCGCTCGCGGCTCGCCGGCGGCCTAGTCGTGGAGATGGGATCGCTCGGCGAAGAGCTGCGGCTCGGAATCCTGAAGTCGCGCGTCGCGGCGGCGCGCGCCCATCATGCGAGCTTCGACGTGCCGGAAGCGGTGCTGGATTATCTCGCCCGCACCATCACCCATAATGGCCGCGACCTCGAAGGCGCCATCAACCGCCTGCTCGCCCATTCCAAGCTCAACGCCACGCCGGTGACCCTGGAAATGGCCGAGCGCGAGGTCCGCGACCTGGTCCGTCCGCAGGAGCCGAAGCGGATCAAGATCGAGGACATCCAGCGGGTGGTGGCCCGGCAATACAATGTGAGCCGCTCGGACCTGCTGTCCTCCCGGCGGACCGCGAACGTGGTGCGGCCGCGTCAGGTCGCGATGTATCTGGCCAAGACCCTGACACTGCGCTCGCTGCCCGAAATCGGACGCCGGTTCGGCGGCCGCGACCACACCACGGTGCTGCACGCCGTGCGCAAGATCGAGGCCTTGGTTTCCAAGGATGTGTCGCTGTCCGAAGAGGTCGAGTCGCTGAAGCGGCAACTGCAGGAATGAATTCTTCTCCGGCCCCGGCCCCATCGAAGTCGGATTTATCCGACTTCGATAATTATGCTGCCCAACTCGGGTAAAGCCGAGTTGGGCAGGGGCGGGGCAGGTTTTCCTTGCCGGTTTTCCGCCCCAAAAGTGGGGAACGGGGCTCCGTCTCCCTTGCACCGGCGGGCCATCCGCGCCACCTTGCGGTCCCCCGGAGGCTTGATCGGATCCGACATGGATCGGGTTTTCCGGGATTCCAACGCCGCGGCGTGCCTTGAGGGCCGCCCGGCTTTTCCATCTTAGGTATCTGGCGGGTATTGCAATGAAGGTCACCGTCGAACGCGCGCAACTCCTGAAATCGCTGGGCCACGTCCATCGCGTGGTCGAGCGCCGCAACACCATCCCGATCCTCGGCAACGTGCTGATCCGCGCCGAAAACGCCAAGCTGTCGCTGAAGGCGACCGACCTCGACCTCGAGGTGACCGAGACGCTGGCGGCGGAGACCGCGACCGGCGGCTCGACCACGGTGCCGGCGCACATGTTCTACGACATCGTCCGCAAACTGCCGGACGGCGCCCAGATCGTGCTGGAAGCCGACGGCGATCGTTCGGTGCTGGCGATCAAGGCCGGCCGCTCGCGCTTCACGTTGCAGACCCTGCCCGAGAGCGACTTTCCGGATCTCGCCGCCGGCGACATGACGCATTCGTTCGCGCTGGCAGCCAGCGACGTCAAGCGGCTGATCGACCGCACGCAATTTGCGATCTCCACCGAAGAGACCCGCTATTATCTCAACGGCATCTATCTGCATGCCGCCGGCAGCGCCAAGGCGGCGACGCTTCGCGGCGTCGCGACCGACGGACACCGTCTGGCGCAGATCGATCTGGTGCTGCCCAAGGGCGCGACCGGCATGCCCGGCGTGATCGTGCCGCGCAAGACCGTCGGCGAGGTGCAGCGGCTGATCGAGGACAACGAGGCCGAAGTCACCATCGAACTGTCGCAGGGCAAGATCCGCTTCACCATCGGCAATGTGGTGCTGACCTCGAAGCTGATCGACGGCACTTTCCCGGACTACGGCCGCGTCATTCCGCAGAACAACGACAAGGAACTGATCGTCGACAAGAAGGATTTCGAAGCCGCGGTCGACCGCGTCTCGACGATTTCGAGCGAACGCGGCCGCGCCGTGAAGCTGGCACTTTCGCCCGGCAAGCTGGTGCTGTCGGTGACCAACCCGGATTCCGGCAGCGCCACCGAAGAGCTCGAGGTCGAATACGCCTCCGACGCGCTCGATATCGGCTTCAACTCGCGCTACCTGCTCGACATCGCCGCCCAGATCGAAGGCGAAGTCGCCGTGCTCCGCCTCGCCGACCCCGGCTCGCCGACGCTGGTGCAGGACAAGGAAAACAAGGGCGCGCTCTACGTGCTGATGCCGATGCGGGTGTGATCTTCTGTCATTGCCGGGCTTGACCCGGCAATCCATCCAATCAAATGAGCTATTGGGTCTACATTCTTGCCAGTAAGCCCGGCGGGACGCTGTATATCGGTGTCACGAACAATCTGGTTCGGCGCGTCTACGAACACCGGGAAGGTCTGGCAGACGGCTTTACCGAGCGATATGGCATCAAGACGCTGGTATATTTCGAAGCGCACGAATCGATTGCCGTCGCCCTTCAACGCGAGAAAAACATCAAGCATTGGTCGCGCGAGTGGAAAATCGATTTGATCGTCGCGGGCAATCCCGATTGGCGAGATTTATACGAAGAAATTGTCCGCTAACGCGGACGATGGATTGCCGGGTCAAGCCCGGCAATGACACGTGACATGACCCCCTCCCGCATTCACAAGCTGACGCTGACGCATTTCCGCAATTATCGGGCGGCGAGCGTGCAGGCGCGGGGCGACGTCGTGGCGCTGGTGGGGCCGAACGGCGCCGGCAAGACCAATTGCCTGGAGGCGATCTCGTTTCTGTCGCCGGGCCGCGGCTTGCGGCGTGCAACGCTGGAGGATGTCGCCGACAACCAGGGCGACGGCTCCTGGGCGGTATCCGCCGAGGTCGAGGGCGCGCTCGGGCTCGCCACGCTCGGCACCGGGATCGATTCGCCGGCCGCGGAAGCGGCCTCCACCAGCCGGCGCTGCCGCATCGACCGCGAGCCGGTGGGTTCGGCGACCGCCTTCGGCGATCACCTGCGCATGGTCTGGCTGACGCCCGCGATGGACGGGCTGTTCATGGGGGCCGCTTCCGAGCGGCGGCGCTTCTTCGACCGGCTGGTGCTGGCGATCGACTCTGAGCATTCCAGCCGGGTGTCGGCGCTGGAGCGCTCGCTGCGTTCGCGCAACCGGCTGCTCGAGGTCCGCAATTACGACGACCACTGGTGCGACGCGATCGAACGCGAAACCGCCGAGCTTGCGGTCGCGGTCGCCGCCACCCGCGGCCAGACCGTGACGAAACTCGCGGCGATGCTGCGCGAGCGCGGCAAGGATTCCGCCTTTCCGTCGGCGCAGATCATGCTCGACGGCTGGATGGAAAATGCACTGGTCAACGAGCCCGCCACCGCGGTGGAGGATCGTTACCGCGAGATTTTGCGCGCCGGACGCGCCCGCGACGCCGCCGCCGGACGCACGCTGGACGGCCCGCACCTCACCGATCTCGAAGTGGTCTACGCGCCCAAGAACATGCCGGCCCGCGATGCCTCGACCGGCGAACAGAAGGCGCTCCTGATCGGGCTGGTGCTGGCCCATGCCACGCTGGTCGCCGAGATGACCGGCATCGTGCCGCTGCTGCTGCTCGACGAAGTGGTGGCGCATCTCGACCCGAACCGGCGCAGGGCACTGTTCGACGAGCTCACAAAACTCGGCGCGCAGGTCTGGATGACCGGCGCCGACCCCGCGGCCTTTGCCGACATCGGCGCCTCCGGCGAGATTTTCGACGTGGAATCGGGCCAGGTCAGCCGCCGCGCGTGAGCGCGCGAATCGGGCTTTTCGGAGCTCTCAGAATCGGCCTTTTGGCGCCTTGAAAAACAGCAAAATAGTCTTATTTATTCAAAGACTTGTGGATGGAGACTTTGGGCTAGGCGCAATGCTCCTTTCATGGCACAAATAGACCCGTCAGCGCCTCATCTTGCGCAGCTGATTCGGGATACCCTCGAAGGCCTCACATGACAGAACCTGCCCGGCAGACCCCTGCCGACACTGAGCATCCCATTCCCGTTGAGTACGGCGCGGAATCGATCCGGGTGCTGAAGGGTCTCGACGCCGTGCGCAAGCGACCGGGCATGTATATCGGCGACACCGATGACGGTTCCGGCCTGCATCACATGGTCTACGAAGTCGTCGACAACGCCATCGACGAAGCCCTCGCCGGCCACGCCAGCGCCGTCGAAGTGATCCTCAACGCCGACAACTCGGTGACCGTGCGCGACGACGGCCGCGGCATTCCCGTCGGTATTCACAAGGGCGAAGGCATTTCCGCAGCCGAGGTCATCATGACCCAGTTGCATGCGGGCGGAAAATTCGACCAGAACTCCTACAAGGTTTCCGGCGGCCTGCACGGCGTCGGCGTCTCCGTCGTCAACGCGCTGTCGAGCAGACTGGAACTGCGGGTCTGGCGTGACGGCAAGGAGCACTACATCCAGTTCGCCCATGGCGATGCGGTCGCTCCGCTGGTCGAGGTCGGCGACGCCAACGGCAAGCGCGGCACCGAGGTGACCTTCCTTGCCTCCACCGAGACCTTCACCAACGTCGAATATGATTTCGCGACGCTGGAGCATCGCCTGCGTGAGCTTGCCTTCCTGAATTCCGGCGTCAAGATCCTGCTGTCCGACATGCGTCACGCGGTCGAGAAGCGCGAAGAGATGCTCTATGTCGGCGGCGTCGAGGAATTCGTCAAATATCTCGACCGCAACAAGAAGGCGATCGTGCCCGCGCCGATCATGGTCCGTGCGGAGCTGAACGACATCGGCGTCGAAGCCGCTTTGTGGTGGAACGACAGCTACCATGAGAACGTGCTGTGCTTCACCAACAACATCCCGCAGCGTGACGGCGGCACCCATCTCGCCGGCTTCCGCGGCGCGCTGACCCGCCAGGTCAACGGCTATGCCGAGGCCAATGCCAAGAAGGAAAAGATCGCGCTGACCGGTGACGATTGCCGCGAAGGCCTCACCGCCGTGCTTTCGGTGAAGGTGCCGGATCCGAAATTCTCGTCGCAGACCAAAGACAAGCTGGTTTCCTCGGAAGTCCGCCCGGTGGTCGAGAACGTCCTCAACGAGGCGCTGGCGGCGTGGTTCGAGGAACATCCGTCTGAGGCCAAGGTCATCGTCGGCAAGGTGATCCAGGCCGCCGCCGCGCGCGAAGCCGCCCGCAAGGCGCGCGAACTGACGCGCAAGAGCCCGCTCGGCATTACCTCGCTGCCCGGCAAGCTCGCCGACTGCCAGGAAAAGGATCCCGCCAAATCCGAGCTGTTCATCGTCGAGGGCGACTCGGCAGGCGGCAGCGCCAAGCAGGGCCGCAACCGCGAATTCCAGGCGGTGCTGCCGTTGCGCGGCAAGATCCTCAATGTCGAGCGCGTCCGCACCGACAAGATGCTCTCCAGCGAGCAGATCGGCACGCTGATCACGGCGCTCGGTACCGGCATCAGCGACGACTTCTCCGCTGACAAGCTGCGCTACCACAAGATCATCGTGATGACGGACGCCGACGTCGACGGCGCCCATATCCGCACGCTGCTATTGACCTTCTTCTACCGGCAGATGCGCGAACTGATCGATCGCGGCCACCTCTATATCGCCCAGCCGCCGCTCTACAAGGTCAACCGCGGCAAGTCCGAGCAGTACCTGAAGGACGAGCGCGCGCTGGAGGACTACCTGATCGCGACCGGCCTCGACGACTGTGTTTTCAGGCCGGCGACCGGCTCGGAACGCGCCGGCCAGGACCTCCGGTCGCTGGTGGAAGATGCGCGCATCATCCGTGGCATCCTGAACAATCTGCACAGCCGTTATAATCGCAAGGTGGTCGAACAGGCCGCTATCGCTGGGATGTTTGGCAAGGAAATTTACAGCGATCCGGAAAAGGCCGGTGCCGCCGCGCGGTACATGGCGACGCGATTGGACAGCCAAGCCGATGAAGTTGAACGAGGCTGGACAGGACAGTTCGTGGAAGGGCAAGGCTTCGCATTCGAACGCACAGTGCGTGGGGTCAAGGATGTCGCCCTTATCGACGATGCGTTCCTTGGGTCGGCCGACGCGCGTAAGCTCCATGAATACCGTAAGACGCTGCAAGACGTTTATCCGCGGACCGGAATTCTGCGCCGCAAAGACGCGGAGATCGCCATTTATGGCCCGGTCAGCCTGTTTGAGGCGGTGACCGACGCCGCGCGCAAGGGCGTGACGCTGCAGCGCTACAAAGGCCTCGGCGAGATGAACCCGGAACAGCTCTGGACCACCACGCTCGACACCAACGAGCGCTCGCTGCTGCAGGTCAAGATCAAGGAGGTCGACGAGGCCGACGACATCTTCACCAAGCTGATGGGTGACGTGGTCGAGCCGCGACGCGACTTCATCCAGGAAAATTCGCTCAGCGCCACCGTCGACGTGTGAGGCACCGAGCACCCGTGGCGCCCGTTCAATACATCGTCGAAGGCGGCCACCGGCTTGGCGGCACGATCGAGCCGTCCGGCAACAAGAATGCCGCGCTGCCGATCATCGCCGCGGCTCTGCTCACCGAGCACAAGGTCACGCTGGAGAATGTTCCGCGTATCCGCGATACCGAGACGCTGGTCGAATTGATCCGCTCGGTCGGCGCGTCCGCCGAATGGCTGGAACGCAATACGCTGGAGATCCATGCCAAGGATGTCCGCGCCGCCGATCTCGATCCGGAACTTTGCGCGCGCATCCGCGCCTCGATCCTGCTGGCCGGGCCGCTCTTGGCCCGCTGCGGCGAGGTGGCGCTGCCGCCGCCCGGCGGCGACGTCATCGGCCGCCGCCGCCTCGATACGCATTTCCTCGCCTTCGAACAGCTCGGCGCGACCGTCACCGCGACCCACCGGCTTGAATTCCGCGCCACCCGCCTCAAGGGCGCCGACGTCTTCCTCGACGAGCCCAGCGTCACCGCCACCGAGAACGCACTGATCGCCGCCGTCGCCGCCCACGGCACCACCCATCTGCGCAACGCCGCCTCCGAGCCGCATGTGCAGGACCTTGCCCATTTCCTGGTTGCGCTCGGCGCCAGGATCGAGGGCATCGGCACCAACACCATCATCATACACGGCCCGGCGAAGCTCGGCGGCGCACGTTACGTGATCCAGCCCGACCATATCGAGGTCGGCTCGCTGATCGGGCTGGCGGCGGTGACGCGGTCGCCGCTGCGTATCGCGCGGGCCGGCGTCGAGCACCTGCGCTCGATCCGGATGGGCTTTGAGCGGCTCGGCATCGTCTGCGGCGTCGAAGGCGACGACCTCGTGGTGCCGTCCGGCCAGACCATGAAGATCCACGACGATTTCGGCGGCCATGTTCCAAAGCTCGAGGATCAGCCATGGCCGGCGTTCCCGGCCGACCTGATGTCGATCGCGATCGTCACCGCGACCCAGTGCGACGGCGTCATCCTGATGTTCGAGAAGATGTTCGAGTCGCGGATGTTCTTTGTCGACAAGCTGATCTCGATGGGCGCGCGCATCGTGCTGTGCGATCCGCACCGGGCGATCGTGGCGGGCCCGAGCCGGCTGCGCGGCGCGCTGATGACGTCGCCCGACATCCGCGCCGGCATGGCCATGCTGCTGGCCGCCGTGGCCGCAGAGGGCACCTCGACCATCAACAACGCCGACCAGATCGAGCGCGGTTATGAACGGATCGAGGAGCGGCTCAATGCGCTGGGCGCCCGGATCACCCGCGTGCCGGCGCGCGACAGCCATTAAAGCGCAGCCACGGATTCCGGCAAATGCGCGCCAAATGCCGCTTCATCGGAATATTCCCGTCTTAACTTATAGGGATTCTAAATTACGGAGCCGGTGCGGTCGCACGCTGCACCCGGAATTAGCCTATCTACGCTCCAGATCCTCCATCGACATCGAGCCCACTCCATGACCAAGACCTTGTCGCTCGGACAGGCCCAGCGCGGCTTCATCGGCCGGATACGCGCCATCGACGCCGCCGCTTGCGCTTCCGTGCTGGCGCCCGTGGAACTGGAAAGCCGCCTGATCGAGATGGGCTTCGTGGAAGATGCGCGGGTCGAGGTGCTTCACGAAGGCATGTTCGGCCGCGACCCGATCGCGGTTCGCGTCAATAACGCAACCGTTGCGATCCGCCGGCGCGAGGCGATGGCTGTACTCGTCGATTGATCCGATGGACGCGCAACTCACACCGCTGAATCTCTCACTGGTCGGAACGCCGAACAGCGGCAAGACCGCATTGTTCAACGCCCTCACCGGCAGCCGGCAGCGCTCCGCCAATTATCCGGGCGTGACCGTCGAGCGAAAATCGGGGGCGTTTGTGACGCCGGCCGGGCGCAGCGTCGCGATCGTCGACCTGCCCGGCACCTATTCGCTCCGGGGCCGCAGTCCGGACGAGGAAATCACGCGCGACGTGGTTCTCGGCAGACGGGACGAAGCCGCGCCCGACTGCATCGTCTGTGTCGCCGACTCCACCAATCTCCGCCTCAGCATCCGCCTGGTTCTGGAGCTGAAGCGCGTCGGCCGGCCGATGCTGCTGGTTCTCAACATGTTCGACCTGGCGCGCCACCGCGGCATCACGATCGATACCGATCGCCTCACGTTGGAACTCGGCATCCCCGTGACGACAGCGGTTTCGGTCCGCAGGGGCGGCACCGCCGAGCTGTTGCAGCGCCTCGACACCTTCGCGCCAATGCCCCCCGTCGGCGTCACCTCCAATACCTGGCGGCCGCTTTCGACGTCCGAACTCCGCGCGCTGCAACGGGATGCCGACCGGATTATTGCAGCCTGCGTCTCGGCGCCTGCGAAGCCCGATAATCTGACCAACCGGATCGATTCCGTGGTGCTGCAGCCGGTCGCCGGCCTCTTGATCCTGCTGACGATCCTGTTCGTCATGTTCCAGGCCGTCTTCAGCTGGGCCCAGCCGCTGATGGAATCGCTGTCGGAGGGCTTCGCCGGGCTCGGCCAACTGGCGCATTCGATCCTGCCGGACGGCTTGCTGCAGAGTTTTGTGCAGAACGGCGTCATATCCGGGGTCGGCAGTGTCATCGTATTCCTGCCGCAGATCATCATCCTGTTCTTCTTCATCCTGATGCTGGAGGATTTCGGCTACATGGCGCGCGCCGCGTTCCTGATGGATCGCATCATGGGCGGCGCCGGGCTGCATGGCCGCGCCTTCATCCCGTTGCTGTCGAGCTTTGCCTGCGCGATTCCCGGAATCATGGCCGCGCGCGTCATCGACAACCGTCGCGACCGGCTGACCACGATCCTGATCGCGCCGCTGATGACCTGCTCGGCCCGGATCCCGGTCTACACGCTGATCATTTCCGCCTTCGTTCCGCAACGCGAGGTGCTTGGCCTGATCAATCTTCAGGGCCTGGTGATGTTCGGCCTCTACGCCGCCGGCATCGCCAGTGCGCTGTCGGTATCGTTCGTCGCCAAATTCGTGATGGGACGGGACTACGAGCCCTCGCCGTTCATGATGGAGCTGCCGGATTACAAATTGCCGCGCGCCAAAAGCATCGCGCTCGGCATCTACATGCGCGCCAAGGCGTTCCTGTACCGCGCGGGAACGACGATCTTCTCGATGATGGTGCTGATCTGGTTTCTGGCGTCGTTCCCGCAGCCGCCGGCGGGCGCGGAAGGTCCTGCCATCAATTACAGCCTCGCCGCCATCATCGGCCATGCCATCGAGCCTGCGCTGGCGCCGCTCGGCTTCAACTGGCAGATCGCGGTCGCGCTGATCCCCGGCATGGCCGCCCGCGAAGTCGCGGTCGCGGCGCTGGGAACGGTCTACGCGATCGAGGGCGGCAAGGAAGCCGCCGACCGGATCGGCGAGGTCCTTGCCCACAACTGGAGCCTCGCCACCGCGATGTCGCTGCTGGTCTGGTATATATTTGCGCCGCAATGCGCGTCGACGCTCGCGGTGATCCGCCGCGAGACCGGCAGCTGGAAATGGATGGCCGTCACCTTCGGCTACATGCTGGCGCTGGCCTATGCCGGGTCGTTTCTCGCCTACCATCTCGCTTTGGCCCTCGGCGCGGGTTGACCGAAGCAGCGATCCGGCGCCACCTGTTCAAGTTTCGGAAACAGTCGCCGGATGCCTTCCGGCTCGCTGCGGCAGAAGCACAATCAACCCCACGATCAGCGCGGCAAGGATCGCCGACGCATAAAAGCGTCCGAAGGCTAATCCGCCGTTCGCGAGCGGCTTGTCGAGAAAATCGCCGACGGTGGCGCCGAGTGGCCGCGTCAGGATGAAGGCGGCCCAGAACAGCAGCGTGCGGGAAATCTCGGTGAAGAAATATGCGACGGCGACGGCGATCAATCCGATCGCGAACACGAGCGCGCCGCGTTCATATCCCAGCCCATTGGTATCGGCCATCCAGTCGCCGAGCGCCGTACCGAGCGTCTGAGAGAACAGGATTGCGGTCCAGTAGAACATTTCGATCCTCGGTGAGGCGACCGTTTCGACCGAGATCGATCCGGCCTGCCAGTACCAGACGCCGAGGGATGCCATCAGACAACCGAACAGGATCAGCGCCCCGCCGGGATATCCGATGCCGAGCGAGCGATCGGCGAAATCCGCCATCGTCGTCCCCGCCGTGGTGGTCGCGATGATCACCGCCCAATACAGGAAGGGATGGAAACGCTTCGCGGCAATCTGGGCGGCGACGGCAACAACGAATAGGCCGATAAACAAGGCGCTGCTGAGCGCATAGCCCCAATTCAGCGTCATCGAAACCGCGTCGCCGCCCGTCTCTCCGAGTGTCGTCGCGATGATCTTGATAATCCAGAAGCCGAGCGTGACGGCGGGGACCTTGGCGATGGTGTCGCTATTTTCATATGGCATCGGTTACCTTGTTTGCATGGCCTGTCCACCCGGTCTTCAACGTCGGCTGGCTCAGGTCTTTCCGACCGAGTCCATCACGTTCAGGAGATCGGCGATCGCCGCCTTGCACTTCGCCGCATCGGGCGTGCCGGCGCGAAGTTCGGACAGCACCCGGTCGATCGCCTTGTCCACGATGTGCCAATCGGCGGCCGCACGCGGCTTCAGCCCTGCTTCGGCGTCATCCCATTTGGTCTCGAGATCCTTGACCCGGGTCTTGGCGGCAGCCAGATCGCCCTTATCGACCAGCGCGGACGTATCGACCGCGATGGTCCGGAACGCGGTCAGGTCGCCGAGCTTCGACGACATCGCCGCTTCGACGTCCGCAATGAAGGTTACGCGCTGGAGCGGCGGCTTCGAAAAATTCACGTTCGCCATCGACAGGATAATGGTCGCGGCCACGAGACAGGTCTTCTTCATTTGGCTTCTCCTTTTTTGAAACGTTCAAGCATCACACGCGATAACCGTCCCCGCGCTGCTCGACGGCCGGCGTCTGCCAGCTGATCCACGACACGAGCACGATAATGACGGATAGAAAGATGGCGCTGGTGGAGACCGTACCGAACCCGAGTCCGCCATATTCGCGCGACTGCGACAGCAGATCGCCGAGCGATGCGCCCAGCGGCCGCGTGACGATATAAGCCAACCAGAACGTCAGGACCGGATTGGCGCCGAGGTACCAGGCGGCGGCAAGCGCGGCGATAACGGCGCTGAACACGATAACGCCGACATTGAACCCCAGACCGAGTGCCTCTGTCGCGAGGTCGCCGGCGGCGGTACCCAGCGCGAAGGTGAACAGAATCGTTGCCCAGTAGAACAACTCACGCCGGGTCGTAACAATCGTATGGATCGACAGCGTCCGCTCGCTCGCGTACCAGACCGCAAAGGTGGCCGCGAGCGCCATGGCAAACACCGTGGTGCTGAGATACAGACTGACTTCGAGCCCGTCCGTCAGCGCATCCGTAATCTGCGTACCGACCACACTGACCAGGACGACGGTCAACCAGTAGACCCAGGGCACATAGCTCCGCTTCAACAATTGAACGACCAGCATTGCCGTCAGCAGCGACGCCATGATGGCGTCCGTCATCACGGTTCCGAGACCGACGTTCTTCGCCAGATAGTCCGCGCCGGTTTCTCCGACGGTTGTGGACATGATCTTGATGATCCAGAATGCGAGCGTGATACCCGGAACCTTGTTCAGCATCGGCTCTCTCAAAATCTTCGGTTCCGGCACGCTCGTTCTCCTTCAGGGATCACCCTGCGCATTCGCCGGAGCAACCTGAAGCGGGCGACTTAGGAGCAACTTAGCGGCCGGTCTTGTTCCGGAAATCGCTCGAGCCGGCCCACAGGCGGCGCTAAGCTCCTCCTAAGTGTCGCGCCGGACACTGACGGGTTGATGGAAAGGCCCCTGATGCGCGTGCTCGTCGTGGAAGATGACCGGATGATCGGGGCCGCCGTGGTGCAGGCGCTCAAGGATGCCGCATACGCGGTCGATTGGGTCACCGACGGCGTTACCGCAATCGAGGCTGCCGGGATCGAGAGTTACGACGTCGCGCTGCTCGACCTCGGGCTGCCGCTCGCCGACGGCCGCGAGGTATTGCGTCAATTTCGCGCGAAGCGTGAACGGCTGCCCGTCATCATCGTGACGGCGCGAGACGGACTGGAGGACCGAATCGAAGGGCTCGACCTCGGCGCCGACGATTATCTGGTGAAGCCGTTTGAAATCCGCGAGTTGCTGGCGCGGATGCGCGCGGTGCTGCGCAGGCAGGGCAGCGGCGCCTCGCCTATCCTGAGCAACGGCGAAACGACGCTCGATCCCGCCACGCACACGGCATCGCACCGGGACGAAACGGCAGCGCTGACGGCGCGGGAGTTCGCACTTCTCCAGGCGCTGCTGATGCGGCCCGGCAGCATCTTGTCGCGCGGCGAACTGGAACGGACGATCTACGGCTGGAACGAGGAGGTCGAAAGCAACGCCGTCGAGTTCCTGATCCACGCCATCCGCAAGAAGCTTGGGCCGCAGGTTATCCGGAATGTCCGGGGCGTCGGATGGATGGTGGACAAGCCTTCATGACCCCCTCGCTTCGTGGCCGCCTTTTTGTCGGACTGACGGCCATGGTCGCTGTGACCTGCGCCGCGGCCGGCTTCTTCGCTTTCCGCTACGCCTTCGACGAGGCGATCGAAATGCAGGATGCCACGCTGACCCAGATTGCAGCGCTGGCGATCGACGGTCGCTTTGAAACGAAGATGACGCCAGCGGCGCCCGGCAACGGCGTCGACGCCGAGAACCGGCTGGTCATCGAGGAATTGGGAAGGCGCAGCGACAATGCGGCTGCGGGCGGACTACTGCTGACGCTCGACGACGGCCTCCGCGATGTCGCGCGCGGACGCGAGCGATGGCGGGTGTTGATCCGCACCAGGGCCGACGGCAGCCGGGTCATGGTCGGACAACCCACTTCCGTGCGCGAGGAGATTGCAACCGCGAGCGCCTTCCATACCGTCGTCCCGCTGCTGCTGCTTGTCCCGTTGATGTTGCTGGTGACCGCCATCCTGGTCCGCCAATCGTTGCGCCCGATGACCAGCATCGCGGAAACACTCGACACCCGGCGCGCGGACGATCTCGAGGAGCTGGCGCTTGACGGCGTGCCACAGGAGTTGCGGCCCTTCATCGCCTCGATCAACCGCCTGTTGCGACGCATTCAAGTCATGGTCGAGCGCCAGCGCCGTTTCATGGCCGACGCCGCGCACGAATTGCGAACGCCCATCACCGCCTTGACGTTACAGGCCGAAAACCTGGACCAGGTCGTATTGTCGCAGGAGAGCGCGGAACGCCTTGATGCGCTCAAGCAAGGGGCACGGCGCACCAGCCGCCTGCTCGAACAACTATTGACCCTTGCGCGCCACGACTTCGACCCGGCTGTTCCGGCGGCTGTGGTCGAGCTGGACCGCTGCGCGCGCAACGTCGTCGCCGACCTGCTGCCGGAATCGGCGGAAAAAGGAATCGATCTGGGTTTCGATGAAATTCAGCCGTGCCGGATTGATGCCGAGCCGCTGATGATCGAGATCCTGATCCGAAATATTCTCGACAATGCCCTTCGGCACACACCTCGGGGCGGAAAGATCGATATTTCCGTACAGTGCGGCCGCGATGGCGCCACGCTCACGGTCGAGGACACCGGGCCGGGAATCCCACCGGAGGATCTCGATCGCATTTTCGAACCGTTTTTTCGCGGGACCCGGCATCAGGGCGAAGGCTCCGGGCTGGGCTTGTCGATCGTCAAGCGGATCGTCGACAATCTTGGTGGCGTCGTAACCGTTCAAAACGTCGCTTCCGCCGGCGCGACGGGTCTCCGTGCGACGGTCCGAATGCCCGCTGTAATTTCCTAGTTTTCGCAATTAATCGTGATTGCACGCTTTGCGCTATCCGTTAAACAGACCGGCACCGGCGGAATGAACCGCGGCGATACCGCGCGACAATGCTGGTGTTTTTCGTATGGCCCTATCAGACAAAATCGAAACTGCATCGATCGCGCCGACTGCCGCGATGACGGGCAGCCATCATCTCGCCGCCGAACTCGGCGAGACGCTGAAGCTTGCCGTCCCGATCGCGCTGACGCAGCTCGGGCAGATCGCGATGATGACGACCGACATTGCCCTGATCGGCCGCTTCGGCAGCGAGGCCGTGGCCGCAGCGTCACTGGCGCACACCGTCTACTTCGTCAGCTTCACCTTTGGCATGGGGCTGGTCTCCGCTGTCGCGCCGCTGGCAGCGCAGGCGTTCGGCGCCCGCAATCCGCACGGCATCCGCCGTTCGCTCCGCGTCGGCCTGTGGGCCGCTTTGTTCATCGCACTGCCGATGATGGCGCTGTCGTTCCGCGGCGAGCAGATCCTGCTGATGCTGGGACAGTCGCCGGTGGCCGCCAATCTGGCGCAGCAATATCTGCTCGGGCTGACATGGAGCATCCTGCCCGCCCTGTGGTTTCTGGCGATCCGCGGCTTCATGAGCGCGGTCAACCGGCCGGAGCCGATCCTGTGGATCACGCTGGCCGCGATCCCGGCCAATGCGCTGCTGGTCTATCTGCTGCTGTACGGGGCGTTCGGCCTGCCGAACCTCGGGCTGTTCGGTGCAGGGCTCGCGACCTCGATCGTCAATTTCGGCACGCTGCTGGCGGCGCTGTGGTTTGTCGCGCGCCGCCGTCCGTTCCGGAAATTTCACGCCCTCGGGCATGTCTGGCGCGTCGACTGGGGCCTGATGCGGCAACTCGTCGTGATCGGTGCACCGATCTCGATTTCGTTCCTGCTCGAATACGGCCTGTTCGGCGCCGCTGGGCTTCTGATGGGCGTGATCAGCATGACGGCACTGGCGGCGCATCAGATCGCGCTGCAGGTCGCCGCGATCCTGTTCATGGTGCCGTTCGGCATCAGCATTGCCGCCACGGTGCGGGTCGGCCACGCCATCAGCCGCCGCGATGCGAGCGGGGTTCGCCGTGCCGGGCTGGTGGCGACATGGCTCGGCATCGCCATCGGCGCAGCTCTAACACTGGCCGTGATTCTCAGCCGGTTCGGGATCGCGACAATTTTTCTCGGCGAGAGCACCGACGCCACGGCGGAGCTGTCCGCGACATTGCTGCTGGTCGGATCGACCTTCTTTGTCGCCGACGCCATCCAGACCATTGCCGCCGGATCGCTGCGCGGCATGAACGACACCCGCCTGCCGCTGGTGTTCGCCACCATCAGCTATTGGCTGATCGGCTTCCCCAGCGCCTGGTGGCTCGCCTTCCACACGCCGTTGGGCGCGGTCGGCGTCTGGATCGGGCTGTCGGTCGGGACCGCGGTTTATGCCACGCTTCTGCTCTTGCGGTTTCGCTTCCTGGCGCGCAAGCTGGTCTTCCAATGACAGTTCAGGAAATCACACCGGCAGTTGACACCGATGCGCTGCTGGCCGGCGCGCAATTCGCCGATGCCTTCCGTGTCGAAACCGGAGACCGCAATCTGGATGCGCGGCATGCCGCGGAGCGCATGCTGGCGAGCCAGCCGCGCTGGGTGGACGCGCTGGTGTCGCTGCGCAATTTTGTGGTGTCGCCGCTGGGGTTGAAGCCTTCCGGCGAGGGCGCGCCGGCGCCAAGGGGCATGATCGGGATCTTTCCGGTGCTGAGCGAAACCCCGGATCGTCTGATCGCCGGCTTCAACGACAGCCATCTCGACTTTCGCGTCGTGATCGACGTGACCGCCCCCGAAGGCGTCAGGCAGGTCACCCTCACCACACTGGTCAAGACCCATAACTGGTTCGGCCGGACCTACCTTACCATCATCATGCCGTTTCACCGGCTGATCGCGCCGACCTTGCTGCGCCAGGTTGCCGGCTGAGCCGAACACATCCTTAATCCGCTTGGAGGGCCTGAAGCGTCGTTCGCCGTGAACTAGCTCTTCGTATCGGCCTGCTTCGTAAGCTGTGCTCCGCACCACTCATCATGACAACGGTCGAGATCGTTCAGATTCTGTCGCATCTGCTCCAGCGAGAATCCCAGCGCGAAGAATCGTTCGGCGACATCGCCGGGCAGGCCGCGGATCAAGCCCTCGCTGCGCACGGCGGCGACTTCAGCCGCGTAAGCATGTAGCGCGTCATCGACGGACTGGATCTCCACCGTGCCGCTGCCACTGCCGCTACGCAGGGATGCGGCGACCGCGCGCATGAAGTCGACGATCGCCGTGCTGATATCGGACAGCGGCCGCGCCAGACGCGTTTGCACATTCGCGGGCAGCGGGACCACGCTGGCGCGACCGATCATCACGACATCGTGGCGCAGCCGCTGGATGGTGCGCAGCAACGGGCCGGTGTCCGGGCCGCCCGACAGATGCGCCGCACGCTCGCGCTCGGCTTCAGTGCCCATCGCGTGCAGGCCGGTCACCGCCGTGCCGATGCCGTCCTGAATCCGGTGCAGGGCATCGTTGTCGAGGCCGCGCGTCAGCCCCGCCAGCAATTCGGCGAAGGCAGCGGCGAGCAGGTCCAGCAACGTCGCCGCGTTGGCGCGGATCTGGCTGATCGCCCGTGACGGCAGCACCAGGAACGACACCAGCAAGCCGGTGAGCGCGCCGACGGTGACCTCGATGACGCGATCGAACGCCGAATCGAGCGGGTTGGCATGGTTCATGGTCGGGACCAGCAGCACGATCACAGCGGTCACCGTCGCGGAGTTCAGGCTTGGATTGATGGCGGCGATGAAGGCCAGCGGCGTCACCGCCAACACCAGCAGCGCCAGCAAGCTGCCCTCGCCTGAATGCGGGATCAGCACCGCGATGGAGCCGCCATAGATCGCGCCGCCGATCGTGCCGAGCATATAGTCGCGGGTTGCCTTCAGCGACCGGCCGACGCTCATCTGGCTGACGATCAGCGATGTCAGCACCGCCCACAGCGGCAGCATCAGATGCAATGCGACCGCGACCACGTAGGCGGCAACAGCCGCCACCGCGATCCTGACCGCGAGCGCCAGTTGCACTTTACGGGCCCAGAGCGATCCGAGCATGCGTTTTACGAAGGCCATCATGCGCCGCGTTCCAGATCCTGCCGACTTATCCATGGTACACGACCCCAAGCATAGCTGATGCCCGGGCCCAATGGCGGCTTGAAAGGTCAATTCAGCCCGCCTACCCTGTTTAGTAAAATCGAGGAAACACGATGGCCCATGAAACCGCAACGCTGGCAGCCTATGTCGCCGACCTGAAATTTACCGATATCCCGCGTGAGGTGCTGGAGCGCGCCAAGGTGCTGACGCTCGACTTCCTCGGCAGCACGATCCGGGCACGGCGCGACGCGGAATCGACGGAATCGCTGTTGAAAATGCTCGAGGCGCTGGCGCTGGACGGCAAGGGCGAGGCCACCGTGTTCGGCGACAGCAAGACCTGGACGCCCGCGGTCGCCGCTTTGCTCAACGGCGCGCTCGGCCATTCGCTTGATTTCGACGACACCCACGCCGACTCCTCGCTGCATCCGAGCGCGCCGGTGGTGCCGGCGGCCTTCGCCGTCGGTGAAATGGTCGGCGCCTCCGGCCGCGACGTGCTGACCGCGATCGTGGCGGGCTATGAAGTGTGCTGCCGGCTCGGCAACGCGCTCGATCCCACTTCGCATTATGCGAAAGGTTTTCACCCGACCGCGACCGCAGGTACCTATGGCGCGGCGGCGGCGGCGGGAAAGCTGTTCGGCCTGTCGAAGGACCAGATCATCTCGGCCTTCGGCGTTTCCGGCAGCCAGGCGGCGGGCTCGCTGCAATTTCTGGTCAATGGCGCCTGGAACAAGCGCTACCAGGTCGGCGCCGCCGCGATGAACGGCGTGATCGCCGCTACCCTGGCGCGCAACGATTTCGTCGGTTCGTCCGAATCCGTCGAGGGCAAGCATGGCCTGCTGGTCGGCTACACCGACAACGCGCATCCCGACAAGGCGACCGCCGGGCTCGGCAAGACTTACGAGACACTGAGGATCGGCGTAAAACCCTATCCGAGCTGCCGCTATACCCATGCCGCCCTCGATGCGTTGATCGCGATGCGCCGGGAGCACAACCTGACGCCGGACCAAGTCAAGCGCGTCGAGATCGGCCTGCATCGCAACGGCATCACGCTGACGGGCGACGCGGCCACCAAGCGCCATCCGACCTCGATCGTCGGCGGACAGTTCTCGATGTTCTTCACCGGCGCGCTGGCGCTGGACCAGGGCCGGTTCGGCTGGGACGATTACGAGCGGCTCGGCGACGCCGCCGTCAATGCGCTGGCCGACAAGTTCGACGTGGTGCAGGACGATCGCCTCGAGATCGGCCGCACCCATCCGTTCGGCGCGCGCGTGTCGATCACCACCGATGACGGCGTGCATGAGCGGCTCTATGCCGACCCGTCCGGCGAGCCGGATTCGTTTCCGGACGCGCAGGCGATGCAGCAGAAATTCCTCACGCTGGCTCGCCCGGTGCTGAACGGCCGCGCCGACCAGCTCGCCGACGCGATCCTCTCGCTCGAGCGATTCGACCGCGTCGCGACGGCGACCCAGCTCGGCCGGCAATAGAGCCGTCCGTCAATTACTCCCTGCCAGCCTGGGCTTGTTGCCGGTCGCGGCGACGACGTCGCGCACGAGATCGAACACGCCGTCGGCTTCCGGCGGCCAGTTCGGCGAGCGGCCGAGACGCACGATCACCAGCCGCTCCGACGGGATGATGATCACGTATTGCCCGATCGTGCCCTTGGCGAAGAAGGCATCGCGCGGCCAGCCGTGCTCGACGCGGTAGGACGCACCAAAGCTGTCGCCGAGATTGGTCCAGAAGCCGGCACCGTAGCCGACCCAGGCATTTTTGGTCGGCGAGGCCGAATAGTTCACCCAGCCCTCCGGCAGGAGGCGCTTGCCGCCGGCCACACCATCGTTGAGATACAGAGCGCCGAAGCGCGCCCAATCGCGTGCGCTCGCCAGCATCTGGCTCGACCCCTCCGGATTGCCCGACGCGTCGAACTCGATCGTGACGTTGCGCATGCCGAGCGGCGTGAACAGTTCCTGTCGCGCGAAGCGGATGACATCGGCGGCCTTGCCGCCAGCCGCATTGCGGATCAGGTGCGAGAGAATGACGAAATTGCCGTCATTGTAATTCCAGACGCTGCCCGGCAGCGTCGCGAGATCGAGGCTCTCGGCATAACCGGCCATGTCCGATTCCATGAACTTCATGCGATTGACCGGCTCGAACGCAGCACCGAGCGAAGCCTCGAGCGAACTGCCGATCGCGAGCCCAGCGGTGTGACGCAGCAGGTGATCGACCGTGATCGCGCCCCGCGGATCGGCGGCGCCCTGCCATGCCGCGACCGGCACAGGCTTGTCGAGCGTGAGCGCGCCCTTGCGCACCAGAATGCCTGTCAGCGCCGAGATCACCGACTTGGTCGCGGAGAAGCCGAGGATCGGCGTATCGATGCCAAAGCCCTCGGCATAGCGTTCGGCGACGACGTGACCGTCTTTCAGCACCACCACCGCGCGGGTGTGGCGATGCGGCGGCTGCTCCGGCTCGGCGAACGCGCGATCGAGCGCTGAGGCCAATTGCGGCGTTGCTGGCGTGACCACAGCTGGACCTGCAATATCGGGCAACAGTGCCGGCTGCCTGGGATCGGCTGAAGGCACCGAGACTTCGGCGACCGCATCGCCATGATCGAGATAGCAGCCGAGGCCCTCGCGATGGACCGCGTGGCTCTTGCCGAGGCCGAACAAGTTCACCGTGACATCGCGGCGCGCGCGATCAACCCTGTAATCCATCGCCCAGGCGATGAGGTTGGCGCCCGGCATCGCATCCGTAGTTTCCGACAATGTCTTTTCCGGCTGAAGGCCCGACACGAAGGTTTCCGAACAGAGGATATTGGCCATGAAGCCGGTCGCGACCTTTGGCACATCGCGGGCCCGCGCGGCGGACATCGCCAGCGCGCCGAGCGCCGTGGTGGCGGCGAGGATCAGGATGAGATTTCGTCGGGTCATTTGAGGCATTTGGGGCTCTCCGGCATGACGCATCAGCGCGTGCCGGCCATTGACGACGAAGTGCGGCGGGCCGCTCGCCGGATTTGGAAATCGCCGTAGCCGGAATGTTGACGCGCCTCGCCGATTCCGAAATAATTCAATAATTACAATGAAATAAGGTTAGGTCGCGCTGGCCTTCAGCTTTCGATATTCCGATGGCGTCACGCCGGTGGTCGCCTTGAAGGCACGGTTGAACGGCCCGAGCGACTGGAATCCGGCGTCCATCGCAATGGTAATGACGGGGACTTCGGCCTGGCTGGGATCGGCGAGTGCTGCTTTCGCCTCGGCAATCCGGTGCGCATTGAGGAACACATTGAAATTGCGATAACCGAGCCGCTGGTTGATCAGCCGCCGCAACCGGTATTCGGGAATTTTCAGTTTGGTCGCCAGCGTGCCGATGCTGATATTTTCATGACGGTAGATCCGCTCGTCCGCCATCAGCCGCATCAGCGCATCGACCAGTTTTTGATCCGCACCCGCATCCGCACCGACCGGCTCTGTTTGCGCCTCAGGCGCGGCCGGAAACAGCTCGGCGCCGTCGACGCGCATCATCGCAAACGAGATTGCGGCAACCACGGCGGCCAGCGCCACCGAATTCACCGTGTTGGCGGCCTCAGAGCCGCCGCCGGACCAGAGAATCTGCAGGATCGCATTCAGCCCGCCATACAGCGCGGCGGCGCCGACGATGAAGACGCGGACGCCACGGCGGCGCTCGACCAGATCCGACGACCAGGAGGCGATGGTCTGCGCGACGGCCAGGATGATGAAGCCGAGCGCGATCAGATTGACCGCGACGATCGACAGCCGCACGCTGCCGCCGTGGGCCGGCGCGATCCACAGGCAATTGGCGAAGCTGAACGCCGCCACCGCCGCCCACACCAGCCCATGCCACGCGCGCAGCCTGAAGGTCTCGTCGAACAGCGCGCGCGTGAACAGCCAGAACACCACGACATTGCCGGTCGACAGCGCGATCAGCGGCGCATGCGCGATCGTGACCTGCGATATCGATCCGATCGAGTAGCTCACCGCATGCGCCACCGAGCCCAACGCAAACGCCGCGGCCAGCCGTCCGGCGAGCACGGTGCCGAACCCGCGAAACAGCGACGCGGCGAGCACCAGCAGCAGCGCCACCGTGGCGCCGCGCAAGGCGATATCGAGGGTCGCAAGCGGCATCGACTCAGTCCGGTTGCGCGGTCATCCGCGCCTGATGAAGTTAGTGCAGTTCGCTAAAACGTTCAATTTCAGGACGTTCAATTTAAAGCGCCAACCTGCTTAGTGCTAACCTTGCCACGTCGCGCGGTGGGTGACCCAGAGGTCGGCGACATGACCGAACAATTCGATCTCGCCTTCGGTTTTGGCCCCGAGCTTGCGCGCCACGCCTTGCGAGCCGACATTCTCGCAGTCGATGCAGTGAACGATGCGGTCGATGTCGTAGGTCGCGAACGACCAGTTGATCGAGGCCCGAGCCGCTTCCACCGCATAACCTTTGCCACGAAATTCCTTGGCGATGCCCCAGCCGACTTCAAAGCCGGGCCAGCCCGGCGGCCGCCACGGCCCGACTCGCCCGGCAAATTGGCCCGACGATTTTTCCTCGACCACGAACATGCCGGCGCCGTGGATGACCCAGTGTCCGGCCATCACCACCGTATGACGCCAGCCGGTCATCTCGTCGATCACAGGCTTGCCGTCGACGGTGATGAAGCGCGCGGTGCCGGGATCGGACAGCATCGCGGTATACGGCGCCATGTCGCTGCCCTGCCATTGCCGCAACCGCAGCCGTTCGGTCTCGATGACGGGGCTGTGCGCCGGCGTGACGCCGGGCCTGAGTGGAGCGATCATTATTTCAACATCCTCCCATGCCGTCCCCGCGAAGGCGGGGACCCATAGCCATAGTTATTAGTTGTTAGAATGATATCTTCCATTTGCGTTGAACGATAGGACACGGAGTATGGGTCCCGGCTCGCGCTTCGCTTGGCCGGGACGACGGATAGAGTATGATCGTCGAAAGAACAAAGGAGTCCCCCATGAGCTGGCAACCGTCTGAAGATCCCGTGCTCGGCGATCCCAAAACCTGCGACGCGCTCGAACTCGTCATCGTGCCGCGCACCCGCGACCTCGGCGACGGGTTTGCGGTGCGGCGCGCGCTGCCGCATGGCAAGCGGCAGATGGTCGGGCCCTTCATCTTCTTCGATCATTTCGGCCCGATGCAGTTCATCGCCGGCAGGGGCATGGACGTTCGCCCGCATCCGCATATCGGGCTTGCCACTGTCAGCTATCTGTTCGACGGCAGCATCATGCACCGCGACAGCGAGGGCAATATCCAGGAGATCCAGCCCGGCGCGATGAACCTGATGACCGCCGGCCGCGGCATCGCGCATTCCGAACGGACGCCCGACGTGCAGCGCCGCGACGGCCAGAAGATGCTCGGCCTGCAAAGCTGGATCGCGCTGCCCATCGGCTCAGAGGAAATCGCGCCGTCGTTCCAGCACTACGCCGCCGAAAGCCTGCCGACGGTGACGGATAACGGCTTCACCGCTCGGATCATCGCAGGGAGTTCGTTCGGCTTGAAATCGCCGGTCAGCATGGTGTCGCCCTGGTTTTACGCCGAGGTGAACGCGCAGGCCGGCACCAGCGTGCCGCTCGATCCCGATCATGAGGAGCGCGCGATCTACCTCGTCGAGGGCGAGGTCGAGATTGCGAACGAGCGCTACGAGGGGCCGCGCCTCCTGATCTTCCGGCCCGGCGACCGCATCACGGTGAAGGCGGTCAAGCCGACGCGGATGATGTTCCTCGGCGGCGACGCGCTGGAAGGCCCGCGCCATATCTGGTGGAATTTCGTTTCCTCCAGCAAGGAGCGGATCGAACAGGCCAAACAGGACTGGAAAACCGGCCGTTTTGCCCATGTTCCCCAGGAACACGAGTTCATTCCGCTGCCGGAGTAAGCTAAAGCTCGGCCTTCTCCTTTTCGCCCTCGCGTCCGCGCGCGGGCGCCTGCCTGAAAGCATGACCTGATGAACGCGATGCTCGCCAGCGACCTGCCCTTGCCACGGATCGGGCGCGGCAAGGTGCGCGATATCTATGCCGTCGGCGACGACCGCGTGCTGCTGCTGACCACCGACCGTATCAGCGCGTTCGACGTCGTGATGGCCGAGACCATCCCGATGAAGGGGGCGGTGCTCACGCAAATCAGCGCCTGGTGGTTCCGCCAGCTCGAAGGCGTGGTGCCGCATCACATGATCAGCGCCGACGCCGACGAAATCATCCGCGAGGTACCGGCGCTGAAAAATCATCGCGCCGATATCGTGGGCCGCGCGATGCTGTGCCGGCGCACCACGGTGTTCCCGGTCGAGTGCGTGATCCGCGGCTACATCTCGGGCTCGGCCTGGAAGGAATATGCCGCGTCGGGCACGCTCGCCGGCGAGAAGCTGAAAGCCGGACTGGTCGAGAGCGAGAAGCTCGAGCCTTCGATTTTCAGCCCGGCGACCAAGGCCGAGACCGGCCATGACGAGAACATCACGGTCGCGCGCGTGCGCGAAGTGCTCGGCCATGACGTCGCGACCGCGCTGGAAGGCATGGCGCGCACGGTCTACACCTTCGGCGAACAGACCGCCCGCAAGCAAGGCATCATCATCGCCGACACCAAGTTTGAATTCGGCCGCGACAGCGACGGCCGCATCATTCTGATCGACGAGGTGATGACCCCCGACAGTTCGCGGTTCTGGGCTGTCAACGTCTACCAACCCGGCCAGGGCCAGCCGAGCTTCGACAAGCAGCCGCTGCGCGACTATCTCGACGCCGAGAGGAAGGCCGGCCGCTGGAACGGCGACGCCCCGCCCCCGCCGCTGCCGGCCAGCGTCGTCGATGCCACCAGCCAGCGCTATCTCGAAGCGTATCGGCGCGTGACGGGGCATGAGCTGAAGGTGTGATGCACTGACGCTTCTCCGCGCGATGCTGTCGTAGGGTGGGCAAAGGCGCACTTGCGCCGTGCCCACCATCCGCCTCGCCTTTGTTCGCGATGGCATTGAATGGATTCGACAGGTCTGCGTTCCCCGGATGCAGCGCAACGCGCCGCGCTTGCGGCGTGGCGCACTGCTGATCCGGGGTCCATGCACCGCGAACGTAGGTCCCGGCTCTGCGGAGCAGCGTTACACGCTGCACCGCGTCCGGGACACGACCGTCGTTTAATTCAATACCGTCATGCGCTAGGCTCGCCCCACAAAATCATAACCGAGGACGCCTGACATGAACGAGCCCGACGCCGTGCTGGTCGAACGCGATGGCCCCGTGACCATCGTATCCATCAACCGTCCGCATTGCCGCAACGCCGTTGACGGCGCGACCGCGCGAAAGCTGTACGATATTTTTCTGGCCTTCGATGCCGACGAAACGGCCTCGGTCGCGGTGTTCACCGGCACCGGCGGCACTTTCTGCGCCGGCGCCGACCTCAAGGCGGTGGCGGCGGACGATCCCAACAAGAAGCGCGAGATCGGCGGCCACGACAGCATTGCGCCGATGGGGCCGAGCCGGCTGCGGCTGTCGAAACCGGTGATCGCAGCGATCGAAGGCTTTGCGGTAGCCGGCGGCATGGAGCTGGCGCTGTGGGCCGACATGCGCGTGGTCGCCGAGGACGCCACCTTCGGTGTGTTCTGCCGGCGCTTCGGCGTGCCGCTGATCGATCTCGGCACCGTCCGGCTGCCGCGGCTGATCGGCCATTCCCAGGCGATGGACCTGATCCTGACCGGACGCCCGGTCGGCGGACCGGAAGCGTTGCGCATGGGGCTTGCCAATCGCCTGGTGGCGAAAGGCGAGAGCCGCACGCAGGCGGTTCAACTGGCAAAGGACATCGCGCGCTTCCCGCAGACCTGCATGCGCGCCGACCGGTTGTCGGCGCTGCGACAGTGGGATCTCGGGGAGGAAGACGCCATCGCCAACGAGATGCGCGGCGGCCTCGAGGTGATCGCTTCGGGCGAGACGCTGTCGGGCGCGGCGCGATTTACCTCCGGGATTGGCAGGCATGGCGCGTTCGGCGGCGGCGGGGACGTCGGCAACGGCTGACGCCAGTGTACCGTTCATACCGGTCACAAGCTGTCATAAAAATGTTGTTGGCGCAGTGCGCTACCCTCGGCTACCACTGGGGCTGACGTTTGGGGGCAGGCGCGGGCGTGATCAGTCGATCCAGTAGATTCAATCCGGGCGTACGCGGCGCGCTTAACGACGTCCTCGGCGGCGCCGCCGCCAGCGTCCTGACCATCACCTTCGGCCTGTCCTACGCGCTGCTGATCTTTGCGGGTCCGCTTTCGCCCTATCTTTCCTACGGCGTGGCCTCGACCTTCATCGCGTCGGCCGTGCTCGCCACCGTGGTGGCGCTCGGCAGTTCCCTGCCATTCGCGATCGCCGGGCCGGAAAGCTCTACCGCAGCGGTATCTGCGATCCTGACCTCGTCGCTGGTCGAGCGAATGACGGCCGCCGATCCCTCGGCGCCACTGCTGGTGCCGGTGCTGATCACGCTCGGTCTTTCGACGGTCGTGACCGGTATCGTGCTCTGCGGCTTCGGCATCACGCGCATGGGCCGCGCCATCCGCTATGTGCCCTATCCCGTGGTCGGCGGCTTTCTCGGCGCCACCGGCCTGCTGATCGTTCTCGGTGCAATCAGGGTGATCACCGGACATCGCCTGCAATTCGCCACGCTCGGCCAATTTGCCAATCCGACGACCTTGTCGGAGCTGGGCGCGGCCTGCGTGATGGCGCTGGTGTTGTATATGACCTGGCACCGTTCGCGCACTCCGTTTGGTTTGCCGGTCATCCTGGTCGGCGGCGTGATCGCGGCCCACCTTGCATTCTGGCTGGCCGGCATTTCACCCACCGAGGCCCAGGCGGTGGGCTGGACCTTTCAGCCGCCGCCGTCGATCACCTTCATGCTGCCATGGCATCCCGCCGCGATCGAAGACTATCCGTGGCACCTGCTTCCGGATCTCTCGGGCGACCTGGTCGCGGTCATTTTCGTGACGGCAACCAGCACGCTGTTCAATACCGCCGGGATCGAAGTGGCGGCGCAGCGCGAGGCCAATCTCGAGCAGGAGCTGAACGTCGCCGGCCTCGCCAATATCCTGGCCGGCGCGCTGGGAGGCTATGCCGGCTGCGTCTCGGTCAGCCGCTCGATCCTCAGCTTCAATGCCGGCGGCATCGGCCGGTTGAGCGGCCTGACGGTCGCGGCGGTTTCCGCGCTGATGCTCGCGGCGGCGCCGATGCTGCTCGGTTACATGCCGAAATTCGTGCTCGGCGGCCTCCTGATCTATCTCGGCGCCGACCAATTGCACAAATGGATCGTCGAATCGCGACGCCGGCTATCGATCGCGGAATATCTGTCGCTGCTGGCGATCATCGTCATTATCGCAAAATGGGGCTTCGTTTCCGGCATCCTGATCGGCGTCGTGATCGGCTGCGCGACGTTTGCGCTCAGCGCGGCGCGAATCGAGTCGATCAAGTTCAGCTTCAACGGCGAGGAGTATCGCAGTTCGCTGGATCGCTCCCGCGATGACCAGGCGCTTCTGACCGAGTATGGCGGCAAGATCCAGGGCCTTAATCTGCAAAGCTATCTGTTCTTCGGTTCGGCCAACCGGCTCTATCAATACGTCAAGGCGATGCTGCAGCGGCATCCCGAATGCCGCTATCTGGTGTTCGACTTCAAGCTCGTCACCGGCATCGATTCGTCCGCGGCTTACAGCTTCGCCCAGATCAAGCGCAGTGCCGACGACCGCGACGTCAAGCTGCTGCTGGTGCATCTGGCCCCGGCCGCCGAAAAGGCGCTGCGGTCGAGCGGCTTCATTTCCGGCGACGTCAGCATCGTACCCGAGCTCGATCATGCGCTGGAACGGTGCGAGAACGAGATCATCAGTGAACATCAGGGCCTCGAGCAGGAAGAAGCCAGCTTACGCGACTGGTTCACCCAGATTCTCGGCAGCGACGAAGACGCGACGACGTTGATCCACCATTGTCAGCGCATCGAGGTCGACACCGGCGAGATCATCGTCAATGCCGGCGACGCCGCCGATTCCATGTATTTCATTCTCGACGGGCGGGTCGGCATCATGATCCCGGCATCACTGGGCGCCACCACACGGGTGCGCAGCCTTGGCCGCTACACCACGATCGGCGAGATGGGCCTGATTGCGCATGTGCCGCGAAGTGCAACGATCCAGGCCGAAGTGGCCAGCGTACTCTACGCGCTGAACGCCCATCAGTTCGAAGCCATCAAGGAAGACGACCCGGCGCTGGCGCAGAAACTTCTGACCTATTTCGTCGCCGTGATGGCGGAGCGGCTGACGTTCGCCAATCGCACCATCGCGGTGCTGCGGCGGTAGCGTGACAGGTGGCCGCCGGGGCTTTGCGTATCGATGCCGGCATGCTCTGATATCTCCTTCACAGGATTCGAGAACATGGTCGATACCGATCTGAAGACGTTCGCTATCAGCGACTTCCGCCTGCAGAGCGGCGTCGTGCTTCCAGAGGTGACGATTGCCTACCGGACCTTGGGCACGCTCGCCGCCGACCGCGGCAACGCCGTGCTGGTGACGCATGGCAACACTTCGGGCCCGCAAATGATCGATCCCGGCGGCTCGACCGGCGAAGGCAGCTGGAACGAGATCGTCGGCCCCGGCAAGGCGGTCGATACCGTCAGCTTGTTCGCGATCTGCCCGAACATGCTGGGATCGTCCTATGGCTCGACCAATGCGGCCAGCATCGATCCCGCCACCGGCAAGCCTTACGGGCCGCGGTTCCCCGATATCACGCTCAGCGACATCGTCGGCACGCAGCGGCTATTGATCGACCAGCTCGGGATCGCAAAACTGTTCGCGATCGTCGGCCCGTCCTATGGCGGCTTCCAGGCGTTCCAGTGGGCGGTGAATTACCCGGACATGATGAAGGGCATCGCGCCGGTGGTCACCTCGCCGCTGGTGCCGCGCGAGCGCTCCGAGGGCAATGTCGCGCGGCTGCTCGGGGCCTTGTCGAAGGATCCGAACTGGAACGGCGGCGATTACTACGACCGCGGCGGCGTTGCGGAGACCATGACGGAGATCCGAATGGCGACGCTGAAGACCTATGGGATCGAGGACCGCCTCAAAGCCACGATGTCCGATCCGGTTGAGATCGAAGCCGCGATCCGCGACGAGGCAGCGCGATGGGCAAAAGGTTTTGACGCCAATTCGCTGATCATTCTGGCGAAGGCGCTGCGCGGCTTCGACGTGACGGCGCAGCTCTCGCGGATCAAGGCGAAGGTGCTATTCGTCCTGTCGCGGACCGACAAACTGTTCCCGCCCGACATCGCGCCCGGCGTGATGCAGGGATTGAAAGCGGCCGGCGTCGATGCGGACTATTTCCTGCTCGACAGCGAACTTGGTCATTCGGCGTCGGGGCTCGACGCCCACAAGTGGGCGCCGAGGTTGAAGGTGTTTATGGAGAGTTTGGCTTAACCGACCTCGCCCCGCTTGCGGGGAGAGGGAGAAGTAAACTAAATCCCCGCCATCATCACGTATTTGATCTCGACATATTCTTCCATGCCGTGATGCGAGCCTTCGCGGCCGAGGCCTGACTCCTTGACGCCGCCGAACGGGGCGACTTCGGTGGTGATGAGGCCGGTGTTGACGCCGACCATGCCCGACTCCAGCGCTTCGGCGACGCGCCAGACGCGGCCGAGGTCGCGGGAATAGAAGTAGGACGCGAGGCCGAACGGCGAGTTGTTGCACATCGCAATCACCTCGGCCTCGTCCTTGAAGCGGAACACCGGCGCCAGCGGACCAAATGTTTCCTCATGCGCGACCAGCGCGTTCGGGCTGACGTTGGAAAGCACGGTCGGCTCGAAGAAGCTGCCGCCGAGCGCATGGCGCTTGCCGCCGGTGACGATCTTGGCGCCGCCCTTGACCGCGTCCGCAATGTGCTTCTCGACCTTGTCGATCGCTTCCATGTTGATCAGCGGGCCCTGCGTCACGCCTTGCTCGGTGCCGTCGCCGATCTTCATCGCTGCAACTTTCGCGGCGAGCTTTTCGACGAACTGATCGTAGATCTTGTCCTGCGCATAGAGGCGGTTGGCGCAGACGCAGGTCTGGCCCATGTTGCGATACTTCGAAACCATGGCGCCTTCGACGGCGGCGTCGATATCGGCGTCATCGAACACCACGAACGGCGCGTTGCCGCCGAGTTCGAGGCCGAGCTTCTTCACGCCGACGGCGGCCTGCTGGTAGAGGATCTTGCCGACCTCGGTCGATCCGGTGAAGCCGACGAAGCGCACCGCGGGATGCTCGCACAAGACCTTGCCTATCGCCGACGAATTGCCGGTGAGGATATTGAACACGCCCTTCGGCACGCCGGCCTTCTCAGCCAGCGCCACCAGCGCCAGCGCGGTCAGCGGGGTCTCGTTGGCGGGCTTGAGCACCACGGTGCAGCCGGCCGCCAGCGCCGGCGAAACTTTTCGCGTGATCATCGAGCAGGGGAAATTCCACGGCGTGATCGCGCCGCAGACGCCGATCGGCTGCTTGATCGCGAGCAGCCGCGCATCGGCGCGCTGGGTCGGGATGGTTTCGCCGTAGACCCGCCGCGCCTCCTCGGCGAAGAACTCGACATAGGCGCCGCCGATATCGACTTCGCCGAGCGCTTCCGCCAGCGGCTTGCCCTGCTCCGAGGTGAGGATCAGCGCGAGATCCTCGCGGTTGGCGATGATGAGGTCGAACCATTTGCGCAGGATGTTGGAGCGCTGCTTGGCCGTGAGCTTGGCCCAGGCCGGGAACGCGCGCTCGGCGGCTTCTACCGCTTGCGTCGCTTCCGCCGTGCTCATGACCGGGATTTTTGCCAGTTCCACGCCATTGACCGGATTGGTCACGGCCTTGGCCGGCGTGCCGACCCAGGCGCCGTCGATATAGCAGCGGTCGCGCAGCAGCGACGGATCCTTCAGGCGGTCGTGCAGCGAAGGGGTTTTGGCGTGCGAAGCACGTGCGGCGACGGGCGGGTTCATGGCGTTACTCCTCGGATTATTATCGGGATTTTTCTGGATATTGATCCGAGTATAGGCCGAAACCGGACGCAATGCATCGGCCGCGGAAGCGGGGCTGCTTCAAGCAATTTTGAGGGCTTGGTCGTTGTTTGTCATTCCGGGGCTATGCGCAGCATAGAACCCGGAATCTCGAGATTCCGGGTTCGCTTCGCGCCCCGGAATGACGGCGTTGCTACAGCGCGTCTCTCAAGCCGCGCCGTTCATGTAGGTTTCGCGGCGGCCGATCATGCGTTCGGCGGCGGCCTTGGCGTCGGACTTCGAGGAGGTCGCACACGTCCGGTATTCGAGATCGGGCAATGACGAGGTTTCGCGGCGGCCGAACCAGGATTTCGAACCGACCGGCAGTTGCGCCAGCGCCTGGGCCACGTTGTCGACCGCCTCGAACGAATGCAGCGCGCCGGTGGAGGCAATGCGCACTTCATAGAGCCCGGGGGTGATCGGTGCCTCGATATTGTCGCCGCGCCCGGCCCGGGGATATCGCTTCCATTCACTCCAGGTCGAGATCATCGCGGAACCCTCGCAATAGCAGCAGCCACTAGCTTTTTCATCAAATCATTCAGACCAGAAGCACCATTTCCGCTGGAATCTGAATATCTTACTGTAAAAAATCGGTACCGGAAATAATTCCGGGATCACGTTACCGTGGATGCCCCAAGCGGTCACCGGATTTGCATTTCGTCCACCGCAAATTGTGATGAAGTGTTGCAGTTTTGTGTCTCCGCCAATGCCCACACCCCGGCCCACGCCGTCAGCCCATCACGAGATCGCGATAGCGCCGGCGGGAGTTTGTCTGTTCTTGCGGGAACAAGTCGCCGGGAGGAAGATCGCTCCCGCTCCATAAAATAAACAGGGAGGTGACCCATGCAAAGCAAAGCCCAGATCGATCAGATTCTGCGTCAGAAATGCGAGGCCAAGGAAATTCCCGGCGTGGTCGCGATCGCTGCGACCGGCAATGAGGTGATCTATCAGGGCGCGTTCGGCAAACGCGACCTGTCGAAGGACGATCCGATGACCGCGGACAGCGTGTTCTGGATCGCCTCGATGACCAAGGCCATCACCACGGCAGCCGGCATGCAGCTCGTCGAGCACGGCAAGCTGTCGCTCGATGAACCGATTGGCAAGGTGCTGCCGGATCTCGCCAGCCCGCAGGTGCTCGAAGGTTTCGACGCCAAGGGCGAGCCGAAACTGCGGCCGGCGAAGAAGCCGATCACGCTGCGTCACCTGATGACCCACACCGCCGGCTTCGCCTACGACATGTGGAACGGCGACATGGTGCAGTATCTGGAGAAGACCGGCACGCCCGGGATCACCACCTGCCAGAACGCGGCGCTGAAGACGCCGCTGATGACCGATCCCGGCACCCGCTGGGAATACGGCACCAACATCGATTTCGTCGGCAAGGCGGTGGAAGCCATTAGCGGCAATCGGCTCGATGCTTACCTGCGCGACCACATCTTCAAGCCGCTCGGCATGACCGATACCGGATTCAAGATCAGCGACGCCATGCGCAAGCGGCTGGTCGGCATGCATGCGCGCGGCGAGGACGGCACGCTGGCGGCGATCCCGTTCGAACTCGAACAGGCGCCGGAATTTCACATGGGTGGCGGCGGGCTTTACGGCACCGCGGGCGATTACATCAAGTTCACCCAGATGATCCTCAACAAGGGCCGCGGCAACGGCCACCAGCTGCTGAAGCCCGAGACGGTGGCGCTGATGGGCCAGAACAACATCGGCGATCTCACCATGGGCAAGATGACGACGGCGATCGGCTGGGCCACCAACGACGTCGATCTCTATCCCGACATCGTCAAGAAATGGGGGCTCAGCTTCCTGATCAACACCGCCAAGACCCCGGAAGGCCGCAGCGCCGGCAGCCTCGCCTGGGCCGGCCTCGCCAACACCTATTTCTGGATCGATCCGGCACGTAACGTCGCCGGCGTGATCCTGATGCAGTTGTTGCCGTTCGCCGACAGGAAGTGCCTGGAAGCCTTTGCCGGCTTCGAGCACGGCGTCTATGCCGGGCTGGATGCGGCACAGAAAGCGGCGTAGGCGCTTTAGCTCACTGCTCGAACGCGGGCGGTGTCATCATTCCCTCCCCCCTTGCGGGGGAGGGAGCGCAGCGGAGATTGCGGCACATTTTGTCTGTCACTCCTGAACATGGAGACCCCGACTTGACCGAAATCCAGGACAGCTATGTCTGTGGCACCGCCGATGCGCCGCTGCTGGGCGACACCATCGGGCGCGCGCTCGATCAGGCCGCGACGCGCTGGAGCGATCGCGAGGCGCTGGTTTCGCCGAGTCATGATGTCCGCTGGACCTGGAAGCAATTCGCCGAACGCGTCGATGCGCTGGCTGCGGGCTTTCTCGCGCTCGGCCTCGAACGCGGCGCACGGATCGGCGTCTGGTCGCTGAACCGCCCGGAATGGACGCTGACGCAGTTTGCCGCCGCGAAAGCCGGGCTCATTCTCGTCACCATCAATCCGGCGTACCGCCTGAGCGAGCTCGAATTCGCGCTCGCCAAGGTCGGCTGCGCCGCGATCGTCACCGCGACCGTGTTCAAGACCTCCAACTACATGGAGATGATGAACACGCTGTTGCCGGAGCTGGCTACTTCGCAGCCTGGCGAGTTGCAGGCGGCGCGGCTGCCGCACCTGCGCGCGGTGATCCAGATCGGCGGACCGATATGTCCGGGCACGATCGCATTCGCCGACGTCGCCGGCATGGGCGCCGCGCGGCACCGCGAGCAGCTTGCGGTGCTGGCGAACACGCTGCAGTTCGACGACCCCGTCAACATCCAGTTCACCAGCGGCACCACCGGATCGCCGAAGGGCGTGACGCTGACGCATCACAACATCCTCAACAACGGCTATTTCGTCGGCCGCGCGATGCGGCTGACCGAACGGGACCGGATCTGCATTCCGGTGCCACTGTATCACTGCTTCGGCATGGTGATGGGCAACCTCGCTTCGGTGACGCTCGGCGCGACCATGGTCTATCCCGGTGAGGGCTTTGATCCGCTGGCGACGCTCCAGACCATCGAGCGGGAGAAATGCACCGCACTCTACGGCGTGCCGACCATGTTCATCGCCGAACTCGATCATCCCGAGTTTTCCCGCTTCGACCTGAAATCGCTGCGCACCGGCATCATGGCCGGCGCACCCTGCCCGGTCGAGGTGATGAAGCGCGTCAATGCCGCGATGAACATGGGCGAAATCACCATCGCCTATGGCATGACCGAAACCTCGCCGGTCAGCTTTCAGAGCGCCACCGACGATCCGCTGGAGCGGCGTGTGTCGACCGTCGGGCGCATCCATCCGCATGTCGAGGTCAAGGTGGTCGATCTCGAAGGGCGCGTGGTGCCGCGCGGCGAACGCGGCGAACTCTGCACCCGCGGCTACAGCATCATGCTGGGCTATTGGGACGAGGCCGAGAAGACCGCCGACGTGCTCGACGCCAACGGATGGATGCACACCGGCGACATCGCCATCATCGACACGCAAGGCTATTGCAACATCGTCGGCCGCATCAAGGACATGGTGATCCGCGGCGGCGAGAACCTCTACCCGCGCGAGATCGAGGAATTCCTGTTTCGCCACCCCAAGATCCAGGACGTGCAGATTTTTGGCGTTGCCGACGACCGCTATGGCGAGGAGCTTTGCGCCTGGGTCCGCGTCCGCCCCGGCGAGACGCTGACACAAGACGAGGTCCGCGCCTTCTGTCAGGGACAGATCGCCCACAACAAGATTCCGCGCTACGTCGAATTCGTCGACGAATTCCCGATGACCGTCACCGGCAAGATCCAGAAGTTTTTGATGCGCGACGCGGTCGAGGCGCGCCTCGGATTGAAAGCGGCGAAGACGGCGTGAGGGTTGCTTTCCGTCATGGCCGGGCTTGTCCCGGCCATCCACGTCTTTGCTGCTATCAGACTGCAAAGACGTGGATGCCCGGCACAAGGCCGGGCATGACGAGGTTGGCGGTTCCTGGCGTTCCTTTTTCTCCAACCCCGCGGAGAGAAGGAAGAAGCATTCCCTACACCGGCAGCCCGGCCTGCTTTGCCAGTTCCTTCAGCGAGGCCTGCGGCCGCGCGCCGATGTGCTGGATCACTTCGGCGGCCGCCAGCGCACCAAGCCGCCCGGCATTTTCATCGCCGGCATTGCGGACCAGGCCGAACAGGAATCCGGCCGCAAACAAATCGCCGGCGCCCGTGGTGTCGACCAGCTTCTGAATCGGCGATGCCGGCACCGCGACGACGCCGTCCTTCGAGGCCACCACGCAGCCCTTTTCGCTGCGGGTGACGACACCGAGTTTGGTGTCGGCGCGCAACTGCTTCAGCGCGGTATCGAAATCCGAGGTCTGGTACAGCGAATGCAGTTCGGCCTCGTTGGCGAATACGAGGTCGACGGTACCCTTGCGCATCAGGTCGAGAAACTCATCACGATAACGATCAACGCAGAACGAATCCGACAAGGTCAGCGCCACCTGCCGGCCGGCGCCATGCGCTATTCCCGCCGCCTTGACGAAGGCCTCCTTGGCGCTCTTGGGATCCCAGAGATAGCCCTCGAGATAGACGATGCGCGACGCCGCGATCTGCGCTTCGTCGATATCGGATGGCGTCAGCTCCTGCGCCGCGCCGAGATAGGTGTTCATGGTGCGCTCGCCGTCCGGCGTCACCAGGATGTAGGAGCAGCCGGTGGCCGGTCCGCCGGAAGCGGCCTTGGTCTCGAACGCGACGCCGGCGGCGCGGATGTCGTGGGTATAGAGACCGCCGATCTGGTCGGCCTTGACCTTGCCGACATAGGCGGTGCGGGCGCCAAGGCTGGCGACGCCGACGATGGTGTTGGCGGCCGATCCGCCGGACATCTCGGTCGCCGGTCCCATGTCTTTATAGATGGCGGCGGCGCGCGCCTCGTCGATCAGCGCCATGCCGCCCTTGGTCATGCCGTGGCGGGCCAGAAAGCCCTCGTCGGTCTGCACCAGCACGTCGAAAATCGCATTGCCGATCCCGAGAACGTCGTATTTTGCGTCAGTCATCATCCGTCCTGTTTACGGCAATGTGGGAAAGGCTGCGGCCTACCAGATCGGCCCCGCGCCAGCAAGCAAACAGGCTGCTATAGAGCCTGAATGCTCCGCTCTTTCTTAACGGTATCGACGGGAACGCTGGCCTCGCGGCTGCTTGGCTTCGCGCGCGATTCCATCCTCGCGGCGCTGCTTGGCGCCGGGCCGGTCGCCGACGCGTTTCTCGCCGCATTTCAACTGGTCAACGTCGTCAGAAGGCTGTTGACCGAAGGCGGCCTGAACGCGGCGCTGGTGCCGGCATGGCTGCGCGTCCGCGAAACCGGCGGCGCCGTAGCGGCGGCGGCCTTCGCCGGCCGCGTGCTCGGCACCATCACGGCCGGCCTGATCGCCGCTACCGCGCTGCTCGCCGTGCTGATGCCATTTGTCATCACGGTGCTGGCGCCGGGATTTTCCGGCCGCGAGACCTTGCAGATCGCCGTCGACGATGCCCGCCTGATGCTGCCTTATCTCGCCTTCGCCGGCCCCGTGACGGTGCTGATGTCGTTGTTGAACGCGCAGGGCCGCTTCGCGTTGACGGCATTCTCGCCGCTGCTGTTCAACATCGCGCTGATCTTGGTGATGGCCGTGCTGCTGTGGCGCCGGCAGGATGCCGCAGACGCCGCGCAGATTATCGCCGCGACCGTCGGCATCGCCGGACTGCTGCAGCTCTCGATGCTGGTGCTGCGTCGTGGCGGAACTGTCGCCACGCCGCTGCGAATTTCGTTCGATGCGGAAATACGCGGCTTTCTCGCCAAGGCGATCCCCGGCATGGTCGCCTCCAGCGCGCCACAGCTATTGATGATCGCAGGCTTAATCATCGCATCGAGTTCGCCATCGGCGGTGTCCTGGCTCTATTTCGCCAACCGGCTGATCGAGCTGCCGCTCGGCATCGTCGGCGTCGCCATGGGCACGGTGCTGATTCCCCAGATGACGCGCGCGCTGCGCAGCAACGACCGCGCCGCGGTCGCTTACGCGGAATCGCGCGGACTCGAACTTGCGGTCGGGCTGGCCGTGCCGGCGATGCTCGGATTGATGGTGCTGAGCGAACCTGTCGTGCGTCTGCTGTTCGAGCACGGCGCCTTCACCGCGGCGGATGCGACGGCGACCGCGCAGACGCTGACATGGCTGGCGCTCGCACTGCCCGCCCATGTGCTGGTCAAGGCGCTGTCGCCGGCGTTCTTCGCGCGCGAGGACACGCTGACGCCGTTGCTGGCGACGCTGAAGGGCGTCGTGCTCGCGCTCGCTTTGGCCGTTGTGCTCGGTCATTTCTTCGACACCGGCGGCATCGCTGCCGCCATCGCACTGGGAGCCTGGAGCACGGCATTGACCTTGATCCGCCGGGGCGCCGAGACCTTCGGGTTTTCGATCGACACGGATGCGCGCCGGAAACTGCCGCGCATGGTCGCGGCGGCGCTCGCAATGGGCGCGCTGTTGTGGCTGACGGCGAGGTTCGTGCTGCCGCTGGCGGCAGGCGCGCATGGCCTTGCCCAGGCGGCGGTTGTTGCGATACTGATCTCCGGCGGAATTGCGATTTACGGCCTGTTTCTGCGGCTTTTCGGCATTACGGGCTGGCGCGAAGCGGTTAACGCGCTCCGGCACACCACGCCCGGCGACTTGCGCGAATAGGCCTCGCGTGGCAAACGACGCGCCACAGCGGCACACCTTCTGGAAAGCTAGCCATGGCCATGGTTGAACGGGTTTTTTCGGGCGTCCAGCCGACGGGCAATCTGCATCTCGGCAATTACCTCGGCGCGATCGTCAATTTCGTCAAACTGCAGCAGACGCATAATTGCATCTACTGCGTGGTCGACATGCACGCGATCACGCAAGGCGTGGACGTCTGGGGCGGGCCGGCCGAACTGGCGCGCAACACCCGCGAAGTGACCGCGGCGTTCATTGCCTCCGGCATCGATCCGAAAAAGCACATCGTGTTCAACCAGAGCCAGGTCTCCGGCCATGCCGAGCTGGCATGGATCTTCAATTGCGTGGCGCGGATGGGCTGGCTCAACCGCATGACGCAGTTCAAGGACAAGGCCGGCAAGGATCGCGAGGCGGCGTCGGTCGGACTCTACGATTATCCGGTGCTGATGGCGGCCGACATTCTGGTCTACCGCGCCACCCATGTTCCGGTCGGCGAGGATCAGAAGCAGCATCTCGAACTGTCGCGCGACATCGCCCAGAAATTCAACAATGACTTCGGCGACTCGATCCGCGGCCATGGCTTCAACGACGGCGTGTTCTTTCCGCTGCCGGAGCCCGTGATCACCGGACCGGCGACGCGGGTGATGAGCCTGCGCGACGGCACCAAGAAGATGTCGAAGTCGGATGCATCGGACAATTCGCGGATCAATTTGACCGACGACGCCGACACCATCGCGGCGAAGATCCGCAAGGCGAAGACCGATCCGGAGCCGTTGCCGTCGGAAGAAAAGGGACTGGAGCCCCGCCCCGAGGCCGATAACCTGGTCGGCATCTATGCGGCGCTGTCCGGCCGCAGCAAGGCCGACGTGCTCGGCGAATTCGGCGGCGGACAGTTTTCCAGCTTCAAGAACGCGCTGGTGGAACTTTGCGTCGAAAAACTCGCGCCGATCGCGTCCGAGATGAAACGGCTGGTCGCCGATCCCGGTCATGTCGATTCGATCCTGATCGACGGCGCGGAGCGCGCAGAGGCGATCGCGCAGGAAACCATGAACGCGGCCAAGGACATCGTCGGGTTCATCCGGAAGAAGTAAGTGTTGCGACCATCGTCGGATCGCGACGCCGCTTGTCGAAAGCGGCTTCGCCGTGGCAGCATGCGCCGGTTTGGCGCAGCACCGGGACATGCATGACAACCCAGCGACGAAGCTACGAGGCGGGCCACAAGCCAAAATGTCTTGTTATCGTTGACGACACCGCGGAGTGGGACCGCGCGGTCTATTACGCCAGCCGCTGGGCAATCCGGGTCGGCGGCGGGGTGGTGATGCTGCGCATCATCGAGATCGAAGACCAGAACCAGCAATGGCTGGGGGTGGCCGACATCATGCGCGCCGAGGCCGAGGAAGCCGCCAATGAAGCGCTCGACCGCGCCTCCGGCCGCGCCAACGGCATTGCCGCGATCACGCCGGAGCGGGTTATTCGCGAGGGCGATCCGACCGAGCAGATCCTCGACGTGATCGACAAGGACGTCGACATTACGACGCTGGTGCTGGCGGCCAACCCCGGCGCCGAGGGCCCCGGTCCACTGGTCACCCTGATCGCCGAGGCCGCCGGTTCGTTTCCGATCCCCCTCACCATCGTGCCCGGCGACCTGAGCGACGCCGATATCGACGCATTGTCGTAATATCCGCTGTTTTACGGCGTTTTGCCCTTCCAAACCCGACAAATGCAGGCCTGGAACGGCTGTCCTGCGCCCCTTGACCGTGCGTTGTCCGTCGCCATCTGCTAAGTGCAAACCACGCGCCGGCCTTGAACCGGCGACGCCGGAGAAAGCCAATGTTCATCCAGACCGAAGCCACGCCCAATCCCGCCACCCTGAAATTCATTCCGGGCCGCGCCGTGCTCGACACCGGCACGATGGAATTCGCCAACCGTGAAGCCGCCTCCCGCTCGCCGCTCGCCGAACGGCTGTTCGCCGTCAACGGCGTCACCAGCGTGTTTTACGGATCCGATTTCGTCACGGTGACCAAGGACGACAGCGACTGGCAGCACCTGAAGCCCGCGATCCTCGGCGCCATCATGGAGCACTATATGTCCGGTGCGCCGCTGCTGGCGGACGGCACCGCCGGCAACGACGAGGCGCTCGACGAGGGAGACGAGTTCTTCGACGAGTCCGACGCCGAGACGGTCGAGACCATCAAGGACCTGATCGAGACGCGGGTTCGTCCGGCGGTCGCCAATGACGGCGGCGACATCACCTTCCGCGGCTTCAAGGACGGGATCGTCTATCTCAACATGAAGGGTTCCTGCGCCGGCTGCCCGTCCTCGACGGCCACCCTGCAGCACGGCATCCAGAACCTCTTGAAGCATTTCGTGCCTGATGTGATTGAAGTCCGGCCGGTGTGACGGCCAGTCTCCACCCTCCCCTGGAGGGGTCCGAGACGAGCGAAGCTCGCTCGTGGGTCGACGCGACTGAAAGGAGCGGCGGGGTGGGGTGACGGTCTCTCCACACGAACGCTGCCCGAGTTGAGAGATCACCCCACCCCGTCTCACATTTCGCTACGCTCCATGTGAGCCGACCCTCCCCCTCCAGGGGAGGGTAAGTAAGATATTGCCGGCAGCGGCTACGCCGCCCCATCAACGTCTTTTCATAACAATTTCAATACCTTATAGGACTCAAAAAATCCGACCACGCCGGATTTCTCCAGCCATACACACCGATTGAAATTCATCCCCGGCGCCGCATTCAAACGGAACCAAAAAACCTCTAGGTTGGCGCGATGCTGATCCTCGCCATCGATACCGCGCTTGATGCCTGCGCCGCAGCCGTGCTCGACACCCACGCCAACAAGCTTCTCGCGCACGAGTCGCAGCCGATGAAGCGCGGCCATGCCGAAGCCCTGATGCCGCTGATTGCGCGCGTGATGAAAGCCTCCGGGGTTGCATTCGATGCGCTGGATCGCATCGCGGCGACCACCGGTCCCGGCAGCTTTACCGGATTGCGCGTCGGTCTCTCGGCTGCGCGCGGCATTGCACTGGCGGCCAGCAAGCCGGTGGTCGGATTGACGACGCTCACGGCCTACGCCGCTCCCGTCGTCAGCGAGAACGGCGAGCATCCGATCATCTCCGCGATCGATGCACGGCACGACCATGTGTATTTCCAGGTGGTGAGCGGCGACGGCGGTTCGCTGATCAAGCCGAGAGTGGCGCCGATATCGGAGGCGCTCGACGCATCGCGCTTCGGCGCACCGCATCTGGTCGGCAATGCCGCGAAAATTCTCGCCGACCGCTGGCCGAAGGATGCGCCGCCGCCGTTCAAGGTCGATGCGCTGCCGGCGCCCGACATCGGCTGGGTGGCATGGCTCGGCGCCGCCGTCAGTCCGGAGAACTCGCCGGCCCGTCCCTATTATCTGCGCGCGCCCGACGCCAAGCCGCCAAAGGACCCGCTGCTTGCCCCGGCGCCGACGGCACCCTGATGGCCGGCCTGCTGCAATCCTGGCGTTCCAGGTTTTCCGGATGGCGGGGCGGCGGTATCGCCCTGGTCGAGCCGGCCGGCGCGCGTGACGCGGCGCGGCTGGCGCAATTGCATGGCGCCTCGTTTCACCGCGGCTGGGGCGAAGGCGAATTCGAGACCATGCTGACCGAGCGCAACACGCTGGTCGACCGGCTGCGGCAGGGAGGCAAGATCATCGGCTTTGCGGTATCGCGCATCGCCGCCGACGAGGCCGAAATATTGTCCATCGCCATCGATGCGAACCAGCGCGGCCGCGGCCTGTCGCGCAATCTTCTGATGACTCATCTCGGCCATCTCGCCGGCCGCGGCGTGCGCACGATATTTCTCGAGGTCGAGGAAAATAACCGGCCGGCGCGACGGCTGTACGAATGGGCCGGATTCGGCGTCGTTGGACGCCGGGAACGCTATTATCAGCAGCCCGGCGGGGAGCAATTGAATGCACTTCTGATGCGGCGCGACTTGTCGTAATATCCCCGCGGTGGCACAACGCCGCGACCTGTTCTCCAAGGCCTTAAGATCATGCCTGTACTGAAATCCCCGCCAGCGCACAAGAATACCGGTATCGAGGCGCGTTGCGCCGCCACCGGCATGCGCATGACCGAGCAGCGCCGGGTCATCGCACGCGTGCTGGCGGATTCCGTCGACCATCCCGACGTCGAGGAACTCTACCGGCGCTGCGTCGCGGTCGACGACAAGATCTCGATCTCGACGGTGTACCGCACCGTCAAGCTGTTCGAAGATGCCGGGATCATCGAGCGGCACGATTTCCGCGAGGGCCGCGCGCGTTACGAGCAGATGCCCGAAAGCCATCACGATCACCTGATCAATCTGCGCGACGGCAAGGTGATCGAATTCACCTCCGAGGAAATCGAGAAACTGCAGGCCGAGATCGCCCGCAAGCTCGGCTACAGGCTGGTCGATCACCGGCTCGAATTGTACTGCGTCCCGCTCGACGACGACAAAAGCTGAGCGTGTGGCTCCATAGCGTTTTCAAGCGAAGTGGGAACCGGTTCGCGTGAAGAAAACGCGTCAAAATAAAATCTTGAACGCCAACATCGATCTCGTCATTTTCGATTGCGACGGCGTGCTGGTCGACAGCGAAGTGATTTCATGCCGCGCGCATGCGGAAACACTGACGCGTCACGGCTATCCGATCACCGCAGATCAGGTGTTCGACCGCTTCCTCGGTCATTCGATGCGAAAGGCCACGCTCGAAATTGAAGCGGAACTGGGTCGCCGCCTGCCGGATGACTTTCATACCCAGGTGTACGCCGAGATTTTCCGACTGTTTGCGGCCTCGCTGGAAGCCACGCCTCACATCGACACGGCGCTGGCCGCGATCAGGATGCCCGTATGCGTCGCTTCGAGCGGCCCGCCCGAGAAGATCAGCACCAGCCTCAACCACGTCGGACTGTACCAACGATTCGCGCCGCATATTTTCTCCGCCGTGCAGGTCAAGAACGGCAAGCCTGCGCCGGATCTGTTTCTGTTCGCCGCCGAGCAGATGCAGGCGTCGCCCGCGCGATGCCTCGTGATCGAAGACAGCGTGGCCGGCGTGACGGGCGCGCGGGCCGCCGGAATGACCGTGTTCGGCTATCACGGCGGCAGCCATTGCCGACCGAACACCGCCGACACGTTGCGCACCGCCGGCGCCGCTGTGACCTTTGACGATATGCGGCAATTACCTGACTTGATCGCTCAAATCGGCCAAAAGCCGGACCTGATCGCTGGATTTTCAGCGGTTTAGCCTATATTTGACCCTCAATAGACGTCCGCGCCGCATTGGCGCCGCTCCAGCCCTATATCCAGGTTCCATGAAGCCGCCGCGCAAGCTGCATATCAAGTCATATGGCTGCCAGATGAACGTCTACGATGCGCAGCGCATGGTGGACACGCTGGCGCCGGAAGGCTTTGTCGAGACCGCTAGCGCTGAAGATGCGGACCTGGTGATCCTCAACACCTGCCATATCCGCGAGAAGGCTTCCGAAAAAGTCTACTCCGAACTCGGGCGGCTGCGGGTCGCCAAGGATGAGGCCGCGCGCAACGGTCGCGAGATGCGCATCGCGGTGGCCGGCTGCGTCGCGCAGGCCGAAGGCGAAGAGATCATCCGCCGCGCGCCGGCCGTCGACGTCGTGGTCGGCCCGCAGAGCTATCACCATCTGCCGCAGCTGTTGGCGCGCGCCAAAAGTCATGGCCGCGCGCTGGAGACCGAATTTCCGGTCGAGGACAAGTTCGGCTTCCTCCGCGCGCCAAAGCCCGCGGCGATCCGCGCGCGCGGCATCTCTTCATTCGTGACCGTACAGGAAGGCTGCGACAAGTTCTGCACCTTCTGCGTGGTGCCCTATACGCGCGGCTCGGAAGTCTCGCGGCCGGTCGCCAAAATCATCGACGACGTGATGCGGCTCGCCGACAATGGCGTGCGCGAGATCACGCTGATCGGACAGAACGTCAACGCCTATCACGGCGAAGGCCCGGACGAACGGATCTGGCCGCTCGGCAGGTTGCTGCATCGGCTGGCTGAAATTCCCGGCATCGTGCGGTTGCGCTATTCCACCAGCCATCCCCGCGACGTCGATGATTCGCTCATCGCGGCGCATCGCGATCTCGCGGCGCTGATGCCGTTCGTGCATCTGCCGGTACAATCCGGTTCCGACCGCATCCTGGCCGCCATGAACCGCAAGCATACCGCCGATGATTATCGCCGCGTCATCGACCGTTTTCGCGACGCCCGCCAAGATATTGCGTTTTCATCGGATTTTATCGTGGGCTTCCCCGGCGAAAGCGAAGAAGAATTTGCCGCGACCCTCGCGCTTGTCATGCAAATCGGATACGCTGGCGCTTATTCGTTCAAATATTCGCCACGGCCAGGCACGCCGGCGGCGGACATGCGGGAGACAGTGTCAGCGGCAGAGATGGACGAGCGATTGGTGCGGCTCCAGGAATTGATCGACAGTCAGCAATCGGCCTTCAACCGGGCCATGATTGGCAACACCGTCGATGTGCTGTTCGAGCGCGCGGCGCGCAATCCCGGCCAGATCGTCGGCCGCACCGCTTACCTGCAGCCCGCGCATGTGTTTGCCTCGTCAGACATCATCGGACAGGTGCTGGCGGTCAGGATCGAAAGCCTGGAGCGCTACAGCCTGCTCGGCGAACTCGCCGGCCCTTCCGCGCCGCCGGCATCGTCTCCGCTGTCGCCAACGGCCGATCTTTCTCCAATAACCGATTCCTTTCAACTAACCCGGGGGGCCTGAACCCTTGCCCAAAAGCGCATCGGATTCACCTTCACTCGCTCCCAGCCGCAAGTTTGAACGCGACATGCAAATTCCGCCCGAAACCCAGGTCGTCATCGACTTCGACGACAATCGCGCCGCTTCCGCGCTGGTCGGTCCCTACGGACAGAATCTCGCGTTGGTCGAACGGCGGCTCGGCGTCGTCGTCGATTCCCGCGGCAACCACATCACCATCGCCGGATCGCGCGACGGCTGCGACGCCGCGCGGCGCGTGCTGGAGACGCTCTACGGACAGGCCACAAAGGGCCAGGATCTGGCGCAGGGCGACGTCGAAGGCGCCATCCGCGCCGTGATCGCGCAGGGCTCGCTGTTCGAATTCGACGCCAAGACCGCCAAGACCCAGTTCGAGACCATCAACCTGCGCAAGCGCCCGGTGCGCGCGCGCACCGCCGCGCAGGATTCCTACATCCGCGCGCTGAAGCGCAGCGAACTGGTATTCGGCGTCGGCCCGGCCGGCACCGGCAAGACCTGGCTCGCGGTGGCGCATGCCGCGCAATTGTTCGAACGCAAGGAAGTCGACAAGATCATCCTGTCGCGTCCCGCGGTCGAGGCCGGCGAGCGGCTCGGCTTCCTGCCCGGCGACCTCAGAGAAAAAGTCGATCCGTACCTGCGGCCGATCTACGACGCGCTGTACGACCTGATGGACTCGCGGATCGTGGAGCGGGCGCTGCAGTCGAACGAGATCGAGATCGCGCCGCTGGCGTTCATGCGCGGCCGCACGCTGACCAATGCCGTCATCATTCTCGACGAGGCGCAGAACACCACGTCGATGCAGATGAAGATGTTTTTGACCCGGCTCGGCGAGAACAGCCGCATGATCATCACCGGCGACCCGTCGCAGGTCGACCTGCCGCCGGGCCAGACCTCGGGATTGGCCGAGGCCGCGAGATTGCTCGACGGTGTCGAGGGCATCTCGCAGGTGAAATTCACGGCCGAAGACGTCATCCGCCATGAACTGGTGGCGCGAATCGTCGCCGCCTATGAGGGATTGCCGCAAAAGCCGGCAACCGGCCGATCTTGATCGAACCATTTTCGCCCCCGGACCTGCTTGGGCAGATCCGGGCCGCACCCTGAACGCTGGAATGCAAAACCCAATTACGCAATTATCTGGAACGCTCGTGTCTTCCGCCCTTCCGCTCACTGAAGTTCTCGTCGTCGCCGATTGCTGGCAGACCGAGCCAGGCGCCGAGGCGGTGATCCATCGCGCCATCGAGGCCGCGGCCGAATTCGCCGATGTCGGCGAGGCCGAACTTGCGGTCATGCTGACCGACGATTCCGGGATTCGCACCCTCAACAGCAACTGGCGCGGCATCGACAAGGCGACCAACGTGCTGTCGTTTCCGGCGCTGCAGGCCCCTGCCGGTGCGCCGTCCGACGCGCCGCGCATGCTCGGCGATATCGCCATCGCGTATCAGACCACGCGCAAGGAGGCCGACGACGAACAGAAGCCGTTCGACCATCACCTCAGCCATTTGGCCGTCCACGGTTTCCTGCATCTGATCGGATACGATCACGAGAACGACGACGACGCCGAAGCGATGGAAGGTCTCGAACGCGAAATCCTCGCGCAACTCGGCATTCCCGATCCTTACCAGGATCGAGATCCGTATGCGGACCGGGAACGGGTGAACTGACATGCCGGATCCGGACCCCGACCCTTCGCACGACAATGCGCGCCACTCGCGCAATCTGCCCGCCGTGGTGCAGGAAGGCGAAGTGCTGCGGCCGGCCGCGGACAACTGGCTGCTGCGCGCGATCCGCACGCTGTTCGGCTGGAAGCCGGGATCGGTCCGCGACGACCTGCAGGTCGTGCTCGATACCTCGACGCCTGACGATGTCGGCTTTTCCGCCATCGAGCGCACCATGCTGCGCAATATCCTCGGCCTGCACGAGCGGCGGATCGCCGACGTGATGATCCATCGCGCCGACATCGTCGCGGTCAAGCGCGACATCCCGCTCGGCGAATTGATGAGCCTGTTCGAGAGCGCGGCGCATTCGCGCCTCGTGGTCTACAACGAAACCCTCGACGATCCCGAAGGCATCGTTCACATCCGCGATCTCCTGGCGTTCATGACCGTGAAAGCGCGCGTCGGTGTGGTCGGCAAGGCCAAGCGAAAGAAGCCGTATCCGGCCGGCCTCGATCTGCGCGCGGTCGACCTCGCGCAGCCGCTGGCCGAGGCCAACATCATTCGCAAGCTGCTCTACGTGCCGCCGTCGATGCGGGCGATCGACCTCCTGGCGCAGATGCAGGCCTCGCGCATCCATCTCGCTTTGGTGGTCGACGAATATGGCGGCACCGACGGATTGGTGTCGATCGAAGACATCGTCGAACAGATCGTCGGTGAGATCGACGACGAACACGACAGCGACGAGCCGCCCGCGATCGTGAAGCAGGCGGAAGGTTCTTTCCTCGCCGATGCCCGCGCCAGCCTCGAGGACGCCCGCAAGGTGATCGGCGAGGATTTCATCACCGGCGAGGCCAGCGACGAAGTCGCAACGCTCGGCGGCTATCTGGTGTCGCAGGTCGGCCGCCTGCCCGTGCGCGGCGAGGTAATCTCGGGCCCGGGCAATTTCGAGATCGAGGTGCTCGACGCCGATCCGCGACGGGTCAAGCGGCTGCGCATCGCCGTCCGCAAGGAGCGTCCCGCCGCCCGCACTCAGCGCGAAAGCCGCCGCCGCGAGCCGGCGCCCGACGCCAATACGCCGCAGGCGCATGACAACGCGCCGCAGGCAAACGACAATGCGCCGCCGGCACCGGGCGATGGAGCCGGCTCGCAGTGATCTCAACCAGCAGACTCCGCGTCGCCGTCCTTGCGATCATCCTGGCCTGGGGATGGAAACGCGCGGGCCTCGCGCTGTTCGCCGGCGCGCTGTCGGCGCTGGCGATGGCGCCGTTCAATGCATGGCCGGTGCTGTTCGTGAGCTTTCCGATCGCGGTCTGGCTGATCGACGGCGCCGCGGCCGGAAAATGGCGCGGCGTGCCGGCGGCGGCGATGTCCGGCTTCTGGTTCGGGCTCGGCTATTTCGTGCCCGGCCTGTACTGGATCGGCAACGCCTTCCTGGTCGACGCTTCGACCTTCGCCTGGCTGATCCCGTTCGCGGCACTCGGCCTGCCGGCCTATCTGGCGCTGTTCACCGCTCTGGGTTTCGCGCTGGCGCGGCTGCTGTGGACCCGGGACGCATCACGGCTGCTGGCGCTCGCGATCGGCCTGACGATCAGCGAGTGGCTGCGCGGCCATCTGCTGAGCGGATTTCCGTGGAACGCGTTCGGCTACGCGCTGTCGGAGCCGCTGGCGTTGGCGCAGACCGCGTCGCTGATCGGGCTGTGGGGCATGACGTTCCTCAGCGTGGCGATCTTCGCGAGCCCGGCAGTGCTGATCGACGGCCGTTCGCGCGGCCGCAAGCCATGGATCGCGCCGGTGTTGGCGCTGCTGCTGCTCGCCGCCATGGGCATCTACGGCGCCGTCCGGCTGTCGCTGCAGCCGACCGTGCTCACCAAGGTCAAGCTGCGCATCATGCAGCCCAACCTGCAGCAGGACGCCAAGTTCAACTATTCCGCCAAAGCGGACGTGATGCAGAAATATCTGACGCTGTCCGACCGCGCGTCCGGGCCGCAGTCGACCGGTGTACGCGACGCGAATATCCTGATCTGGCCCGAGTCCGCCTTCCCGTTTTTCCTGACGCGCGAGGCGGATGCGATGGCGCAGATCGCCGAACTCCTGCCCAAGGGCACCGTGCTGATCACGGGCTCGGTGCGGGCGCCGGAGGGACCGCCCGGCGCCCGAATCACGCGGGCCTATAATTCGATATATGTGATCGACCATGACGGCAGCGTGCTGTCGGTCTACGACAAGCTGCATCTGGTGCCGTTCGGCGAATACCTGCCGTTCCAGGACTGGATGGAAAAACTCGGCTTCGTGCAGCTCACCAAGGTGCAGGGCGGATTCATTCCGGGCACGCGCCGCCGCGTGATGGAGATACCGAACGCGCCGCGCGCGCTGCCGCTGATTTGCTACGAAGTGGCGTTTCCCGGCAGCGTTGCGACACGCGACGACCGTCCCGGCTGGATCGTCAACCTGACCAATGACGGCTGGTTCGGAATTTCGACCGGACCCTATCAGCATCTGCAGCAGGCACGCCTGCGCGCCATCGAAGAAGGGCTGCCGCTGGTTCGAGCAGCGAACACCGGCATCTCCGCCGTCATCGATCCCTCGGGGCGAATCGTCGCACGTCTCGGTTTGGGTATCGAAGGTGTCCTCGATGCCAACCTTCCAGCCGCGTTGCCGCCGACGGTTTATGCTCAACTTAGAGACATTCCAGTCGTTGTAATCGCAGCACTTGCGCTGCTGTTGGTCATCCGCCGCCGCCTTGCCAGGCGAACCGCCTGAAATTTGCATTTTGCAGATTGTTTACTGTTGCCGGTTTGCCGCAACGAACCGGCATGCGCGATTCCACCAGTTGACAGAGCGGCCACGCCCTTCGCATTCTGGGTTCCGCAACCAAAAGCAATAACCAGTCAGCTCAATGCTCATCTTGTCTGCATTTCCACCCGATCCTCCGAGCAGGATTTGACGGTACCGGCGCCTGAGGCACGACAGTCCTGCCTCACCCCCGGCGCGCAATCCCGAGGAGCGTTGAGATGTCCACCAAAGCGCCCAATCCTGTTGACAAATATGTCGGCAGCCGTGTCCGCATGCGTCGCATCATGCTGGGCATGAGTCAGGAAAAACTGGGCGAGGCTTTGGGACTCACCTTCCAGCAGGTCCAGAAATACGAAAAGGGCACCAACCGCGTCGGCGCCAGCCGCCTGCAGCAGATTTCCGAAATCCTGCAGGTCCCGGTATCGTTTCTGTTCGACGGCGGACCGAGCGGCACGGCCAATACCGACGGCTTCAGCGAGGGCTCCTCGCCGGCCTATGTTTCCGATTTTCTCGCTACTTCCGAAGGTTTGGCGCTGACGCGTGCCTTCACGCGCATCACCGACGCCAAGATGCGCCGCTCCATCGTCGATCTGGTCGAACAGATCGCAACGCGCGAAGGCCCCGACCAGCGCTGAATGCGAACTGCCGTTCGCACGGAACGATTGACGCACCCACCGGCGTGAGCGCATGACATCGGGCGAATTCGCCCGACAATCACGATGCGCCGATGACAGACATCAATCCCTTCGACTCCAAAGCGATCCTCGACGGCATCCGCCGCTGGGTCGAGATCGAGACCCCGACCGAAGCGCCCGCACAGGTCAACAAGCTCGCCGACCTCGTCGCCGGCGGCTATCGCGACCTGCCCGCGACCGTCGAACGGATCGCGGGCCGCTCCGGATGCGGCGACCATCTCATCGCGCGTTCGTCATGGGGACAGGACGCACCGGGAATCCTGGTGCTGAGCCATCTCGACACGGTGCATCCGATGGGCTTCATCGAGCGGCTGCCGTTCAGGATCGAGGGCGACAGCGCCTTCGGCCCCGGCATCTACGACATGAAGGGCGGAGCCTATCTCGCCTATCACGCGTTTCGCCAAGTCTGCGCGGATCCTGCGCGCTCGCCGCTCGGCGTGACCCAGCTTTACGTGTCCGATGAAGAGATCGGCAGCCCGACATCGCGGGCGTTGATCGAACAAGAGGGCCGCAAGGCAAAATACGTGCTCGTCACCGAACCGGCGCGCGACGGCGGCAAGATCGTCACCGGACGCAAGGGCGTCGCGCGCTTCGAGATCTATATCAAGGGCGTGCCTTCGCATGCCGGCACCCGGCCCGAGGACGGCCGCAGCGCGATCCGCGAACTCGGCAACATCATCCAGACGCTGGAAGCGATGAACGACCTCAAGCGTGGCGTGTCAGTCAATGTCGGCGTCGTCCGCGGCGGCACCAAGCCGAACGTGATTGCGGAAGAGGCCTATGCGGAGGTCGACATGCGGGTGCCGACGACCGCCGATTCCGACGAACTCGTTCCAAGGATCCTCAATCTGAAATCACGCACCGAAGGCGTCAGCGTCAAGGTGGTCGGCGAGCTCAATCGCCCGCCCTATGAAAAAGGCAACGCCGGCGCCGCACTTTACGAGCACGCCAAAACCCTGGCGGCCGAAATCGGCTTCGAGCTGGTGGACACCGCGACCGGCGGGGGCTCTGACGGCAATTTCACCGCGCCGCATACCGCGACCCTCGACGGTCTGGGCGTCGACGGCCAGGGCGCGCATACCCATTACGAGCAGATGTACATCTCGTCGATCGAGCCGCGGGCACGGCTGTTGCACCGGCTGTACCAGACGCTGCGATGATCGCCCCCGTCAGCGAGCCCGACGATCAGGACACGCCGCCGGACGACGGCGCGTCGGCGCATGCGCGCGGGTCGTTCTTCGGCCGGCGCAAGGGTCACAAGCTGCGCAATCACCAGGCCGACCTGATCGGCAACCTGCTGCCGCATCTGGCGCTCGATATCGGCGGCGGCGCTGCGCCGTCCAATCTCGCCGAACTGTTCGAGGGCGAGATCGACCATGTCAGGCTCGAAATCGGATTCGGCGGGGGCGAACATCTGATCGCCGAAGCGCAGGCCTTTCCGCAGGTCGGGTTCATCGGCTGCGAGCCGTATGTGAACGGCATGGCGAAGATCCTGACGCAGATCGAAGCCCTCAACATCGGCAACATCCGCCTCTATGCCGGCGACGCCGCGGAATTGCTGGCCTGGGCGCCGCCGCAATCGATGGCGCGGATCGACCTGATCCATCCCGATCCCTGGCCGAAGCGGCGGCACTGGAAGCGCCGCTTCGTGCAGGACGCAACGGTCGCCGCGATGGCACGCATCATCAAGCCCGGCGGCGAGTTTCGTTTCGTCAGCGACATCGACGATTACTGCGCGTGGACGCTGGCGCATCTGCTGCGCTCGCCGGATTTTCTCTGGACCGCGGAGCGCGCGATCGACTGGCGTCAGCCGTGGGACGGCTACACCATGACCCGCTACGGCCGCAAGGCCGAACGCGAGGGCCGCGTGGCGGCGTATTTACGCTTTCGCAGGGCGGGGTAGCTTCAGCCCTTCACTTCCGCCATCCGCGCTTTTCTCGCGTCGGTGGCTTCCCACACCATGCGCTTGCCGCGCTCACGGCCGAGCAGTTCGATCGGATCGTGGTTGTCGATGTGACCGAACTGTCCCTTGTAGACGCTGTAACCGCAGAGCTCCTGCAGCCGCCGCGGAAATCGCCTGGCGGTGTCCTGGGGAATACCGAGCTGCAGGTTTTCCTGCTGCCGCATCCAGCCCCAGCAATAGGCGCAGGAGAACGCAAACCGCCGCGCATCGGACGTGTTGGCGCCGCCGCCGTGCCAGAGCGCGCTGTCGAACAGCATCACGCTGCCGGCCGGCATGGTGGCGGTGACGGCGTCATATTCCTTGCCGTATTCCGGCGAGGACGCGAGTTTGTGGCTGCCCGGCAGAATTCGCGTCGCGCCATTGTCGTCCCTGAAATCCGACAGCGCCCAGATCGCATTGATGGTGATCGGAATGTGCGGACGCGGCAGCGGGATCAACTGCGTGTCTTCGTGGATCGGCTGCGCTTCCTGGCCGGGGCCGAGCACCAGCGAGCAGAACGAGGACAGCAAACATTCCCTGTCGAGCACGCGCTCGACCACCGGCAGCACGTTCTCGTGCAGCGGCACTTCCCAGAACAGATCGTCATAGGTGAGGAGATTATTGATGCGCACGGTCTTGAAGCCCTCGAACGAGGTTTTCGCCGGGCCAAGATGATGCTCGCGCTCGATGCGCTCCAGCGCCTGCTTCAAGCCTTCGACCAGTTCACGGCTCGCCGCCTGTTCGATGACGGTGAAGCCGTCATCGCGGATCCGATCGGCATGGGCTTGAACCTGGACGTCCGTCAGCATTTTTCGCGCTCCCCGGCTTGACGCTGTCCCGCGTCTTTACCCGACCATAACGTGCTGATTATTGGTTTGGGAGATATTTTAGCGAACGCCGTCATTGCGAGCCAACGGGTCGCGCGAATGCGCGCCCGATGACAGGCTCCGCGAAGCAATCCACACTTTGCTTGAGGCCTCATGGATCGCGTCGCTTCGCACAGCAATGACGGAAGAAATACGTCAGGCCGGCGGGCGGGTCTTCCAGAAGCCAACCACACGCTCGGCGGTCGAAGGCATCAGGCGCGCGAAATTGACGCGCGCGCTTTCGATATCCGACGGCGACGCCACCCGGTTCGGGCCGAGCCGGAGCAGGATCAGGGCACGCACGGTGGCCCATTCCAGACCGACCGCCTTGCCGGCGATCAGGATCGGATCGTAGCGGTCGCCGGCGATCAGGCGATCGAGGGTGGCGATCTTCACGCCGGTCATCGCCGCCAGCGCGGCGATGGATTCCTCGTATTTATTTGCCTTGGCAAAGTTGAGCAGCGCACTTTCGACGAGTGCGCCGTCGCGATGCAAGGCAAGGATCGTGCGCTGCGCCGGCTCGAAATTGCGGTTACCGTCGACCCGCTCCACGACGCCGGAGATTTCGTTCATCGCCCGCTTGATCGCCATTTGCCGGGCCGGCTTGACCACTTCGAACAAACGGCGGCGGACCACGTCGACCGATCCGGACAGCAGATCCTTCAACTGCTCGGCCGAGAGATCGTCGCGCTGACCGACCTTGAGCGTCAGTACGCCGTCCTGGCCGGCACGCTTGATCAATGTCGAATAACCGTCCGACGAGAACGCCGCGCCGGCATTGCCGGCCGCGCCCCTGACGACGTCGCGGTCGCCGCGGCGAACCATGACGTCGGTGAGATCGGACGAGAGCGCCCGCCGTTCCGTCATCGCCAGCAGATGGTCCTGACCTTTTGCCTGGGCAATCGCGATCAGCGTCTGGTCGTCGATCACGGGAGATCGCCGCAACAGCGGCCCGGCGATCGCAATTTCATCCTCACGCGCGAGCTGGCCGACCAGTCCGCGCGGCGCGTTGACCAGCAACGACAGCCGCTCGGCCAGGCTGGCGCGCGCGGCAAGTTCGGCATGGGGAACGAGGCTGGTCAGCACCCCATCGAACAGATCGACGTGATCGGCGCGGAAACTGGCGGCACCCTGCAGGAATAATTCGCTAACCCGCCGCGCAGCGTCAGCCCGGCGTTTTGGGCCGCCGCGCCGGACAATGTCGTCAAGTTCCGGGATCAGCGTTGCCGCGGTGGTCATCAACCCATCCAAACCGGCCGAATTGGCTGGTTTTCGGGCAATCTAGGCATCGTATGTGAATGAAGGGTTAGGTTTTGGGGGTCGGCGGGAAACCTCGCAAAATCGCCCGCCGATGCCGCGCAGGCCTTGCCGGATTGCGTGAAAACCGCTATATCCGCGGCAACTTATCGTTCTCATACGATCGCGTATCGAGAGTGGGCCCCTCCGGACCCGCTCTTTTTTATTACCTGAGCGATCCCCAGCCCCGAGCGGGCGACAGGCCAAGTTCAGGGAACCGGCCGGGCGCGATTGAGCCCGGTTTAAACCCTTGTAAACAAGACGCTTTTGACCCTCGACATGACCGATCCAACTACTGGCTCCGTGGATATTGACCTCTTGGCCGAGCCCCGTCTCGTCGTCGAGCCGGGCGTGGCCGCGCGGGTTTCGGCGGTTGCCGGGCCGGTTTTGCAGGGGCTGGGCTACCGGCTGGTCCGGATCAAGATATCCGCCGAGGCCGGCTGCACGGTCCAGATCATGGCCGAACGGCCCGACGGAACGATGCAGATCGAGGATTGCGAGGCGATCTCGCGGGCGCTGTCGCCGGTGCTGGATATCGCCGACCCGATCGAGCGGGCCTATCGGCTGGAAATTTCGTCGCCGGGCATCGACCGTCCGCTGGTGCGCCGTACCGATTTCGAGCGTTATGCCGGTCATCTCGTCAAGATCGAGATGGCGGTCGCCCATCAGGGCCGCAAGCGCTTCCGCGGACATCTCGCCGGCGTCGAGGGCGATGCGGTGCGGCTACATCGCGATGACATACGCAGCGACGAAGATGCCGACGTGCTGCTTGTCATGGAAGACATCTCCGATGCGCGGCTGGTCCTGACCGACGAGCTGGTCGCGGAATCGATGCGGCGCGGCAAGCAGGCTGAGCGCGAACTCAAGCAGAATCTCGGGCTCGCGCCGCCGTCACCGCCGCACGCAAAGAAGAGCGATCCGGCCAAGAGCAACAAGCCGAAGCCCAAGACACTCAATAAGCCGCTGAAGAAGCCGCTACCGAAGAATACCAAGAAACACCGCCTCGCCGCGCAAGGACTGCCCGGGGGCGAATTCGATCCTACTGAAGGAGACTAGGCCATGGCAGTCAGTGCCAACAAACTCGAGCTGCTGCAGATCGCGGACGCGGTCGCCCGCGAAAAATCGATCGATCGTTCGATCGTGATCGCCGCGATGGAAGACGCCATCGCCAAGGCCGCCCGTGCCCGCTACGGCAGCGAGACCGACGTTCACGCCGAGATCGACGCCAAGAAGGGCGAGCTGCGGCTGTCGCGCCACATGCTGGTGGTCGAACAGGTCGAGAACTCGTCGAACCAGATCTCGCTGGCGGATGCGCAGCGCGCCAATCCCGGCGCCCAGGTCGGCGACACCATCGCCGACACCCTGCCGCCGCTGGAATATGGTCGCATCGCCGCGCAGTCGGCCAAGCAGGTGATCGTGCAGAAGGTGCGCGAGGCCGAGCGCGACCGCCAGTACCAGGAATTCAAGGACCGCATCGGCGACATCGTCAACGGCGTCGTCAAGCGCGTCGAATATGGCAGCGTCATCGTCGATCTCGGCCGCGGTGAAGCCATCGTGCGCCGCGACGAAATGCTGCCGCGCGAAGTGTTCCGCAACGGCGACCGCGTCCGCGCCTACATCTTCGACGTCCGCCGCGAAACCCGCGGACCGCAGATTTTCCTGTCGCGCACCCATCCGCAGTTCATGGCAAAACTGTTCGCGCAGGAAGTGCCGGAAATCTATGACGGCATCGTCGAGATCAAGGCGGTGGCCCGCGATCCCGGCTCGCGCGCGAAAATCGGCGTGATTTCAAGGGATTCCTCGGTCGATCCGGTTGGCGCCTGCGTCGGTATGCGCGGTTCGCGCGTCCAGGCGGTTGTCAATGAATTGCAGGGCGAGAAGATCGACATCATTCCGTGGTCGCCCGACATCGCGACCTTTGTCGTCAACGCGCTGGCGCCTGCCGAAGTCGCCAAGGTCGTGATCGACGAAGAGCGCGAGCGGATCGAGGTCGTGGTGCCCGACACCAACAACCAGCTCTCGCTGGCGATCGGCCGTCGCGGCCAGAACGTGCGGCTCGCCTCGCAGCTGACCGGCTGGGACATCGACATTCTCACCGAGCAGGAAGAATCCGAACGCCGCCAGGCCGATTTCGAGAACTCGACGCGGGTGTTCATGGAAGCGCTGAATGTCGACGAAGTGGTCGGCCAGTTGCTGGCCTCGGAAGGCTTCACCTCGGTGGAGGAACTCGCGCTGGTCGACGCCAAGGAGCTGGCCAGCATCGAGGGTTTTGACGACGAAACCGCCAACGAGCTGCAGAGCCGGGCAAGAGAATATCTGGAACAGCTCGAGACGGAGCTGGAAAACAAACGTAAGGAACTCGGTGTGGATGACGCTTTGAAAACGGTGCCCGGCGTAACCTCGAAGATGCTGGTGAAATTCGGTGAGAACGACATCAAGTCGGTCGAGGATCTGGCCGGCTGCGCCACCGACGACCTGGTCGGCTGGACTGAGCGCAAGGAAGGCGGCGAGCCGACCAAGCACCCCGGCATTCTCGATGCCAACGAGACCTCCCGCGACGATGCCGAGCGCATGATTATGCAGGCGCGCGTCATTGCCGGTTGGATCACCGAGGCCGACCTCGCCAAGCAGGCGGAGACGGCCGAGGCTGCTGAAGACGAAACGGCGTAGTGCGGGTGTTCCGCAACGCCCCATACCGTTTCTGCGCGCATCCCGTGCGCAGATGACTGGAGTGACCGAACAGGCATGCTCGCTTTGGCTGACCCCGATCTCGACAATGGACCGCGGACCGACAGGTCCGCGACCATGCGGATGTGCGCGGTCAGCCGCGAGGTACGCCCGATCGACGAACTGATCCGGTTCGTCGTCTCGCCCACGGGCGAAGTAATCCCCGACCTCAAGCGCAAACTGCCCGGCCGCGGCCTGTGGGTCTCGGCATCGCACTGGACCGTTGCGGAAGCGGTGCGGCGTAACCAATTTAGCAAGGGGTTCAAGCGCCAGGTCCGGGCCGCGGCAACCCTCCCCGACGATACCGAGGCGTTGCTGGTCCGAAGTTGCACCGACGCGCTGGCCATGGCCGCCAAGGCCGGCCAGGTGGTTTCCGGCTTCAGCAAGGTCGAGGGCGCCCTCCAGCACGGCCAGGCCGCAGCCCTGATCCACGCTTCTGACGGCGCCCCCGACGGAATCCGCAAATTGGACGCGATCGCCGGGCAGAGAGGCGGAAATTCCGGTGAATCGCCGGTTTTTCCGATCGTTACTGTTTTAGCGTCCGAACAATTGGATTTGGCACTGGGGCGGTCAAATGTGATACATGCTGCCCTGCTCGCGGGCCCGGCGCGCAAGACGTTCCTGTCGCGCTGCCAAATCCTGGTCCGATACCGGATGGCCGATGACGACAAGACCGCCAATGCGGCCAGAAATTCTGACTAACGAAGACAGCTTCAAAGACTGTGCGGATACGCACCACGCAACAAGATTAGGACTGCTGAATGGTTGATACCAAAACGCCTGGCGACAAGACTTTGAGTGTCAGCAAAACCTTGACGCTCAAGCCGCGCGTCGAGACCGGCACCGTCCGCCAGAGCTTCAGCCACGGCCGGACCAAGCAGGTCGTGGTCGAAAAGCGCGGCAAGCGCCGCGTCGGCGGCGACGCGCCGGCGACCGAAACCCATGCGCCCGAGCCGGTCGTAGCCGCTCCGAAGCCGGCAGCAGCGCCCGTCAAGGCGCCGCTCTCGCGGCCCGCACCCGCAGCACCCCGCGGCGGTTCCGGCGTCGTGCTGCGCACCCTGACCGAAGATGAGCGCTCCGCGCGCGCCAGCGCGCTGGCCGACGCCAAGGTACGTGAAATCGAAGAGCGGCGGATCGCTGAGGAAGAGGCCAAGCGCCGCTCGAGCAAGGAAGGCATCGAGCAGGCCGAACGCGAAGCCGCCGAAGCCCGCCGCAAGGCCGAGGAAGAACGGCACCGGCTGGAAGAGGAAGCCAAGCGCAAGGCGGAAATCGAGGCCAAGAAGCGATTTGGCGAAGCCGAGGCCAAGACGGCAGCCGCCGCCGCTCCGGCGACGGCGCGCCCTGGCGCAGCCCGCCCGGCCGGCGCCCGTCCGGCCACATCAGCGGCCGTGCCGCCGGCGCGTGCCCCCGGCGTCGCCGCCGATGCTTCCGACGAGGATGAAGGTCCGCGCCAGATCCGTCGCGGCCCCGGCGGCGCCATGCGCCCCGCGGTACCGCCGAAGACGACCCACAAGCCCGGACCGCAGAAGGACCGCGGCCGCCTGACGCTGGTCACCGCGCTCACTGCCGACGACGTGCGCGAGCGTTCGATCGCCTCGTTCCGCCGCCGCACCCAGCGCCTGAAGGGACACGCCGCCAACGAGCCGAAGGAAAAGCTCATCCGCGAAGTGACGATTCCGGAAGCCATCACGATCCAGGAACTCGCCAACCGCATGACCGAGCGCGCGGTCGACGTCATCCGCCTGCTGATGAAGCAGGGCGCGATGCACAAGATCACCGACGTGATCGATGCCGACACCGCGCAGCTGATCGCCGAGGAAATGGGCCATAGCGTCAAGCGCGTCGCGGCGTCCGACGTCGAAGAAGGCCTGTTCGACGTCATCGAAGACTCCACCGATACCGAGCCGCGTTCGCCGGTCGTCACCGTGATGGGCCATGTCGACCACGGCAAGACCTCGCTGCTCGACGCGCTGCGCCACGCCAACGTGGTCTCCGGCGAAGCCGGCGGCATCACCCAGCATATCGGCGCCTATCAGGTGACCTCGCCGGAAAGCGGCAAGAAGATCACCTTCATCGATACGCCCGGCCACGCCGCGTTCACCGCGATGCGCGCGCGCGGCGCCAAGGTCACCGACATCGTGATCCTGGTGGTGGCGGCCGATGACGGCGTCATGCCGCAGACCATCGAGGCGATCAACCACGCCAAGGCGGCGAAGGTTCCGATGATCGTGGCGATCAACAAGATCGACAAGCCCGATGCCAAGCCGGAGCGCGTGCGCACCGAACTGCTGCAGCACGAAGTGCAGGTCGAATCGTTCGGCGGCGACGTCGTCGACGTCGAGGTATCCGCCAAGAACAAGACCAATCTCGACAAGCTGCTCGAGATGATCGCGCTGCAGGCCGAACTGCTCGACCTCAAGACCAATTCGGAACGTCCGGCCGAAGGCACCGTGATCGAAGCCAAGCTCGATCGCGGCCGCGGTCCGGTTGCGACCGTGCTGGTCCAGCGCGGTACGCTGAAGGTCGGCGACATCATTGTGGCCGGCGCCGAAATGGGCCGCGTCCGCGCGCTGATCTCCGATCAGGGCGAGAACCTCACCGCGGCCGGACCGTCGGTCCCGGTCGAAGTGCTCGGCTTCAACGGTCCGCCGGAAGCCGGCGATCGCCTCGCGGTGGTCGAGAACGAAGCCCGCGCCCGCCAGGTCACGAGCTATCGCGCCCACCAGAAGCGCGAGAACGCCGCCGCCTCGATTTCCGGCATGCGCGGCTCGCTCGAACAGATGATGTCGCAGCTCAAGACCGCGGGCCGCAAGGAATTCCCGCTGATCGTGAAGGCCGACGTGCAGGGCTCGCTCGAAGCGATCCTGGGCTCGCTGGAAAAGCTCGGCACCGACGAAGTCGCAGCGCGCATCCTGCATGCGGGCGTCGGCGGCATCTCGGAGTCCGACGTCACGCTGGCGGAAGGCTTCAACGCCGCGATCATCGGCTTCTCGGTTCGCGCCAACAAGGAAGCCGCGGCCGCTGCAAAACGCAACGGCATCGAGATCCGCTACTACAACATCATCTACGATCTCGTCGACGACATCAAAAAGGCGATGTCCGGCCTGCTCGCGCCGACGTTGCGCGAAACCATGCTCGGCAATGCCCAGATCCTGGAAGTGTTCAACATTTCCAAGGTCGGCAAGGTCGCCGGCTGCCGCGTCACCGACGGCACCGTGGAACGCGGCGCCAATGTGCGCCTGATTCGCGACAACGTCGTCGTGCACGAAGGCAAGCTCTCGACACTGAAGCGCTTCAAGGACGAAGTGAAGGAAGTGCAGTCCGGCCAGGAATGCGGCATGGCGTTCGAAAATTACGGCGACATGCGTCCCGGCGACATCATCGAGTGTTATCGCGTGGAAACCATCCAGCGCAGTCTGTAAGTCTGAACCTTACGGCTGCGTCAGAAGGATATCGAAATAGTTCGACGTCATGCCCGGCCAACAGCGCGAAGCGCGTCTTCGCTTTGATGTGCCGGGCATCCACGTCTCCAGGAATTCAGCAGGTAAATGGACGTGGATGGCCGGGAAAAGCCCGGCCATCACGATTTGTTTTCGAGGACTTTAATGCCCCGTCACCACAACAAGAGTTCCGCTCCCGGCGGCTCGCAACGGCAATTGCGCGTCGGCGAGACCGTACGCCATGCGGTCGCCGATATTCTGTCGCAGGGTAACGTCCACGACCCCGATCTCGAAGGCCACATCATTACGGTTCCCGAGGTACGCATGTCGCCCGACCTGAAACTCGCCACCGTTTACGTGATGCCGCTCGGCGGCCGCGACACCGACGTGGTGCTGGCCGCGCTCGAACGCAACAAGAAGTTCCTGCGCGGCGAGATCGCGCACCGCGTTAACCTGAAATTTTCCCCTGATCTTCGCTTCCGCACCGACGAACGATTCGACGAAGCGGAACGTATCGAGAAATTACTGCGAACACCTGCGGTGCAAAGAGACCTCGCACCCGATTCGGACGACGAATGATGATTGTGACGACCGCTGACAGCGTGATCGGTGCGGAAAACACCGAATCGCATGATGTCCCGAAAAATATTTTTACCGATCAATCGCACGGCGACGAGGCGCGCCGTGGCAACAACGATCCGCGCCAGGATGCACGTCAGGATCAGCGTCCGGGCAAGCAACCGCGCCAGAACAACCAGCCGCGGCGCGACAAGCGCGACGTCCACGGCTGGGTGATCCTCGACAAGCCGATCGGCATGACCTCGACGCACGCGGTCGCCGTTCTCAAGCGCCTGTTCCAGGCCAAGCGCGCCGGACACGCCGGCACCCTCGATCCCCTGGCCTCCGGCGGCCTGCCGATTGCGCTCGGCGAAGCCACCAAGACCGTCCCCTTCGTGATGGACGGCCGCAAGCGCTATCGCTTCACGGTCGCCTGGGGCGAGGAACGCGATACCGACGATACCGAAGGCCGGGTCACCCAGACCTCTGCCGAGAGACCGTCCGCGGACGCGATCCGAGCGCTGCTGCCGCGCTTTACCGGCGTGATCGAGCAGATCCCGCCGCAATATTCCGCCATCAAGGTGCAGGGCGAGCGCGCCTACGACTTGGCGCGGGACGGCGAAACCGTGGAATTGAAGCCCCGGCCGGTCGAGATTCACGAATTGTCCCTTGTGGAACATGGAGATGATGGCCTGTCCGTGTTCGAGGCTGAGTGCGGCAAGGGAACCTATGTGCGGGCCCTGGCCCGCGATATGGGCCGGATTCTGGGCTGTTTCGGCCATATCTGCGCGCTGCGGCGGACCCTGGTCGGGCCATTCCGCGAGGCGGACATGATTCCGCTGGAACAGTTGGAGGCTTTATGCAATAGAGCCGCGTCGGGCGAGGGAAGCCTCGCCGACGCGCTTTTGCCCGTTGAGACCGCGCTGGACGACATCCCGGCACTGGCCGTCACACGGGCTGATGCGGCAAGGCTCCACAGGGGCCAGGCCGTTTTGTTGCGCGGACGGGATGCGCCCAATAGTAGCGGCACAGTCTATGTCACGGTGGCAGGCCGGCTTCTGGCCCTCGCCGAAATTGGCAATGGCGAACTCATCCCCAAGCGCGTGTTCAACCTGACCGGACTGACTGCCAGTTCCGGTCGCAACAACGAGAGAGTTTGACGATGTCGATTACCGCCGAACGCAAAGCGGAAGTCATCAAGACGAATGCCAACAAGGCCGGCGACACCGGCTCGCCGGAGGTCCAGGTTGCGATCCTGTCGGAACGCATCACCAACCTCACGGGCCACTTCAAGACCCACGTGAAGGACAATCATTCACGCCGCGGCCTCCTGAAGCTCGTGTCGACGCGCCGTTCCCTTCTCGATTACATCAAGAAGAAGGACGAGGCGCGGTACAAGGCGCTGCTCGAAAAGCACAATATTCGTCGTTGATCAGTTCACGCGCGCAAGGTTTGCGCGCGTTTTCGCATGGTTTTCCGAGACCGGACTCCAGATTTCCTGGAGACGATCATGCGCAATAACGTTCAGCAGCAATCCGGCCGCTGGACGGGGCAAGATGCCCGTGACTACCGAGAGGATGGACGCCATCCGAAATATAAAGACCATGGCAGGATCGCCGGACGCTGATCATTCCGATCAGCGTCCCGCAATCTTGCGCATGGTCTTTGTGTTTTGAGGGCACCGTTCTCTCGTGAACCCATGAAAGAAGACCACTATGTTTAATGCTCATTCAGTCGAAATCGACTGGGGTGGACGTCCCCTCAAGCTTGAAACCGGCAAGATCGCGCGTCAGGCCGACGGCGCCGTGATGGCGACCTATGGCGAGACCATCGTGCTCGCGACCGTGGTTGCCGCCAAGTCGCCGCGCGAAGGCGTCGACTTCCTGCCGCTCACCGTCGACTATCAGGAAAAGACCTACGCCGCGGGCCGCATTCCCGGCGGCTATTTCAAGCGCGAAGGACGGCCGACCGAAAAGGAGACGCTGGTCTCCCGCCTGATCGACCGCCCGATCCGTCCGCTGTTCGTTGACGGCTGGCGCAACGAAACCCAGGTGATCGTCACCGTGCTGTCGCACGACATGGAGAACGATCCCGACATCGTCGCCCTGGTGGCGGCGTCCGCGGCGCTGACGATTTCCGGCGCCCCGTTCAAGGGCCCGATCGGCGCCGCCCGCGTCGGCTTCGCCAATGACGAATACGTGCTCAACCCGACGCTCGACGAGATGGTCGATACCCAGCTCGACCTGGTCGTCGCCGGCACCGCCGACGCCGTGCTGATGGTGGAATCGGAAGCCAAGGAGCTCAACGAAGACATCATGCTCGGCGCCGTGATGTTCGGCCACCGTCACTTCCAGCCGGTGATCAAGGCGATCATCGAACTGGCCGAGAAGGCCGCCAAGGAGCCGCGCGAGGTCAAGGTCATCGACGAAAGCGCGATCGAGAAGGAAATGCTCGGCCTGATCGAGCAGGAGCTGCGCGCGGCCTACGCAATTCCGGTCAAGCAGGACCGCTACGCCGCGGTCGGCAAGGCCAAGGAAAAGGTGATGGCGCACTACTTCCCGGAAGGGCAGGAGTCGAGCCACAACAAGCTGCGCATCGCCGCGGTGTTCAAGGAACTCGAATCCAAGATCGTTCGCTGGAACATCCTCGACACCGGCAAGCGCATCGACGGCCGCGACGCCAAGACCGTCCGCAACATCGTCGCCGAAGTCGGTATTCTGCCCCGTGCCCACGGCTCGGCGCTGTTCACCCGCGGTGAGACCCAGGCGATGGTCGTGACCACGCTCGGCACCGGCGAGGACGAGCAGTACATCGACGCGCTGTCGGGAACCTACAAAGAGACGTTCCTGCTGCACTACAACTTCCCTCCCTACTCGGTCGGTGAAACCGGACGCCTCGGCGGCACCAAGCGCCGCGAGATCGGCCACGGCAAGCTGGCCTGGCGCGCGATCCATCCGATCCTGCCGCCGCACCACGAATTCCCCTACACGGTGCGCGTGGTGTCGGAGATCACCGAATCCAACGGATCGTCGTCGATGGCGTCGGTCTGCGGCGCCTCGCTGGCGCTGATGGATGCGGGCGTTCCCTTGAAGCGGCCGACCGCGGGTATCGCGATGGGCCTGATCCTGGAAGGTTCGCGCTTTGCGGTTCTGTCCGACATTCTCGGCGACGAGGATCATCTCGGCGACATGGACTTCAAGGTGGCCGGCACCGAGCAGGGCATCACCTCGCTGCAGATGGACATCAAGATCGAGGGCATCACCGAGGAGATCATGAAGGTCGCCCTCGGCCAGGCCAAGGATGGGCGTATCCACATCCTCGGCGAGATGTCGAAGGCACTCACCAACGCGCGCGCCGAGCTCGGCGAATACGCGCCGCGGATCGAGACCTTCAAGATCCCGACCGACAAGATCCGTGAAGTGATCGGCACCGGCGGCAAGGTGATCCGCGAGATCGTCGAGAAGACCGGCGCCAAGGTCAACATCGAGGACGACGGCACCGTCAAGGTCGCCTCCAACGACGGCGAGGCGATGAAGGCCGCGATCAAGTGGATCAAGTCGATCGCCTCCGATCCGGAGATCGGCCAGATCTACGAGGGCACCGTGGTCAAGGTGATGGAGTTCGGCGCGTTCGTGAACTTCTTCGGCGCCAAGGACGGCCTGGTTCACATCAGCCAGCTCGCTTCGGCGCGCGTGCAGAAGACCTCCGACGTCGTCAAGGAAGGCGACAAGGTCAAGGTCAAGCTGCTCGGCTTCGACGATCGCGGCAAGACGCGCTTGTCGATGAAGGTGGTCGATCAGGCGACCGGCGAGGACCTCGAAGCCAAGCAGAAGGCGGCGGAAGCTTCCGCCCCGCGCGAAGCCGCTGGCGAGTAAGCCTCAACGCAAATCACGAACAACGAAGGGCGGCCGAAAGGCCGCCCTTTTTGCTTGTCGCCTTGTTCGTGGCCTTGCGCAGGCCCCCGCGAAGCGGACCGCAGCAACCGATTGAAGTTCCGCGCCCTCGCGATAATATCGCCGCGAATTTTACTCTTGTCGTGGACCTGTCGATGCCGCTGCCGACCATCCGTCCCGCCCGACCGGACGAATACGACGAGGTCGCCCGGGTGTGGATGGAGAGCTGGGTATCCACCGGGCTCGAGCACGCCAGCAATTTCCTGCTGGCCAAATTGCGCGCCCGCGTCCCGATGGAGGTCGAGAATGGCTGGAGCCTCTTCGTCGCCGACGACAACGGAAGGCTGGCGGCGATGCTCGCGATGCATCTGCCCAAGCGCTATCTCGACCAGTTGTTCGTAGCACCCGAATATCAGGGCCGCAGCGTCGGACGCCAGTTGCTGGCCTTTACGCGACAACATATGCCGGACGAAATCTTCCTGCGTTGCGTGCGCGAGAACGAAAAGGCCTGGCGCTGGTACGAGCGCGAGGGATTCGTGTTCGAGCAGGAGCAGGTCGAGCCGATGACCGGCTTTGTGATGAAATATTATCGCTGGCAGCAGCCGGCAACAGCGCAACACCAAACATAGCGTCTCTTCGCCCTATTGCCTGGCTTGCACGTTCCGTCGAATCTCAGCACAACAGCATCGACAGACCCACAAGGAACCATCGCCATGATGCAGCTCTACTGGTCGCCCCGCTCTCGCTCGTTCTCGTCGCTGTGGCTGATGGAAGAAACCGGGCAGCCTTATGAGCGCGTGCTGACCGATATTTCCACCGGCGCGCAGAAGCGGGTCGAATATCTGGCGATCAATCCGATGGGCAAGGTGCCGGCGCTGAAGGACGGCGACACGGCGCTGGCGGAAGCCGCGGCGATCTGCGCCTACGTCGCCGAGCGTTACCCCGAGGCGAAACTGGCGCCGCCGCTCGGCGATCCGCTGCGGGCAAGGTATCTCTACTGGCTGTTCTTCGGCCCCGGCTGCATCGAGCCCGCGATGGTTCAGATCGCGACCAAGATCGAGATGAATCCGGTCGCCGCCGGCTGGGGCGACGCGCAGCGCGTCATCGACGTGCTCGACAACGCGCTGGAGAAAGGCCCGTGGATTCTCGGCGAGACGTTTTCGGCGGCCGACATCGTCATCGGCTCGGGGCTGAACTTCGCGGTGCGGCTGTTCAAGATGATCCCGTCGCGGCCGTCGTTCGACGCTTACATCACCCGCTGCATGGAGCGGCCGGCGTTCCAGCGCGCGGAGAAGATCGCTGCGGGATAGGGCATGATGGGCGGCTCTGACACAAAATAGCGAAAACAACCCCATGCAAAGTAGAAACGAGCCCCCCGCGCAGCGTTGCGCCGAGCCGCCTTAGCCTGGGACGACACGTGGATCGACGTCCTGCGCGTAATCGACGCCGTCGATGCCAAATCCGAACAGGCGCAGGAACTGGCTCTTGTATTCGCCAAGGTCCGCCAACTCGCCGAGCGTTTCCGTCGAAAGCAGCGGCCATCGGCGCGACACTTCCTTTTGAACTTCGGGCGAAAGCTCCCAGTCGTCGAGCCGCAGACGCTGCGCTTCGTCGACGGGTGCATTCGCGCCAAGGCGCGTCCGGAACAGGCGATCGATCTGCTCGATGCAGCCTTCGTGGAGCCCGAGTTTCTTCATCACCTTGAACAGCACCGTCCCGTAGAGCGGCACCACCGGAATGGCCGAACTCGCCTGGGTGACCACGGCCTTCAGCGCCACAACGCGGGCCGCGTCCGGGCCGAGCCGGCCCCGGATCGCTTCCGCCTTGCGATCGAGATCGACCTTGGCGCGACCGAGCGTGCCGTTCCAGTAGATCGGCCAGGTCAGTTCGCTGCCGATATAGGTGTAGTTGAGTGTCCGGAAGCCCGGCGCCAGAACACCGGCGTCCGCGAGCTGGTCGATCCAGCGCTTCCAGTCATCGCCTCCCATGACCGCGACCGTGGCCGCCGCTTCATCCTCACTCGCCGGCGCAATGGTGGTCTCGAAGACCTCGCCGGTTTCAGTGTTGAGGGTCTTGATTTCGACGGGGGCGCCCAGCGGCTTGATCGCCGAACGATAGGTCTGGCCGGTGTCCGGGTCGGTCCGGACCGGAGCGGCCATGCTGTAGACCAGCATGTCCAGCTGTCCGAACCGTTCGCGGACACGGTCGATGAAGTTTTTCTTCATGTCGTGCGAAAAGGCGTCGCCCTCCAGCGTGAGGGGGGACCGACCGATCTTCTGAGCCTCGATCTCGAATGCGCGGTTGTTGTACCAGCCGGCGCTGCCCGATTTGGTTGCCGTGGGCTCGCGCTCCAGCGACACGCCGATGGTCTCCGCGCCCCCGGCGAAGGTCGCAACGATGCGGCTGGCGAGGCCGTAACCCGTCGAACAGCCGAGCACGGCGACGCGCTTGGGACACTCCGGAATCGGCCCCTGGCGAAGAACATAGGCGATCTGCTCGCGGACATTTGTGGCACAGCCGACCGGATGTGCCGTCGTGCAGATGAAGCCTCGCACGCGCGGTTCGATAATCATGCCCACCCCATTTTCGGATTGTTGCAAGGTCTTGATTCGCTGCCTGCCGACCTCCCGCCGCAAGCGAGAAGTGGCAAAAGCGAACTACGCATCCATCCGCTTGAACACCAGTGTGGCGTTGGTGCCGCCGAAACCGAACGAGTTCGACAGCACGGTGCCGAGCTTGGCGTTGTCGATGCGCTTGCGCACGATCGGCATGTCGGCGAACACCGGATCGAGCTCGGTGATGTTGGCGCTCTCGCAGACGAAGCCGTTGTTCATCATCAGCAGCGAATAGATCGCTTCCTGCACGCCGGTGGCGCCGAGCGAGTGCCCGGTCAGCGCCTTGGTCGCCGAGATCGGCGGGCACTTGTCGCCGGTCCCGAACACTTTTCGGATCGCCTCGATTTCCGGCGGATCGCCGGCCGGCGTCGAGGTCGCATGCGGGTTGATGTAGTCGATCGGCGTTTTAACGGTTTCCATCGCCATGCGCATGCAGCGCTCGGCGCCTTCGCCCGACGGCGCCACCATGTCGTAGCCGTCAGACGTCGCGCCGTAGCCGATCACTTCGCCGTAGATGCGCGCGCCGCGCGCCTTGGCACGTTCGAGCTCTTCGAGCACGACGACACCGGCGCCGCCGGCGATCACAAAGCCGTCGCGGCTGACGTCGTACGGCCGCGAGGCGGTGGCGGGCGTCGCATTGTATTTCGAGGACATCGCGCCCATGGCGTCGAACAGCACCGACAGCGACCAGTCGAGTTCCTCGCAGCCGCCGGCGAAGATCACGTCCTGCTTGCCGATCTGGATCGTTTCATAGGCATTGCCGATGCAATGGTTCGAGGTCGCGCAGGCCGACGAGATCGAATAGTTCACGCCCTTGATCTTGAACCAGGTCGCGAGCGTCGCCGACGCCGTCGACGACATCGCCTTCGGCACCGCGAACGGTCCGACCCGCTTGGGTCCCTTGGTGCGGGTGATATCGGCGGCTTCGACGATGGTGCGCGCCGACGGTCCGCCGGAGCCCATGATGATGCCGGTGCGGACGTTGGATACTTCGGTCGGCGTCAGTCCGGAATCCTGGATCGCCTGCTCCATCGCGATGTGATTCCACGCCGCGCCCTCGCCGAGGAATCGCATCGCGCGCCGGTCGATGACATCGGCCGGATTGATCGTCGGCGCGCCCTGCACCTGCGAACGGAAGCCGAGCTCGGCGTATTTCTCCGCCCGGGTGATGCCGGATTTCGCCTCGTGGAGGCTCGCCAGCACTTCCTGGGTGTTGTTTCCGATGGATGAGACAATCCCCATCCCCGTGATGACAACCCGCCTCATGATCGCCTCGCCCTGCAGTTATGTTGTTCTGTGATGATGTCGTTGACCGCGCTGCTCAAGTGGGAGCGGAGCCCTGCTTGAACAGCCCGACCTTCAGGTCCTTCGCCCGATAGATAATCTCGCCATCCATGGAAAGCCAGCCGTCGGCAACGCCGAGCACCAGCTTTGAGCGCATCACCCGTTTCATGTCGATGTTGTACACAACCTTGCGGGCCTGCGGCAGCACCTGGCCGGAGAACTTCAATTCGCCGAGACCGAGCGCCCGGCCGCGTCCCTCGCCGCCGATCCACCCCAGGTAGAAGCCGACCATTTGCCACATCGCGTCGAGGCCGAGACAGCCCGGCATGACCGGATCGTTCTTGAAATGGCAGCCGAAAAACCAGAGGTCCGGCTTCACATCGAGTTCGGCGCGGATCAGGCCCTTGCCATACTCGCCGCTGGTCTCGGAAATGTCGGTGATGCGGTCGAACATCAGCATCGGCGGCAGCGGCAATTGCGCATTGCCCGGGCCGAACATCTCGCCCCGGCCGCATGCCAGCAAATCCTCGTATTCGTAACCGCTGCGCCGCTCCAGCATCTATTCAGCCTCTAGTTAGATATCCCGATGGAGCGCTTTCGAGTGAACCGGACCGGTCTCCCCACGGGAAACTCACTTGCTTCCCGCAAATTGGCGCTACTTAGGGTGCTATCGGCGATTGCCTCTGCCGAAATCGCATATGTGGTCCGCGCGCTCTGTAACATAGGCCTTGGCGGGCGGCAAAGCGCTGGAAAGGGCTAAAATGCCGCGTTGCCATGCGGGTTCTCCTTAACCCTGGGTCCGTTCTAGTTGCGAAAAACTTGCATCTGGAATATTTCGTCCCTATATTCGGTAAGAATATTACCCGAGTGATCGAGTGCGGTGCCCGACGTGGATATAAACGAGCAGACCTTGAACGATGACGCCATTGATCCGGCCGCCCACGGTACCGGTCATCAACCGGCGCTGACCGGCTGTCCCTGGCATGATGTCAACGAAATGCTGCAGGCGGCCGGCCTGCGGCCGACCCGTCAGCGCATGGCGCTCGGCTGGCTGCTGTTCGGCAAGGGCGCGCGCCACCTCACCGCGGAAATGCTCTACGAGGAAGCGACGCTGGCGAAGGTCCCGGTATCGCTCGCCACCGTCTACAACACCCTCAACCAGCTCACCGATGCCGGTCTGCTGCGCCAGGTCAGCGTCGACGGCACCAAGACCTATTTCGACACCAACGTCACGGCGCATCATCACTTCTATCTCGAGAATAATCACGAGCTGGTCGACATTCCGGATCCGCACCTGGTGCTGAACCGGATGCCGGATGTGCCCGAAGGCTACGAGATCGCCCGCGTCGACATGGTCGTGCGGCTGCGCAAGAAGCGCTGAGCGCTTTCATTCTCACATTCTGAAAAGCCGTAGGGTGGGCAAAGGCGCCTTTGCGCCGTGCCCACCGTCTTTCCCGGACTGCCGTCGTTGATGGTGGGCACGCTTCGCTTTGCCCACCCTACGAATGACGCGCGAGCTTGGCTATTCCACCTTCTCGTCGGCATAAACACCCCACAGCCGCTGCTGCTCGATCCAGCCGTCGAAGCCGCTGCCGATGACGCGGCACCAGCCGCTGGTGCATTTCTTGACCTGGGCGACGACGCCGGCCTGCAGGCGGGCCGCGACCGCGCTGTCCGGATCGGCGCGATCGTAGAGCGGCGCGAGTTCGTCCTTGGTCTTCATGGTGACGACGGCGGTGCGACGGCCGGACAGCAGGGAATGATAGACCCAGCCCTCGGCGCCCTCGGAGTCGCGCACGCGGCGCCAGTTCTCGAATTCGGCGGTGATTTCGACCGGCAGGCCCGAGCGGGTATAGACCCAGGCGACATCGTTATCCTTGGTCGGACCGGCCCTGACATTCACATGATCGGATTTGAGGCTGACATATCGCGGCACCGGCAGGCCGCTGCTGGTCGTGGCCGTATCCTTGGCCGAAAATCCTGTGCTGACCGATGCGCCCAGCCAGCAACCCGCCAGCACCGCCACCGAACAGAAACGCCCCCACGCCATCAACCCATCTCCTGCCGAAATACTGCCAACTCGAATTCTTCGAGTTGAAACGCCCTGCTTACGCCCGAAAACCCCAGACCCCTGTGCCTCGCCTGGTCGCTTCCCGGACCGTGCTTTCCGCAGGGTTCTTGTCTTGGCCCGGCCTTCTGATAGAGAGGACGGAACGATTTAGAACCAGAACGCCCGGATTTTCCCGTGGAAACCCCAAGAAACTCAGGGCTTCAGGGGGAACCCAAGGAAACCGGGATCGCGCGGCACCCGCAGTGTCGAACAACCGGGTTAATGAGGTCTGAACGGCAAGCCTCAGCGAGCCATCCCCTCATGAGAGCAGAACATGTCGGCTAAGAAAAAACCGCTCGTCGTCGTTACCCGCAAGCTGCCGGACTCGATCGAGACCCGGATGCGCGAGCTGTTCGACGCGCGGTTGAATCTCGACGATACGCCGATGACGCCGGAACAGATCGCCGAAGCCGTCTGCACCGCCGACGTGCTGGTGCCGACCGTCACCGACATGATTGGCGAAGAACTGCTCAAGCATCCCGACTGCAAGCTGCGCATGATCGCCAATTTCGGCAACGGCGTCGACAACATCGACGTCACGGCGGCGCATGCGCGCGGCATCACCGTGACCAACACGCCAAAAGTACTGACCGAAGACACCGCCGACATGACCATGGCGCTGATCCTCGCCGTGCCGCGGCGGATGATCGAGGGCGCGGCGATTCTGACCGAGGGCAAGAGCTGGCCGGGCTGGTCGCCGACCTGGATGCTCGGTCATCGCATCGGCGGCAAGCGGCTGGGTATCATCGGCATGGGCCGTATCGGCCAGGCGGTGGCGCGCCGCGCGCGGGCGTTCGGCCTGCAGATCCACTATCACAACCGCCGTCCCGTCGCGCCCAAGATCGCCGAAGAACTCGGCGCCACCTATTGGGAAAGCCTCGACCAGATGCTGGCGCGGATGGACATCATCTCGGTGAACTGTCCGCACACGCCGGCGACCTATCATCTGCTCTCGGCGCGACGGCTGAAGCTGATCCGCAAGGAGGCCTATATCGTCAACACCGCGCGCGGCGGGGTGATCGACGAGGACATGCTGATCAAGCTGATCGAAGCCGGTGAGATCGGCGGCGCCGGGCTCGACGTCTACGAGCACGAGCCCGCGGTCAATCCGAAACTGGTGCGGCTGGCCAGGGCCGGCAAAGCGACCCTGCTGCCGCATATGGGTTCGGCCACCATCGAGGGCCGCGTCGAAATGGGCGAGAAGGTGATCATCAACATCCGCACCTTCCTCGACAACCACAAGCCGCCGGATCGCGTGCTGCCGAGCATGCTGTAACGAATATCTCAACGGGTCGTCCCCGCGAAAGCGGGGACCCATAGCCACCATAGCCTGTTGTTAACGCGGCTGTTGCTCCAGCTTCCCGCCTCACAACGTCCTGTGGTTATGGGTCCCGGATCGCGCTTCGCTTGTCCGGGACGACGATGGATTTTTCGTTTCTCCGCCGCTCCTGCTTCCGCCACTCCGCGACAAAGCTCACGAACGCGGCGAGTGGCGGCGGCGGTTGGCGGCGGCTTGGGTAATACAGGAATGGGCCGGGAAACGGCGCGCACCAGTCTTCGAGCACGCTGACCAACTCACCGGACTTCACTTCGTCGCGCACATAGCCCTCGAAGGTCGGCCAGAAGCCGACGCCATCGAGCGCCGCGCGCCGCGCCAGTCCCGGATAGTTCGCGATCAGCCTTCCGGTTGGCGCCACCTTGACGACACGGCCGGCTTTCTCGAATTCCCAATCGCGGATCGCGCCGCGGCCGAACCGGATCCGGATGCCGACGTGATCGAGCAAGTCCTTCGGGTGTTTCGGCCGGCCATGCTTTTCGACATAGTCCGGCGACGCCACCACCGCATAGCGTTGCGGCGGACCGAGCGAGACCGCGATCATGTCCTGCGCCAGATGTTCGCCATAGCGCACGCCGGCATCGAAGCCATCGGCGACGATGTCGACGAAGGTGCTGTCGCTGACGATTTCAAGATCGATCTGCGGGTGCGCCTGAAGAAACGGCGCAACCATCGGCGCCAGACATAGATCGATCGCCGGTGGCGGCGCGTTGATGCGCAGCCGGCCCGAGGGAACGCCGCGCAGGCCACGGACCTGATCGAGCGCGGTACCGACATCCGATATCGCCGGCCCGACCCCGGCCAGCAGCAACTCGCCGGCTTCCGTGAGCCCGACGCTGCGCGTGGTCCGGTTCATCAGGCGGACCCCGAGCCGCTCCTCCAGTTCGCGCAACCGCTGGCTCAGGCTCGAGACCGAGACCCGTTGCTCCAGCGCCGCACGGCGGAAATTCCGGGTGCGCGCGACGGCGACAAACGCATCGAGATCGCGAAGATCGATATCCTTCATTGTTCGATATATTGAACAAGCTCTTAAGCATTGTCCAGCTTATCGCTGCAATGAAAATGCCCCATATCAGCCTCGTCATCACGGCGCGGAATATCCGCCGCCGATCTCGAGGAGAACCACCATGGACAAGCGTCAACTCGGCACGTCAGGCCCGGCCGTCTCCGCCATCGGCCTCGGCTGCATGGGCATGTCGGACTTTTACGGCCCGGCCGACCGCAGCGAGAGCATCGCCACCCTTCATGCCGCGCTCGATGCCGGGATCACCCTGCTCGACACCGGCGATTTCTACGGCATGGGGCACAATGAAATGCTGATCGGCGACGCGCTCGCGACCCGCGGCCGCGACAATCTGCAGATCAGCGTCAAATTCGGCGCGTTGCGCGATCCGGCGAAGGCTTGGTCCGGCTATGACAGCCGCCCGGCGGCGGTGAAGAATTTCCTCGCTTACTCGCTGCAGCGGCTTCGCGTCGACCATATCGACATCTACCGGCCGGCCCGGCTCGATCCGGACGTGCCGATCGAGGAAACCGTCGGCGCCATGGCCGACATGATCAAGGCCGGCTGGATCAGGCATATCGGACTTTCGGAAGTCGGCTCGGACACCATTCGCCGGGCGCATGCCGTGCATCCGATCGCCGACCTGCAGATCGAATATTCGCTGATCGCGCGCGGCATCGAGAGCGATATCCTGAAAACCTGCCGCGAGCTGGGCATCGGCATCACCGCCTATGGCGTGCTGTCGCGCGGGCTGATCAGCGGTCACTGGTCGAAGGATCGCACGGCGGCCAAGGATTTCCGCCAGATGAGCCCGCGCTTCCAGGGCAGCAATCTCGACAGCAACCTGGCACTGGTGGACCAGTTGCGCGCGATTGCCGATGACATCGGCGCGTCGCCCGCCCAGGTCGCGATCGCCTGGGTCGCCGCGCAGGGCAACGACATCGTGCCGCTGGTCGGTGCCCGCCGCCGCGACCGCCTCACCGAGGCGCTCGGCGCGCTCGAGGTGAAACTGACGGATGCGCATCTGGCGGCGCTTGCAAAGGCGTTTCCGCCGGGTGCCGCAGCCGGCGCGCGCTATCCCGAAGCGCAGCTTGCGCACATGGACAGCGAGAGGAAGCTGACGGCGTGAGGTTGCGGCTGGGGTTCGGCGAATGTTTCCATTCGCTGGACCTCAGCCGATGGCGCGCTTCTATTGCGTTGGGGGCACGCTTGGCCAGAGCCACATCCCCCATTTGGGGGACGATCTACGTCTGCAGCAATCTTATTATGCCTCCTTCGCAGAATGAAGATTCTGAAAAATTTTGCGCCAACGAACGAGGAAATAGATGATGAACCGTGCCGTGTGTCTCAGCATTCTCACCCTGGGTATTGCCGCTGCCTTCACTTCCGTATCGAGCGAACCTGCTGCGGCCGAAAGTTGCGTCGATTTTTCAAGAAATCCCGGTCGGTTCATCAACAACTGCGGCCGCCGGGTCGTGGTACGCTGGACCGACGAATTCGCGTGCCAGAACAACGGCGGGTGTAGTATTACCTTGCGGGCTGGCGAAACCCAGGTGGTGGCCAGCAGCCGCGGCCGCGTCAGCTGGAGTGCGGAATAATCGAAAGCCTTGGTGCTGGCAGCGGGGTCAAGTCGCAGACCGGCGATTCTACATTGCCGCGACGAAGCTCAGAGATAAGCGCTCAAATCGGTGATGGTGGGTGCGTCGCCGTTGAGCGGGTTGGCGGGATCGCGGGCATAGCGCAGGGTTTCGAACCGCATCGCGCGCGCATCCACCATGACCAGCCGCCCGACCAGGCTGTCGCCGAAGCCGACGATTTCGCGGATCGCTTCCAGCGCCATCATCGATCCCAGAATGCCCGCCAGCGCGCCCATTACGCCAGCCTCGGCGCAGGCGGGCACCGCGCCCGGCGGCGGGGCTTCAGGAAACAGACAACGATAGGTCGGATTGAACTGGCCGTCCGCACCGCGCTCATGCGCGCGAATCGTCGTCAGCGAGCCGTCGAACTGGCCCAGCGCCGCGGTGATCAACGGCTTGCCGGCGAGATAGCAGGCATCGGAAACCAGGTAGCGGGTTTCGAAATTATCGGAGCCGTCGAGCACGAGATCATAGCCGCCGATCAGCGACATCGCATTCTTCGCATCGAGACGCACCGCATGCGCCTCGAAATGGACATGGGGATTGAGGGTGTGAATCTGTTCGGCGGCGCTGTCGACCTTGCGCCGGCCGATATCCGGCGTCGCATGGATGATCTGGCGCTGCAGATTGGACAGCGACACGATATCGTCATCGACGGCGCCGAGCGTGCCAACACCGGCGGCCGCCAGATACATCAGGACCGGCGCGCCGAGGCCGCCGGCGCCGATCACCAGCACGGAGGCCTCCTTCAGCGCCGCCTGGCCGGGGCCACCGACGTCGCGCAGCACGATATGGCGGGCGTAGCGTTCGAGTTCGTCGGCCGTCAGCATGGGTCCGTCTAGTCCTTGCGTGGTTCCGTGAACCGGCGCGCTGTTGTTGCCGACCAAGCAGATGTGCTTAATTGGCCTGAGGTCAATGAGCGCCTCAATCGTCTGCCGGGATTTGTCATGAGATCGGTGCTTCGGGCAATATGGATGATCGCGGCTTCGATCTTGACGGTCTCGGTGGTATCCGCGCAGGCGCAGTTGACGCCGCCATCCACCGCCGGCGTCAAGCCGAAACCGGTCACGACCGTACCGATCCGCCCCGCGCTGCAAAAGCCCGAGGATACGGCGAATGCGATGGCGCAGGCCGAGCGGCTGGCGCTGCAGTCGGACCTCGCCTGGGTCGGGCAATATAACGGCGCCATCACCGGCGACGTCAGCGAGCGCATGGTCAACGCGATCAAGGAATTCCAGAAGGCCCGCGGCGGCCGGGAGACCGGCGTGCTCAATTCGCAGGAACGCGGCGTCCTCGCCGATACCGCGAAGCGGCGGCAGGAAAATGTCGGCTGGAAGATCGTCGCCGATCCCGGCACCGGCGTGCGGCTCGGCATTCCGACCAAGCTGGTGCCGCAGCAGACCAGCGACGCCAACGGCGTCAAATGGACGTCCCCGACCGGAACGATCCAGATCCAGCTAGCGCGGCGCAAGGAGGCCAATCCCACCACGGCCAAACTCGCCGAGCGGGAAAAGAAGGAGGCCGGCCGCAACATCGACTACACCGTGGTCAAGCCGGACTTCTTCGTGCTGTCCGGCCTGCAGGGTCTGAAGAAGTTTTATCTTCGCGGCACCTTCAAGGGCGACGAGGTTCGTATCCTCACCATCCTCTACGATCAGGCGACCGAAAATACCGTGGAGCCGGTGGTGATCGCGATGTCGAGCGCGTTCAACGCGTTTCCGTCGGGCGCGCAGGCCGCGGGACCGCCGCCGCGCAAGACCGTGGAATACGGCACCGGTGTCGTCGTCAGCGACGACGGCGCTGTTGTCGCCGACCGGCAGATCACCGACGGCTGCCTTGCGGTCACGATCGCAGGCTTCGGCAATGCCGACCGGGTCGCCGAGGACAAGGACCATGATCTGGCGCTGCTGCGCATCTACGGCGCGCGCGGGCTGAAGGCGCTCAATCTCGCCAACGCCGCGACCAAGACCGCACTCGACCTGACCGGCATTTCGGATCCGCAAAACCAGGGCGGCAATGCCGCAGTAAGCAGCGTCAAGGCCTCGGTCGCCCAGCTTGGCGGCGGCAGCGACGTCGCACTCTCGCCGCCACCGTCGCTCGGCTTTTCCGGCGCCGCCGCGCTCGACGGCGACGGCAGGTTCGCCGGCATCGCGCTGCTGAAACCGGTACTGGTCTCGGGGCCCGCGAATGCCACGCCTGCGGCGCAGGCGGTATTGGTGACATCGGACACCGTGCGCGATTTTCTCAAGGCCAATGGTGTGAATGCGGCCGGTGCTTCGTTCGATGCGAAAGCATCCGTGGTCCGCGTGATCTGTGTGAGGAAGTAGCTCCGCTGTCGTCACCCGCGAAAGCGGGTGATCCAGTATTCCAGAGACATCAGCGATAGGATCGACAGGCCGCGGCGTACTGGATACCCGCTTTCGCGGGAATGACATCTGCTGATGTGACGGCGAGCAGCGTTCCTTACGCCAGCCCGAACCTCACCCCCGCGCGCGCGAGCCCGCCGGCGAGAGCGACCGGTGTGCCGTCAGCGCGCCAGCACGCGGCGCCGGACATCCTGCCATCATCGTGAAACTGGATGCCGTTCATACCGCCGGCTACCGTCGGCAGCGCCAGCACCTTGTGGCCCATCGACGCGAGTTCGGCGCGCACGCTGTCAGGCACGGCGAGCTCGACTTCGAGCGCGTTACCCTCGGTCCAGACCCGCGGCGCCTCGACCGCTTCCTGCAGGCTCATGCCGTGGTCGATCAGATTGACCAGCGCTTGCATCGCGCTCGGAAAAATCCGCTTTCCGCCGGGCAGCCCGAGCGCATAGACGAGTTTACCGTCGCGCAGCGCCATCATCGGGGACATCGAGGTGGTGACGCGCTTGCCCGGCGCCAGCGACAGCGCGTGGCCCGGCCGCGGATCGTACAGGTTCATGTAATTGTTCGGCACGGTGCCAAGCCCGGGGATCAAAATCTTGGCGCCGAACAGGTTGTTGATGGTCTGCGTGGTCGCGACCACGTTGCCGAACGCATCCGCCGCGGTCATGTGCGTGGTGTGGGCGCTTTCGAGCTGGGCAATACCGGCGCCCCAGGCCTGCGCGCGGTTGGAATCGATCGCGCCGCGGCGTTCCTCGGCATAGGCCTTCGAGGTCAGCCGCTCCACCGGGACATGGATGAAATCAGGATCGCCGCTCGCCGCCGCACGATCGGCAAAGGCGATCTTCAGCACTTCGGCGAGGTAATGGATCGTCTCGGCGGAGCCGAAGCCGAGTTTCGCGATGTCGTAGCCTTCGAGGATGTTGAGCATCTGCGCGATGTGCACGCCGGAGGCAGCGGGCGGCGGCGGCCCCAGAATTTCCCAACCGCGATAATCGGCGCGGATCGGCTGCCGCTCGACGGTCCTGTAGGAGGTGAGATCCTGGCGGGTGATGAAGCCGCCATTCGCCTTCATGTAATCGGCCAGGATATCGCCGAGCGGCCCCTGATACAGCGCCGCCTCGCCATGCTGCGAGATGTGCTTGAGCGTCTCCGCATATTCCGATTGCAGCACGCGTTCGCCGGCCTTCAGCGGCACGCCGTCAGGCAGATAGATCGCCGAGATCGCTTCGTCCTTCAGCATTTCCTCCGCGCCGTCGGTGATGCATTCGTGCAGATACGGCGTTGCGGCATAGCCGCGCGAGGCGTGCTTGATCGCGGGCTGCATCACATCGGCAAGGCTCATGGTGCCGAACCGCTGCAGCGTCTCGCACCAGGCCTTGAGCGAGCCCGGCACCGCGACCGCTTTCGGACCGTTCAGATTTTCATCGCCTATCGTGTCGAACACGTCATGCGCCGAACCCGGCTTTGATGTGTAGGTGTCGGGACGAACTGCCGACGGCACGGTGCTCTGGCCGTCGATGAAACGATGGCTGCCGTCGGCGAGCCGGATATGCGCCATGCCGCCGCCGATGATGCCGACCATCATCGGTTCGACCACCGTCAGCGTGAACAAGGTCGCGATCGCCGCATCGATGGCGTTGCCGCCGGCCGCCAGCATCTCCGCGCCCGCAGCCGAGGCCAGCGGATGGTTGCTGACGACCATGCCGCGGCTGCCGGACGCCGGCTGCTTCAGGCATTGAAAGGTGGTGGCCGCGCGATCCCGCCAGTTGCCGCTCATGCTCGTTTCCCGTTTGTTGTTCTTGAACCGATCATCGCATTACAGCGCAAATCCGCCAGTATTCATACGGAATAGCGAGGGCGCGCTATCGATTGCTGTTCAGCCAGTTTTCCCGGGTCACGCGCCATTTTTCCGATCTGGATTGACCATCGTGATGCGGAAGCTCGACATAGCCAACAAACTCGGCGCCGGTCTTCTGCTTGACCCGGCGTGACGCCACGTTGGTGGCCGCGTTGCAGACGTAGAAACTCTCGATGCCCAGCGTGTTGAAGGCAAAGTCGTTCACCGCCGTGATGGCTTCGGTCATCAGGCCCTGGTTCCAGTACGGCTCCGCGAGCCAGAAGCCACGGTTGCCTTTTGCACTCTCGGCCCTTGGGCGGAAAATGAATGTTGCCGATCGCCTCGCCGTTACCGGACCGCAACGTCAGAACCCATTGATAGATTTCTTCGCCGGCGGCGATCTTTTCGAATTGGAGTTTGACGAAGGTTTCCGCCCCGTCATCCGGATACGGCCAGGGCACGATGCGTGCGAGCCGCCGGATGACGTTCCAGTTGTTGAAATGGCGCTGAATGTCAGGCGCGTCGGAAAGCGCCAGCGGCCGCAGCACCAGCCGCTTTGTCTGCAATGTCGGCGTCGCTATTTCTGGCATTTCGGGCACCAGAACGTCGAGCGGCCGTTCTGGACGAAGCGCCGCACGATGCCGCCGCAACCGGCGGTCTGGCAGGTCTCGCCCTCGCGGTCATAGACCCTGAACGAGTGCTGGAAATAGCCGAGTTCGCCCGAGGTCAGGCGGTGATCGCTGATCGAGGAGCCGCCGGCCTTGATCGCCTGGTTCAGCACGGTGTGGATCGCGCTCACCAGGCGCTGGGCATGATCGGTAGGTTCGGCGGCTTTTTTGGTGGCCAGCGTCGCAGCCAGCCGGCGTGGCGACAGATGCGCGCGAAACAGCGCCTCGCAGACGTAGATGTTGCCGAGCCCCGCGACCACGCGCTGGTCGAGCAGCGCCGCCTTCAGGCTGGTCTTCTTGTTGGCGCAGGCGCGCGCCAGCATCGCCGCGTCGAATTCGTTGCCGAGCGGTTCGGGGCCGAGGCCGTTGAGCAACGGCTCGTCCTCCAGCGCATTGCGGGCGATGATCTTCATGTAGCCGAAGCGGCGCGGATCATTGAAGACCACCGCCGCACCCGACGACATGTGGAACACGACGTGGTCATGGGCGCGGTCTTCACTGCGCGGGTGGTGGAATTGGCCGGGCGTGCTGCCGGCCTTACCTTCAAGCACCCGGAACGAACCGGACATGCCCAGATGCATCAGCAGCACGTCGCCGGAGGCGAGATCCGCCATCAGATACTTGGCGCGGCGGCCGAGGCCGGTCACAACCTGGCCTTCCAGCCGCGCGATAAAGTCTTTTTGAAACGGAAACCGCAAATCCTTGCGCCGGGCTTCGGCTTTGAGGATTTTTGACCCCTCCATGGCGGGCTGCAGGCCGCGGCGGACGGTCTCAACTTCGGGCAATTCAGGCATGCAGGTATTCACCTTATGAAGGTGACGTGATAGCGCCATTGCGGCGGGCGCGCTATGGTCCGGTATGGAGTTGAGTTGATGGATCGGCCGGACCAAACCACGCATTTTGGCTTCAGGGACGTGCCCCTCGGGGACAAGCAGACGCTGGTGAACGACGTGTTTCACAGCGTGGCTGCTCGTTACGACCTGATGAACGACCTGATGTCGGTGGGCCTGCACCGGATCTGGAAGGACATCATGATCACGGCGCTCAACCCGCCGAAGAGCGATGCGCCGTTTGCGCTGCTCGACGTCGCCGGCGGCACCGGCGACATCTCGTTTCGAGCCGCCAAGGCGGCCGGCGCCGGCTTCCATGCCACCGTCTGCGACATCAACACCGACATGCTCGAAGTCGGCCGCACCCGCGCCGCCGCGCGTCATCTCGACCAGCGGGTTTCCTTCGTCGAGGGCAATGCCGAAGCGCTGGCCTTTCCCGACCGCGGCTTCGACGCCTACACCATCGCGTTCGGCATCCGCAACGTGCCGCGGATCGACGCCGCGCTGCGTGAGGCCTATCGCGTGCTGCGGCCCGGCAGCCGATTCCTGTGCCTGGAATTTTCCACCGTCGACGTGCCCGGGCTCGACCGGATCTACGACCTGTTCTCGTTCAAGGTGATCCCGCCGCTCGGCCGCGCCGTGACTGGCGATGCCGAGTCCTATCAATATCTCGTCGAATCGATCCGCAAGTTTCCCAAGCCCAATGCCTTCGCCGAGATGATCCGCGCGGCCGGCTTCTCGCGGGTGAAGTGGGAAAGCCTCTCCGGCGGTATCGTGGCGCTGCATTCGGGCTGGCGTTTGTGATTTCTGCGGCGACCCACATCGCGCGATTGGTCCGCGCTGGTTACGTGTTCGCGCGCGAAGGCGTGTTCGGCGTCGTCGATCCGAGCCTGGTGCCGCCGCCCGGCCAACTCGCGTTGCGTCTGGCGCGGCTGATCGAACGGCCCGGCGCCAAATCCGGCCCGCGGCTGTCGCGCGCGCTGACGCGATTGGGACCCGCTTATCTCAAGCTCGGGCAGTTTCTCGCGACGCGGCCCGACGTGGTCGGCGTCGCGATGGCGCGCGATCTCGAAGCCCTGCAGGACCGGCTGCCGCCGTTCTCCGAGGCCGAGGCCGAAGCCGTGATCGCGCAATCGCTGGAACGCCCTGTGGCGCAGGCGTTTGTGAACCTCGGCCCGGCGGTGGCCGCGGCCTCGATCGCGCAGGTGCATCGCGGCGTGGTCGAACGCGACGGCAAGCACAAGAACGTCGCGGTCAAAGTACTCCGGCCCAATGTCGCCGCGCGTTTCCGCCGCGACCTCGCCGACTTCTTCTTTGTCGCGTACAACGCCGAGGCGCATTCGGCCGAAGCGCGGCGGCTGCGGCTGATCGAAGTCATCAACACGATGTCGCGCTCGGTCGCGATGGAAATGGACCTGCGGCTGGAAGCGGCGGCGATGTCCGAGATGGCCGAGAACATCCGCGACGATCCGGATTTCCGCGTGCCCACTGTCGATTGGGACCGCACCACCCACAACGTGCTGACGATGGAGTGGATCGACGGCATCGCGCTGAACGACCATGTGCGGCTCGAACAGTCGCACATCGACCTGCCCGAGCTCGGCCGCAAGGTGATCCAGAGTTTTCTGCGCCACGCGCTGCGCGACGGCTTCTTTCATGCCGACATGCATCCGGGCAATCTGTTCCTCGACGCGGCCGGCCGGCTGGTGGCGGTCGATTTCGGCATCATGGGCCGGCTCGGGCTGAAGGAGCGGCGCTTCCTCGCCGAAATTCTCTTAGGATTCATCACCCGCGACTATCGTCGCGTCGCCGAGGTGCACTTCGAGGCCGGCTATGTGCCGGGCCATCACTCGGTCGAGAATTTCGCGCAAGCGATCCGCGCCATCGGCGAGCCGATCCACAACCGCACCGCCGAAGAAATCTCGATGGCGAAGCTCCTGACCTTGCTGCTCGAGGTCACCGGCCTGTTCGACATGCAGACCCGGCCCGAACTGATCCTGCTGCAGAAGACCATGGTGGTGGTCGAAGGCGTGGCGCGCGGTTTCGATCCCAAGCTCGATATCTGGAAGGTCGCCGATCCCGTCGTGCGCGAATGGATCGAGCGCAACCTCGGACCGATCGGACGCATCCAGGGTGCGATGTCCGGCGCCGGCGAACTCGGCCGGGTGGCGGCAAGCCTGCCCGCGATTGCCTCGCGGGCGGTCGCGGTGCTGGAAAATCTCGAGAGGATGACGCGCGAGGGCGTTACGCTGTCGCCGGAGACGATCGCGGCGATGGCCCGGACCGAGAGCCGCAAGAACCGCTGGCGCACGCTGGCGCTGTGGATCATCGCGGCGACCTTCATTGGAATTCTGGTCGCCGTGCGGCAACTTTGATTGCATTGATATCATATATTTGATATCAATGCTGTCAGTTCCTGCCGGAGCCCGTCCATGGCCAGCATAACTATCCGAAAACTCGACGACACCGTCAAAGCCTATCTGCGGCTGCGCTCGGCCAGCAACGGCCGCTCGGTCGAAGAGGAAGTCCGGGTCATCCTCGGGGAGCTGATCCAGGGGCGCCCGGAGCAGCCGGGCGCCACCAGCCCGTCGCCGGCCGCAGCGGCTGCCGTGCCGCCTCCCCGGGCCGTCAGCGCCACCGGCGAGGCCTACGTTACCCTGATCATCGGCGGCGGCATCGCTGCCTACAAGTCGCTGGACCTGATCCGGCGGCTGAAGGAGCGCCACATCAACGTGCGCTGCGTGCTGACCAAGGCCGCGCAGCAATTCGTCACCCCGCTCGCGGCCAGCGCGCTGTCGCATGAGCGCGTCTATACCGACCTGTTCGATCCCGAGAGCGAGTTTGACGCCGGGCATATTCGCCTGGCGCGGGAATGCGATCTGATCGTGGTGGCGCCGGCCACCGCGGACCTGATGGCGAAGATGGCGCAGGGCCATGCCGACGATCTCGCCAGCGCCATCCTGCTTGCCGCCAACCGCCCGATCCTGCTGGCGCCTGCCATGAACCCGCTGATGTGGAACAACGCCGCAACCCGCCGCAACGTCCTGCAGCTTCGCCGCGATGGCGTTGTCATGATCGGTCCCAATGCCGGCGAAATGGCCGAGGCCGGTGAAGCCGGCGTCGGCCGGATGTCGGAGGCCGCCGAAATCGCCGCAGCCGCCGCCGATATCCTGCGTCCGCCGCGCCCCCGCCCGCTCGCCGGCAAGCGCGTGCTGATCACCGCAGGCCCGACACATGAGCCGATCGATCCGGTGCGCTACATTGCCAACCGTTCCTCCGGCAAGCAGGGTTTTGCGATCGCCGCCGCCGCACAGGCCGCTGGCGCCGACGTCACGCTGGTCTCCGGTCCGGTCGAATTGCGCGATCCCGCTGGTGTCACCGTGATCCGGGTCGAATCGGCGCGCGACATGCTGCACAAGGTCGAAGCCGCGCTGCCGGCGGATATTGCAATTTTTGCCGCGGCGGTCGCCGACTGGCGCGTCGCCAATGAAGGCGAGCAGAAGCTGAAGAAAACCGCTGCCGGCATGCCGCCGCTGCAACTGGTCGAAAATCCCGACATCCTGGCGACGATCTCGAAGCTCAAGGAAAAGCGCCCGCCGCTGGTGATCGGCTTTGCCGCCGAGACCGAGCATCTGATCGACAACGCCAAGGCGAAGATCGCGCGAAAAGGCTGCGACTGGATCGTCGCCAACGACGTCTCGCCGGCGTCAGGCGTGATGGGCGGCGACCGCAACACCGTGCATCTCCTGACGCGCGAAGGTGCGGACAAGATCGGCGTCGACAGCATTAACGTGGAGTCCTGGCCGGTCATGACCAAGGAACAGGTCGCGACCGAACTGGTGGCAAAGATAGCAAAGACGGTGGAGAAAACGACGTGAGCGCAACGGTCAAGGTCGACATCCGCCAACTGCCGCACGGCGAAGGTCTCGCATTACCGGCCTATCAGAGCGCCGACGCCGCCGGGCTCGATCTGCTGGCTGCCGTGCCGGCCGAAACACCCCTGATCCTGTCACCGGGAAAATACACGATGGTGCCGACCGGGCTTGTGATCGCGCTGCCACGCGGCTTCGAGGCGCAGGTGCGGCCACGCTCCGGGCTTGCCGCCAAGCATGGCGTTACGGTGCTCAATTCGCCCGGCACGGTGGATGCCGATTATCGCGGCGAAATCAACGTGCTGCTGATCAACCACGGCGATGCGCCGTTCCCGATCAGGCGCGGCGAGCGCATCGCGCAAATGGTGATCGCGCCGGTGACCCAGGCGCAGCTTGTCACCGCTGCCACGCTTTCGGAAACCGACCGCGGCAGCGGCGGGTTCGGTTCCACCGGACGCTGATTCGTTCGAACTCGATTGGCACCTGAGCGGTAATCCGCTCATTTTTTCACAAGCAGATTCACGTTCACGGTCTGGACTCTTACCGGCCGACTCCCGAAGCAGATAATGTCACTCGATTCGTGCACGGCGTGGGGAAGCGCTCGTGCATTCGAGTCGTGCGTTCTGGGGCAAATTATGTCGGGCGTAGTCGCGGCGATGCGTCGAAACCTGCTGTCGTGCACCTCACTGGCGCGCCACGGCCTGCTCGCGCTCGCCGCCGCGCTGTCGGCCGCATCGGAACCCGCCTTTGCCGGCGATTTGACCGTGGAACAGGCGATTTCGGTCTGGTTCAACTTCAATCATCAGGAAGTCGCGGTGCTGACGACGGCGCTGGCGCTCGTTGGCTTTTCCGTGGTGGCGGCGATCCTGTTGATGCACACCCGCGTTCGGGCCACCCGCACCGAACTCGGCCTGCGCGCCAACATCGCTGGATTGCAGGATCAGGCCGACCGGCTGCGCGCGCTGCTGTTCGCCGAGCCGCAAATCCTGATTGCCTGGGCCGCGGGCGAAAACCGGCCACAGATCTCTGGCGACACCTCGCTATTGATCTCGCCCGACGCCGCGCAAAATTCGCCGCAGCGTATTCTCGCTTTTGGAACCTGGCTGCCGCCGGAACCGGCGTTGCAAATGGACCATGCGGTCGACGCGCTGCGCGAGGCCGGCGAAGGCTTCCTGCTCAACCTCTCCACCTCCAACGGCCGCGCGATCGAGGCCATGGGCCGCGCCATCGGCGGACAAGCCATTGTCAGGATTCGTGAACTCGGCGGACTGCGCCGCGAACTCGCCGAATCAAACCTCCGCTACAAGACGCTGCAGGAAGAAACCGAGCTGTTGCGCGACTTCGCCGCCGCCGCGCCCTGGCCGATCTGGGCCAAGAGCACGGAAGGCAACCTTCGCTACGCCAATACGGCCTATGTGCGGGCCACCGAGGGGGCCAGCGTCGCCGACGCGATCCAGCGCAACCTCGAACTGCTCGAAACCGAGCAGCGCAGCGACATGAGCCGGACGCTGAACGGCAATTCCACTTTCAACGCGCGGCTGCCGATCGTGGTCGGCGGCGAGCGGCGCATCTACGATGTCCAGGCCGTGAAGCTGGCCGGCGGCAGCGCCGGCATCGCGATCGACGCCAGTGAGGCGACCTCGCTCCGCGCCGCCATGGACCGGATGGCGGAAGCGCATCGCCGCACCCTCGACCAATTATCGTCCGGCGTGGCTGTTTTCGACGGCCAGCGGCGGCTCGCTTTCTACAACGAATCCTACCGGCGGCTGTGGGGCCTCGATCAGGCATTTCTCGACGCCAACCCCGACGATTCCAGCGTGCTCGACCGGCTGCGCGCCGCGCGCAAACTGCCGGAGCAGCCGGACTTCCGGGCCTGGAAGGCGAAACTGCACGAGGCCTATCGCGCCGTCGAACCCGAAACCTACACCTGGTTCCTGCCGGACGGCCGCGCGGTCAGCGTCGTCACCACGCCGAACCTCGAAGGCGGCGTCACCTATCTGTTCGACAATGTCACCGAAAGCCTCGATCTGGCGCGCCGGTTCGACCGGCTGACCAGGGTCCAGCACGAAACGCTCGACAATCTCGTCGAAGCGGTGGCCGTGTTCGGCAGCAACGGCCGCGTGGAATTGTTCAATCCCGCCTTCGCGAAGATGTGGAAACTGTCCGCTGAATCGCTCAAGGAACAGCCCCACATCGAGACCGTCGAAGCCTGGTGCAAGCCGCTGTTCGACGACCTTGTGGCGTGGCGAACGCTGCGCGAGGCGATCACCGCGATCGACAACCGCGCTCAGGTGGCGCTGAAGCTCGAGCGCAAGGACGGCAGCGTGCTCGACTGCATGACCATGCCGCTGCCCGACGGCGCGACCATGCTGACCTTCCAGGATATCAGCGACACCGAGAACGTCGAACGGGCGCTGCGCGAGCGCAACGAGGCGCTCGAGGCCGCCGACCAGATGAAGGTCGATTTCGTCCACCACGTCTCCTACGAATTGCGCGCGCCGCTCACCACCATCATCGGTTTCGCGCATTTCCTCAGCGACCCCTCGACCGGCCCGCTGACGGCAAAGCAGGCCGAATATCTCGACTACGTCACCAAATCGACCAATGCGCTGCTGGCACTGACCAACAACATTCTCGATCTCGCCACCATCGATGCCGGCGCCATGAAGCTTGAGCTCGGCCCGGTCAATATCGAGAAGGCGATCCGCGATGCCGCCGAAGGCATCCAGGACCGGCTCGCGACCGATCGCATCGAGCTCAAGGTCGACATCGACCCCAGTATCGGCGTCTTCATTGGCGACGAACGCCGCGTCGTGCAGGTGCTCTACAACCTGCTCGCCAATGCGGTCGGCTTCTCGCCGCATGATGCAGCCGTCACGATCAGCGCGCAGCGAAGCGAGCATCGGGTGACCTTCACCGTCACCGATTCCGGCCCCGGCATTCCGCCCGACGTGAAAGACAAGGTGTTCGACTGGTTCGAGAGCCATTCCAACGGCTCGCGCCACCGCGGCGCCGGCCTCGGCCTGTCGCTGGTGCGCTCTTTTGTCGAACTGCATGGCGGCAAGGTACGGGTCGATTCGGCGGTCGGCCAGGGCACGGCGGTTTCCTGCGACTTCCCGATCGATCAGAACGCCCATCGCAACGCCGCCGAATGACCGCGCCCGCGACATTCTCCATAGCGCTCCCGAACGAGACGGCGACCGCGCATCTGATGGCGGACCTCGCGCTTCTGGTCGGCCCCGGCGATGTGATCACGCTGTCGGGCGATCTCGGCGCCGGCAAGACCGCAGCAGCCCGGGCGATGATCCGCTATCTCGCCGACGACGCCGCGCTGGAGGTGCCGAGCCCGACCTTCACGCTGGCGCAGAGCTACGACCTGCCGTTTCCGATCGTTCACGCCGACCTCTATCGCATCAACGATGCCAGCGAGCTGGAGGAGATCGGACTGTCGCCGCTGCCGGAGGGCACGCTGGTCCTGATCGAGTGGCCGGAGCGCGCCCCGGACGCGCTTCCCGAAGATCGCATCGACCTTGCCTTCAGCCATCGTCCGGCGTTCGGATCCTCCGCGCGCGCCGCCGCGATTACCGGCTACGGCAAGGCCGCCGCGCAGGTCGAGAGGCTGAGCGCCCTGCGCTACTTCCTCGATGACGCCGGCTTCACGAATGCGGAGCGGGAGCGCATGCCCGGCGATGCCTCGACGCGTTCCTATGCGCGGCTCGTCCAGGACGGCGACGCCGCCATCCTGATGAACTCGCCGCGGCGTCCGGATGGACCGGCGATCTATGACGGGAAATCCTACAGCGCGGCGGTGCATCTCGCCGAAGACGTCAAGCCGTTCGTCGCCATCGCCAACGGCCTGCGCCGGCATGGCTTCTCGGCGCCCGCGATCCGGCACATCGATCTCGACCAGGGTTTCCTGATCACCGAGGATTTCGGCGACGCTGGTGTGATCGAAGGCGACCCGCCGCGGCCGATCGCCGAGCGCTACGAGGCCGCCGTCGACATGCTGGCGGCGCTGCACCGCGAGACGCTGCCCGAAACGCTGCCGCTGACACCAGAGCTCAGCTACGCCATGCCCGTGTTCGACATCGACGCGTGGCTGGTCGAGATCGGGCTGATGACGGAATGGTATCTCGCCGACCGCGACGCCGAGCTCAGCCGTGAAGGCCGCGAACAATTCGAAGCGATGTGGCGCCAGGTGTTGGCGAAGCCGGCAGCCGCGCTGCGGACGTGGGTGATGCGGGACTTTCATTCCCCCAACATCATCTGGCTCGGCGAACGCACCGGCATCCTGCGCGTCGGCATCATCGACTTCCAGGATGCCGTGCTGGGGCCTGCCGCCTACGATCTGGTGTCGCTGCTGCAGGATGCCCGGATCGATGTCCCGGAGCAGCTCGAGCTGACGCTGTTGACCCGCTACATCAAGGCGCGGCGCGCGGCCGACAGCCAGTTCGACGCCGCCGATTTCGCCGAGCTCTACGCCATCATGTCGGCGCAGCGAAACACGCGCCTGCTCGGCACCTTCGCCCGGCTCAACCGCCGCGACGGAAAGCCGCAATATCTGCGCCACCAGCCCCGGATCTGGACCTATTTGAACCGCTCGCTGGTGCACCCGGCGCTGGCCGGGTTTCGCGACTGGTACGCCGCGAACGTCCCCCCGCCGGTTCCCTGATTTACCACTTGTTAGCCACCTTCCCTTTAAGCTGGAAAAGGCTGTGCTCGCGATATGGGGCAGCCGTCTTGGAAGCGGGAATTCGGCCATGGCGACATCGGAACGGCGCAAGGGTGATCGCGTCACATTCGAGCGCGGCTTTGCCGCGCACATGATGGGCATCGACGGCACCTGGCGGCGCGACTGCGTGATGGAGGACGTCTCCGAGACCGGCGCCAAGCTGACGGTCGATGGTTCCGTCGAGGGTTTGCATCTGAAGGAATTCTTCCTGCTGCTGTCGTCAACCGGGCTCGCCTATCGCCGCTGCGAACTGGCCTGGGTCAATGGCGACCAGATTGGCGTCAATTTCCTGAAGCAGGCCGACAAGAAGAAAAAGGCAGCGGCCAAGCGCGCCGACGCCGAGGCCTGAAGTCGGGGGTGCCGGTGCCGTCGTACAGCCGTCATGTCCGGCGACTATCGCCTGACAGTCGCTGTCACCGGCGAATCACCGTGATATGATCCGTGGCGCGGATTTGGCGCGCCTTTGAGGGTTAGAGAAATTCCCGACATGCCCGTTATCCCCACCAAAGCCATGGTTCTCGCCGCCGGTCTTGGCCTGCGCATGCGCCCGTTGACCGACCACATGCCGAAGCCGCTGGTGCGTGTGGCGGGCCAGCCGTTGCTCGATCACGTGCTGGACAAGCTCGCCGATGCCGGCGTCAGCGAAGCCGTGGTCAACGTGCATTACCTGCCCGACCAGATCATCACGCATACCGCTACCCGCAGCCGCCCCCGTGTCATCATCTCCGATGAACGCGACCAGGTGCTCGGCACCGGCGGCGCCGTGGTCAAGGCGCTGCCTCTGCTGGGCAGCCAGCCGTTCTTCCATCTCAATGCCGACACGATGTGGATCGACGGCGTGCGGCCTAACCTGACGCGGCTGGCCGAAACCTTCGATCCGGCGCGGATGGACATCCTGCTGCTGATGGCGCCGACCACGACCAGCATCGGCTATGCCGGCCGCGGCGACTACGCGATGCTGCCGGATGGTGCGTTGCGCAAACGCAGGGAGCATCAGGTGGTGCCGTTCGTCTATGCCGGCGCGGCCATCCTGTCGCCGTCGCTGTTTGACGGCGCGCCCGCCGGCGAGTTTTCGCTGACGAAGATGTTCGACCGCGCCAACGAACAGGAGCGGCTGTTCGGCCTGCGGCTCGACGGCGTCTGGATGCATGTCGGAACCCCCGATGCGGTCGAGGCCGCGGAAGAGGCGTTTCTGGAGAGCGTGGCGTAAGCTCGCTTCGCAACAGCCGTCGGACCCTCATGGTGAGGAGGCGCATAGCGCCGTCTCGAACCATGTGGTCCGGTCGGTGCCGTTCATCCTTCGAGACGCCTGCTGCGCAGGCTCCTCAGGATGAGGTCTGATAGATCGCCCCGCTCCGCGAAAAGCGAGTGGGAAGAGCGACCTTCGCTCCCTATATTGGCCCCTGACCTCGAATCAGGAAGCCCATGCGCGTTTTCAGCGTTCCCGTCTCCGTGCCGCTGTTGCGCACCGTTATCGCCGCTCTGGTCGATGGCCGGCTGGTCGATGGATTCGAGGCCCGCAACAATCCGTTGAATCTGGCGCGGGCGACGCTCTATCTGCCGACCCGGCGCGCCGGACGGCTGGCGCGGGAAATTTTTCTCGATGAGTTGAAAAGCGATGCCGCGATCCTGCCGCGCATCGTCGCGCTCGGCGACATCGACGAGGATGAGCTGGCGTTTTCGGAAAGCTCCGAACAGTTCGGCGGCACCGCGCCGCTCGACATTCCGCCGCGGCTCGGCGAGCTCGAACGCCGGTTGACGCTGGCGCACCTCGTTGCCGCTTGGGCGAAGGGTCCGGTGCTGGCGCCGCTCGTGGTCGGCGGCCCAGCTTCGACGCTGGCGCTGGCCGGCGACCTGGCGCGGCTGATGGACGACATGGTGACGCGCGGCGTCGCCTGGGAAGCGCTCGACAAACTGGTGCCCGACCAGCTCGACCAATACTGGCAGCACTCGCTGCAATTCCTGCGCATCGCGCGCCAGATATGGCCGGATCATCTGAAGGAAATCGGCAGGATCGAGCCCGCGGAACGGCGCGATCGTCTGATCGACGCGGAAGCCGTGCGCCTCGCCGCGCATCACGACGGCCCGGTGATCGCGGCGGGTTCGACCGGCTCGATGCCCGCGACCGCGAAATTCCTGGCCGTCGTCGCCGGCCTGAAGCAAGGCGCGGTGGTGCTGCCGGGGCTCGATACCGATCTTGACGACGACGCCTGGCAGATCATCGGCGGCGTCAGGGACATCAAGGGCAAATTCACCACGCAGCCCTCGTCGAACCATCCGCAATTCGCGATGCAGGGACTGCTCGACCGCTTCGGCATCCGGCGCCGCGATGTCGAGATCCTGGGCACGCCGGCGGCACAGGGTCGCGACGTGCTGGTCTCGGAGACGATGCGGCCGTCGAGCGCGACCGAGCAATGGCATGACCGGCTGGCGCAGCCGGAGGTATCCGCGAAGATTTCCGCCGGGATGGCCAACCTCGCGGTGGTCGAAGCGCCGAATTCCGAAATGGAGTCGCTGGCGATCGCGATTGCGATGCGCGAGGCGCGGCATCTCGGCAAATCGGCAGCCTTGGTGACGCCGGACCGCGCGCTGGCCCGCCGGGTGATGGCGGCGCTGACCCGCTGGAATCTCGAATTCGACGATTCCGGCGGCGACGCCCTGACAGACACCCCCGCCGGCATTTTTGCGCGCCTCACCGCGGAGGCCGCCGCCAAGGGGCTGGAACCGCCGACCTTGCTGGCGCTGTTGAAGCATCCGCTGCTCCGGCTCGGCGGTGCGCTGGGAACGCTCAAGCGCGCCATCGAAGTGCTCGAACTGGCGGTGCTGCGCGGCACCCGGCCGCAAGCCGGTAGCCAAGGCCTCGCCCGCGACTTCGATCGTTTCCGGAGCGAGCTCAAAAAACTCAACAACGAGGAAACCTCGTCACTTCACCGCTCCGAGCAGCGCGCGAAGTTGAAAGAGGATGAGCTTGATCTGGCCCGATCGCTGATCGCCGCGCTGCAGAAGGCGTTCGCACCGCTGGAGAGCATGGCGCCATCGAGGCCCTATGATTTTGCCGAACTGGCGCAACGCCACCACGAGGTGCTGACCGCGCTTTGCGGCGACCAGGACGGCGTGGCCGTGGTGTTCGAGGGCAGTCAGGGATCGGCACTGGCGGCGGCATTCGACGATCTGCTCGGCGAAGGCAAGCCCAGCGGGCTGATGGTCCAGCTCGGCGATTATCCCGAGGTGTTTCAAACCGCCTTTGCCGACCGCATGGTGCGCCGGCCGGAGCATGCCAATGCGCACCTGCAGATCTACGGCCAGCTCGAAGCGCGCATGACGGAAGCCGATCGTGTCATCCTCGGCGGACTGGTCGAGGGCGTGTGGCCGCCGGCGCCGCGGGTCGATCCATGGCTGAGCCGGCCGATGCGGCATGAACTCGGCCTCGATCTTCCGGAGCGCCGTATCGGCCTCGCCGCGCACGACTTCGCGCAACTGCTCGGGACCAATGAGGTGATTCTCACCCATTCCGCGAAAGTCGGCGGCGCGCCGGCCGTCGCCTCGCGCTTCCTGCACCGGCTCGAAGCCGTCGCCGGCGAAGCGCGCTGGGAAGAAGCGAAGCGTGCCGGCGAAAACTATGTCCGCTTCGCCGATGAACTGGACCGGCCCGAGAAAGTCGAGCCGGTCAAACAGCCCGCGCCAAAGCCGCCGCTGGCAACGCGGCCGCTCAAACTGTCGGTCACCGCAATCGAGGACTGGCTGCGCGATCCCTACACCATCTACGCGAAATATATTTTGCGGCTCGATCCGCTCGATCCCGTCGACATGCCGCTGTCGGCCGCCGATCGCGGCTCGGCGATTCACAATGCGCTCGGGGAATTCACCCAGACCTTTGCCGAAGCACTGCCCGGCGACGTCGTGCAGACGCTGCGCGCCATCGGCGCGAAACATTTTGCCCCGCTGATGGAACGGCCGGAGGCAAAGGCGCTGTGGTGGCCGCGGTTTCAGCGCATTGTCGGCTGGTTCGCCGATTGGGAGCAGGCGCGGCGCGACAGCATCGACAACATCAAGGCCGAGACCCGAGGCGACATCGGAATTTCGCTCGACAATGCGCGGACTTTCGTTCTCTCCGCGCGCGCCGACCGGATCGAGCGACGCCACGACGGCAGCTTTGCGATCCTGGACTACAAGACCGGGCAACCGCCGACCGGCAAGCAGGTGCGCATGGGCCTGTCGCCGCAACTGACGCTGGAGGCCGCGATCCTGCGCAAAGGCGGCTTCAAGGATATTCCGGCGGATTCCTCCGTCGGCGAACTGGTCTATGTCAGGCTCAGCGGCAACAATCCGCCCGGCCTGCAACGGACGCTGGAGCTGAAAATCCGAAACAACGATACGCCACAGCCACCGGATGCTGCGGCCGACGAGGCGCTGCAGAAGCTGGAAGCCCTGATCCGCGCTTTCGAGAACGAGGATCAGGCCTACACCTCCCTGAACCTGTCGATGTGGTCGAACCGCTACGGCGCCTATGACGACCTCGCCCGCATCAAGGAATGGTCTGCAGCCGGCGGCCTGGGAATCGAGGAATGGTGAAGGCCCCGCGCATCATTCCGCCCGCGGTCCGCGCGACGCAGGCGCGCGCCTCCGATCCGGCAGCCTCCGCCTTCGTCTCGGCGAACGCCGGTTCCGGCAAGACGCACGTACTGGTGCAGCGCGTGATCCGGCTGCTGCTCGACGGCGTGGCGCCGGAAAAAATCCTCTGCATCACCTTCACCAAGGCTGCCGCCGCCAATATGGCGGAACGGGTGTTTTCCACCCTCGGTCATTGGGTCACGCTCGATGACGCGGAACTCGATACGGCGATCCGGGAGGCCGGCATCGCCCATCCCAGCGCCAAGCTGCGGCGGGACGCGCGCAAACTGTTTGCCTGTGCGCTGGAAACGCCGGGTGGCTTGAAGGTGCAGACCATCCACGCGCTGTGTACGCGGCTGCTGCAGCAATTCCCGTTCGAGGCCAATGTGCCGGCGCGCTTCGCCGTGCTCGACGACCGCGACCAGAACGAGATGATGGAACGCGCCAATCTCGGGGTATTTTTGGAGGCGTCGCGGCACCCCGACAGCGCCACCGGGCGCGCGCTGATGACGGCGATGGCGAGCGCCGCCGACGTGACCTTCAAGGACGTCGTGCGCGAGGCGTGCCTGAGCCGCGATCACTTCATGGCATGGACCGACGCCGCCGGCAGCGCGCATGCCGCCGCAGCGCAGATTTCCGCAGCCCTCGGCGTCGATCCGAATGACCGCATCGAAGACGTCGAGCGCGCCATCGTCGATGGACCGAACCTGCCGCGGTCGATCTGGCGGGAAATCGCCGGCATTCTCGATACCGGCAGCAAAACCGACCAGGAGCAGGCGCGCCGGTTGCGCGACGCCGTGATCTTCACCGGCGCCGCGCAGGTCGACGAATATTTCGGGGTGTTTCTTACCGAGGCCGATCGCACGCCCCGCAAATCCGTCGTAACGAAGAAATTCATCGACAGCAATCCGGCCCTAGGCCGGCTGTTCGACGCGGAGACCTCCCGGATCGCGCCCCTGATCGAACGCCGCCGTGCGGTCACGGCGCGCGACCGCACCGAGGCGCTGCTGCATATCGCGACTGCGGCGGCGGCGAATTACCGGCGCGAGAAGCAGGAACGCGGCCTGCTCGACTATGACGACCTGATCGACAAGACGCTCGCCATGCTCGACCGCGTCTCCTCCGGCTGGGTGCATTACAAGCTCGACCGCGGCGTCGACCACGTGTTGATTGACGAGGCGCAGGATACCAGCCCGCGGCAGTGGGACATCGTCAAGCATATCACGTCCGAGTTCACGACTGGCGCAGGTGCCCGCGACGGCGTCGTTCGCACGGTCTTTGCTGTCGGAGATGAAAAGCAATCGATCTTTTCGTTTCAAGGCGCGAAGCCGCGCGAGTTCGCCGAAATGCGCCAATATTTTCAAAACAAGCTCCAGGCGGCGCGTCAGAAATTCGAGCCGATTTCCTTCACCTACTCCTTCCGCTCGGGGATGGGCGTACTCCGCGCCGTGGAGAACGCCTTTCACTCTTCCGAGATTTACCAGAGCATCACCACGGACAAGGACGGCATGCCTCGGCATGAGGCGCTTCCCGACGCCGGCCCGAGCCTGATCGATCTCTGGGAACTCGCGGAATCCGACGACAGGCAGGACATCGAGGGCTGGCGCGCGCCGTTCGACGGCGTCTCGCTGACCAGCCCGGAAGTGAAACTGGCGCGACGCATTCAAGCCGAGATCAAGGCGCTGGTCGATGGCGGCACCATGACCGGCAGTACCGGCGCCCGCCGGCCGCTGCGCTACGGCGACATGCTGGTGCTGGTGCGGCGGCGCGGCAATGCGTTCGACGCCGTCATCCAGGCGCTGAAGCACGCCAGTATCCCGGTCGCGGGCGCCGACCGGCTCAAGCTGACCGAGCATATCGCGATCATCGACCTGATGAACCTTGCCGACGCGCTGCTGCTGCCGCAGGACGACCTGGCGCTCGCGGTGGCGCTGAAGAGCCCGCTGTTCGGCCTCACCGATGGCGACCTGTTCAAGCTGGCGCGGGATCGCAAGGGTTCGCTGCGCGCCGCGCTGACCGCCCGCGCCGCGACCGACGGCCTGTTGCGGGATGTGCTGTGGCGGCTCGAACAATGCGAGCGCCGCGTCGTCCACGAGACACCGTTTGCGTTCTACGCCTGGCTGCTCGGCGGCGACGGCGGCCGCGCGCGAATCCTGCAACGGCTCGGACATGAGGCCAACGACGCGCTCGACGAGTTTCTCGAACTGGCGCTGAACTATGAGCGCAAGGCACCGGCCTCGCTGCAGGGCTTCATGGCGTGGCTGCGCGCGGCCGACACCGAAGTGAAGCGCGACATGGAAATCTCGCGCGACGAGGTCCGCGTCATGACCGTGCACGGCGCCAAGGGCCTGGAAGCCTCCGTCGTGTTCCTGGTCGACACCACCACCTCGCCTTCGGACACGCAGCGGCTGAAGCTGATCAACCTGTCCCAGGGAAACGCCGATCCGCATGCGCCCGGCGTCGTGGTGTGGGCCGGGCGCAAGGCCGAGGATCCCTCCTCCGTCGTTGCCGCGCGCGCGGCCATGATCGCCGATACCGAGGACGAATATCGTCGCCTGTTGTACGTGGCGATGACGCGCGCAGCGGACCGGCTGATCGTCGGCGGCTGCATGCCCGGCAACATGAGCACGGTGCGGAAATCCTCCTGGTACGATCTGATCGCCAAGGGTCTCGCGCGTTCCGATCTGCAGGTGCTGGAACTCGAAACGCCAAACGGCAAGGTGACGCGCTACACGCTGGCCGAGGAAGCCGTTCCTGCCACAGGCTCCGCTGCCGCCGCGACGCCAACAGCCGCACCGATCGCACTGCCGACCTGGCTGCTGACACCAGCGCAGCCGGAAACGTCAGCGGACAGCGCGTTGCGGCCTTCCGAACCCACCAATGGAGACAGCCATCCGGTCCGCACCGGCGAATCCATTGCACAGCGGGCCCGTGCGCTTCAGCGCGGGACGCTGGTGCACCGGCTGCTGCAGTCGCTGCCCGATATCGCGGCCTCAAGCCGCCACGATGCGGCACTCGCTTATCTCGCGCGCAACGCCGATGGCTGGACCGAAGATGAGCGCAGGCAGCTGGCGGAAGGCGCGCTGGCATTGATTGCCGACGCACGTTTCGCGCCGGTATTCGCACCCGGCAGCCGCGCCGAGGTCTCGATCGTCGGCCGGCTGGAGCGGCCGCACCGGCAACCGGCGCTGGTTTCGGGGCAGATCGACCGTCTGGTCGTGACCGATCACGAGGTTCTGATCGTCGATTTCAAGACCAACCACGCCCCGCCGACGCACGCAGCCGAGGCGCCGAAGGGATATGTCCGCCAGTTGGCGCTATATCGGGCGGTGCTCGGCAAACTTTATCCCCAGCTGCCGGTTCGTGCCGCGCTGCTTTGGACCGAAACGCCTGAATTCATGGAGATTTCAGCCCCTGCGCTGGACGCGGAGCTGGCCGCCATTATCCAAAGGGATGACCGTGCTTGACCCGGCAAGGTCGCGTTCATAGGTTTGCCGCATGATCCCCGGCGCGATTCTCCAAGCCGCGTCCCTTAATCCAACCGAACGAGGTATTCCCATGGCCGTTGGCAAGGTTTCTGACGCTGATTTCGAAGCCGAAGTGCTCAACGCGACCGGCCCGGTCGTGGTCGATTTCTGGGCCGAATGGTGTGGCCCCTGCCGCATGATCGCGCCCGCGCTTGACGAGATTTCCGGCGCCATGGGCGACAAGGTCAAGATCGTGAAGCTGAACGTCGATGAGAGCCCGAAGACGGCCTCGAAGTACGGCGTGATGTCGATCCCGACCCTGATGATCTTCAAGGGCGGCGAGATGGCCTCGCGCCAGGTCGGCGCCGCGCCGAAGCAGAAGCTGCAGCAGTGGATCACCGCTGCGGTGTGATCGGCTGATACGATCGTTGTTCTGAAGCGGCCGGCTCATCGCCGGCCGTTTTGTTTTATTCAATCCATCCCGTCGCCAGCGCGGACGCCAATTCGGCTTGACCGTTCTGCCTCGCCAGATCGGCCATCGCGGCGTGATCGTACGGCACATGACGAAACGTCACGCGCCAATCGCCGGCGACGAGTTCTAAAATCGCGTAACGCGCATCCGGCGTGCCGGCTTCGATGACATGCGGATATGGATGAATATCGCGATAGCCGGGCGAGCCGACGCTGCCGGGATTGACGACCAGGCGGCCGTCACGAAGCTGGACAGCGCGGGCGACGTGGGTGTGGGCGCACAGGATCAGTGACTGCGTGACCCCCTTGGCTCGCTCCTCGATCGCGTCGAGCGACGACATTCGCACCGTACCGTCAGGCAAGACGGTCTCCAGCCAGTAGATCTCGTCATGCGCGGGCGTGGCGTGGCAGAGGAAGACTTTTTCGCGAAACACCTGCGTCTTCGGCACCGCGCGCAGCCAGTCGAGATGACTGGCATCGAGTTGCGCATGGGCCGGCCGGTCCCATGAACCCATCTTCTCCGGGAGCCGGTCGATCAGATAGCGGTCGTGGTTGCCGAGCACATGCACGGCGTCGAGCGCCATCAGCATGTCCATCGTGCGCCGCGCGTCGAGCGGGCCGCTCGCTATGTCGCCGAGATTGACGATGTCAGTAATTCCCTGCGCGCGGATGTCGGCCAGCACGGCTTCCAGCGCGAGATAATTCCCGTGCACGTCGGCAATCGCGGCAAAACGCATCCTAAATTCCAATCGCTATCTCGACACGCAAATTACTATGCAGGAGGCGTGCCGTTGACAGCGAGGACATGCCCGGCGAGGTAGAGCGAGCCCGTGATCAGGATGCGCGGCGGCACTTCGTAAGCGAGGCGCGACAGCGTCTGCAGCGCGGCTTCGACGCTGGCGGCATTCTCCACGCGCATGCCGAGCGCGCGGGCGGCATCCGCCAGACGGTCCGGCGGCATCGCGTTGCCGCGGCCGGGAATGGGCACCGCCATAATGTGACGCGTCAGCCCGGCGAAATTGGCGAGGAAGGCGCCGGCATCCTTGTTCGCCATCATGCCCGCGATCACGACGAGCGGGCGAGACACCCGTTCCTCGAGATCGCCGAGTGCTGCGGCCGTCACGCGGCCGCCCTCGGCATTGTGGCCACCATCAAGCCAGATCTCGCAACCCGTCGGGCCCTGATCGACCAGCGCGCCCGAGACCAGGCGCTGCATCCGCGCCGGCCATTCCGCGTTGACGATACCGGCCTCGAACGCCGGCATGCCGATCTTGAACGCATCGATCGCACGCAAGGTCGCAATCGCCAGTCCGGCATTGTCGAACTGATGCCGCCCGAACAGCTTTGGCGCCGCCAGATCCATCAGGCCGCGCTCGTCCTGGTAAACCAGCCGGCCGCGCTCGACGCTGACATGCCATTGCTGGCCGGCTGCATGCAGCGGCGCACGCATGCGGCCGGCTTGCGCCTCGATCACCGCCATCGCGTCCGGCGCCTGCTCGGCGCACACCACCGGCACGTTGCGCTTGATGATGGCGGCCTTCTCGCCCGCGATCGCCGTCAGCGAATTGCCGAGAAATTCGGTGTGATCCATGCTGACCGGCGCGATGACGGTAGCCAGCGGCGCCGCGATCACGTTGGTGGAATCAAGCCGGCCACCGAGACCGACCTCCAGCAACACGACATCGGCCGGATGCCGCGCAAACAGACAGAACGCCGCAGCAGTCTCGATTTCAAAGATCGTGACCGGCTCGCCTTTGTTGGCCCGCTCGCAATGCTCCAGCGTTCCGCGCAATTCGTCATCGTCCACCAGCACGCCGCCCTTGTTGCGGCCCAGGCGAAAGCATTCGTTGATCCGAACCAGATACGGCGAGGTAAAAACATGGACGCGCAAGCCGGCGGCTTCGAGGATCGCGCGCAGATAAGCGACCGTCGAGCCCTTGCCGTTGGTGCCCGCGACATGGATGACCGGCGGCAGCCGGCGCTCGGGATGATCGAGCGCCGCCAGCAGCCGGTGCATGCGATCGAGGCTGAGGTCGATTTGACGCGGATGAAGGGCCGACAGCCGCGCGATCAACTGATCGAGCGGTTGGGGTTTGGCGGCAGGCGCGTTCACGCGTGGGGAGCGGCCGGCACCGCATCCGGCGCCTGGACGATCTGGGCCGGGTCGGTGATGACAGGCGCAGGCTTGGAAACAACCTCGATCGCCGGCGATTTGGTCAGGAGACGACAGAGTCTTGCCAGAGTGGGGCGCATCTCGTGGCGATGCACCACCATGTCGACCATGCCATGGTCGCGCAGATATTCGGCGCGCTGAAAACCTTCCGGCAGTTTTTCGCGAATGGTCTGTTCGATCACGCGCGCGCCGGCGAAGCCAATAAGCGCGCCGGGCTCGGCGATCTGCACGTCGCCGAGCATCGCATAGGACGCGGTGACGCCGCCGGTGGTCGGGTTGGTCAGCACCACGATGTAGGGCAGCTTGGCCTCGCGCAACATCTGCACGCCGACGGTGCTGCGCGGCATCTGCATCAGCGACAGGATGCCTTCCTGCATCCGCGCGCCGCCGGAGGCTGCGAACATGATGAACGGCGATTTCTTTTCGACCGCGAGCTCCATCCCGCGCACGATCGCTTCGCCCGCCGCCATGCCGAGCGAGCCGCCCATGAAATCGAAATCCTGCACCGCGATCACGACGCCGGCGCCTTCCAGCTTGCCGAAGCCGACCTTGACGGCGTCGTTCATCCCGGTCTTGGCGCGCGCGTCCTTGATACGGTCGGCGTATTTGCGCTCGTCGCGGAATTTCAGCGGGTCGGCGGTGACGTCGGGCAGCGCGATGTCGTACCAGGTCTGGTTGTCGAACACCGACTTCAGCCGCGCCCCCGCGCCCATGCGCATGTGGTAGTTCGAGCCGGGGATCACGAACTGGTTGGCCTCGACGTCCTTGTAGAACACGAGCTGCCCGGAATCCGGGCACTTGATCCACAAATTCTCCGGCGTCTCGCGCCGCAGGATGCTGCGGATTTTCGGCCGGACGACATTGGTGAGCCAATTCATGTTTCGCTCCGAAATGCGGTTAGACGCATCAACTGGAAGATATGGCGGCCCGGAGTTATTCCGGCAAGCCGCTGTCTTTTAGATTAGGCATGATCTTTTCGGAAAACCGGTACCCACTTTTCCGGATCATGCCCCCGCTTAATTCCATCAAATTATGGCTTATTCCGCGGCCTGTTTCGCTCCACGCACGCCCTGAGCCAACGCGGCGACGAGGTCAGCCACCGCGGTAACGGTTTTGGCGGTCGCGCGACCCTCGGCATCGAGGCTGCCGCGCAAGGCATCGACCAGCGCGGTGCCGACCACGGCGCCATTGGAATTCTCGGCAATCGCCCGCGCCGCTTCCGGCGTGCGGATGCCGAAGCCGACACAAACCGGCAATTTGGTATGCCGCTTGATGCGGGCGACGGCCTCACCGACCGCGCCCGAATCGGCGCTGGCGCTGCCGGTAATGCCGGTGATCGCGACGTAATAGACAAAGCCCGACGTGTTCGCGAGCACCGCGGGCAGGCGCTTGTCGTCGGTGGTCGGCGTCGCCAGACGGATGAAATTCAATCCCGCCTTCATCGCCGGCAGACAGAGTTCGGTATCTTCCTCCGGCGGCAGGTCGACGATGATCAGCCCGTCGACGCCGGCAGTCTTCGCATCGACGAGGAACTTGTCGACGCCGTAGATATAGATCGGATTGTAGTAACCCATCAGCACCAGCGGCGTGGTGTCGTCGTCCTTGCGGAACGCGCGCACCATCTCCAGCGTCTTCTTCAGGGTCATCCCGGCCTTGAGCGCGCGCAAGCCCGCCGCCTGGATCGACGGGCCGTCGGCCATCGGATCGGTAAAGGGCATGCCGATCTCGATCATGTCGGCGCCGGCCTTCGGCAGCGCCTTGATGATGTCGAGCGCGGTTTTCGGATCGGGATCGCCGGCCATCACAAAGGTAACGAAAGCCGAGCGGCCCTGTTTGGCGAGTTCGGCAAAGCGTGCGTCGATACGGGTGGTCACTTCTTCTTGCCCTTCAGGATGTCGCCGACCTGCGGCACGTCCTTGTCGCCGCGGCCGGAGAGGTTGACCACCATCAGATGATCCTTCGGCCGCTTCGGCGCGAGGTCCATGACTTTGGCGATGGCGTGTGCCGGCTCCAGCGCGGGGATGATGCCTTCCAGCCGCGACAGCAGCTGGAACGCCGCCAGCGCCTCGTCGTCGGTCGCCGACAGATAGGTGACGCGGCCGGTCTCGTGCAGCCAGGAATGCTCCGGGCCGATGCCGGGATAATCGAGCCCCGCCGAGATCGAATGTGCATCCTGAATCTGGCCGTCGTCATCCATCAGCAGATAGGTGCGGTTGCCGTGCAGCACGCCCGGCCGGCCGCCCGCGATCGAAGCCGCGTGCAGTTGGGTGAGGCCATGACCGGCGGCCTCAACGCCGAAGATCTCGATGGAGGGATCGTCGAGGAAGGGATGAAACAGGCCCATCGCATTGGAGCCGCCGCCGATGCAGGCGATCAGCGAATCCGGCAAGCGCCCCTCGGTCTCCTGCATCTGCTTGCGGGTCTCGATGCCGATGATCGACTGGAAGTCGCGCACCATCATCGGATAGGGATGCGGGCCCGCGACGGTGCCGATGCAGTAGAAGGTGTTGTGCACGTTGGTGACCCAATCGCGCAGCGCATCGTTCATCGCGTCCTTGAGCGTGCGCGAGCCCGACTGCACCGGGACCACCTTGGCGCCCAGCATTTCCATGCGGATGACGTTGGGCTGCTGCCGTTCGACGTCGACCGCGCCCATGTAGACGATGCATTCGAGCCCGAACCGCGCGCACAAAGTTGCGGTCGCGACGCCATGCTGGCCGGCGCCGGTCTCGGCGATGATGCGCTTCTTGCCCATGCGGCGCGCGACCATGATCTGGCCGAGCACGTTGTTGACCTTGTGCGAGCCGGTGTGATTGAGCTCCTCGCGCTTCAAATAGATCTTCGCGCCGCCGAGATGCTCGGTCAGGCGTTCGGCGAAATACAGCGGCGACGGCCGGCCGACATAGTCCTTGAGATAGCCGTTCATCTCGGCCTGGAATGACGGATCGGCCTTGGCGTCGGCATAGGCCCTTTCGAGGTCGAGGATCAGCGGCATCAGCGTTTCCGCGACAAAGCGGCCGCCGAAGATGCCGAAATGCCCGCGCTCGTCAGGACCGCTGCGGAAGGAATTGGGCAGGTTTGGATTCATCGGACCATCAGCTCTTCGGTGGCGCGCGCGGCGCGAATAAATTTCAGGATCATCTCGGGATCCTTGTGACCTGGCGACCGCTCGACGCCGGAGGAGACGTCAACGCCGCCGGCGCGGGTGACGCGAATGGCCTCCGCGACGTTGTCGGGGTTAAGCCCGCCTGAAACCATATACGGCAGTTTGAGATCGAGTTTCGAAAGCAACTGCCAGTCGAATACGGCGCCGAGGCCGCCGGGGCGGGTGGCGCCCTTCGGCGCGCGGGCATCGAACAGGATCCGGTCGGCAACGTCGGCAAAGCCCGGCAGTGCGGCGAGGTCGGCCGACGTTTCGACCGCGATCACCTTCATGACCGGCAGGCCGAACCTGGCCTTGACGTCGCGCAGCCGTGCGATGGTTTCCTTGCCGTGCAACTGCAGCAGATCCGGCTGCAGGGTTTCGACGATATTGGAAAGCGTCGCATCGTCGGCATCGACCGTCAGCGCCACCTTGGTGGCCCGGCCCTTGGCCTGCTTGCCGAGCTCACGCGCGGTTTCGAGGCTGAGGTGCCGTGGCGACGGCGGGAAGAACACGAAACCCACCATGTCGGCGCCGGCTCCGAGCGCGACGTCGAGCGTCTCGCGCGTGGACAGGCCGCAAATTTTGACAAGCAGGGACATGGTCTCTCGGGGGCGGATTTGAAGCCGCGATGGCCGGTTTGGAACGGAGCTTAAGGGGCGGGTTCTACAACGTCGCGCCCAGCTTGTCTCGCCCGGCGGCCCCGTAAATCCCGCGCTGGGCCGGTGCCGGAAGCTGCTGCGGCTGGCCCCGGGAAGCTGCCGCCGCAGCCCGTAAATCGGCGGTTTCGGCCCGGGCCCTGCGGGCATCGGCCTCATGCTGGCGGGCCGCGCGGCGCCAGTGGCGCTGCCGGAACCAGGTCGCCATGCCGCCTGCCGCCACCCCCAGAATGGCGGCCACGATGATCACCACGAACAGCGGCAGCGTCACCGCGACCGAGGGATCGGCGGAATTGAACGGATCGAACGACACCGTCACCAGATAGCGATTGGCGACCGCGAAGACGATGAAGATGAGCCCTAAGGGAATGACGACCAGCGCCGTTAGAAACTTTCGCATGACCATCTCTCGGTGTGATGGAGCTCGGCGGGCCCAAGCCGCGTAGGGTACGTCTCGCAGGGCTCGTCAGGTTCCGCAACACGGCTACAGATCGTCTGGCCCCCAAGGGGAGCCTTACGCGCCGGCCTCCGGCGCGCCGCCCTCGCGGTTCAGCCGCTCACGCATTTCCTTGCCGGTCTTGAAGAACGGGACGCTCTTCTGGTCGACCGGCACATGCGCGCCGGTACGCGGGTTGCGCCCCGCGCGCGCCGGACGATGCTTGACCGAGAAAGCGCCGAACCCGCGCAGCTCGACACGGTCGCCACGCGCCAGGGCAGCGACGATCTCATCGAGGATCGCGTTCACAATGTTCTCCACATCCCGCTGATAGAGATGCGGGTTGTGCTCGGCGATGCGCTGAACAAGCTCGGATTTGATCATCGAAACTGGGATCCACGGTCGTGCGGGTATCCATTTCCGTGAAAATGCCTTGAACTGTCAAGACGCTAAATCAATTTTGGACGTCGCGAAATGACGTGACAAACGGTCCGGAAGGGGATTGGGGCAATACTCGCAATGCGGGAGAATCGTCCCGCACTGCCCCATCACGGTTCAATTGGAGGCCGCGGGCCGCCACAAGGCCAACATCCCGTCGAGCCGGAGCTGGTCGACCGCCTGTGCGACGCCGGCCTGCTCGATTTGCCGCGCGACGGTGCCCAGACCGAGGGCATCGAGCGTGATGGAGGCCGCTGTTCGCAGGAAAGTCAGGTCGCCGAAGCGCGGGCTGAGCTTGTAATCGCGCACCGGCAGGTCACTCTTGACCTTCTTTTCGGCAACCAGCCAGGCAACCGCGGCTTTTTCATCGCCGAGCTGATCGATCAGCTTCAGTTCCACCGCCTGGCGGCCGGTGAACACACGTCCGTCCGCGACCTTTTCGAGCAGCGCGTCGTCCATCCCGCGCCGCGTCTTCACGAGGTCGCGGAACCAGGCGTAGGAGTCCTTCACCAGCGCGTCGAGGGCGGCACGGGCTTCCGGGCTGGTCGGCTCAAACCCGTTCGGCGCAGCCTTTAACGGCGAGGATTTCACTTCCTCGACCTTGACGCCGACGGTCTTCAACAACTCGGTGAAATTCGGGAATTGAAACAACACGCCGATCGAACCGACCAGCGAGCTCTGCTGGGCGATGATGCGATCGGCCGCGATCGCCGCGATATATCCGCCGGAAGCCGCCAGCCCCTCGACCACCACGACCAGCGGCTTCTTGGCCTTCAGGCGCACCAGCGCATCATAAAGTTGCTCGGAGCCGGCCGTGGTGCCGCCAGGCGAATTGATGTGGACGATGACGGCGGCCGCCTGCGACTTCTCCAGCCGCTCCAGCGCCTGGACCCGCTCCTGGTCGCTGCGAATCAGCCCCTCGATGTTGACGCGCGCGATCGACCCCGACGAGGTCAGCGAAGCGCGGCCGCCCGGCGTCGCGATCACGCCGACGGCTATGACCGCCGCGATCGCGACCACGGCGGCGAAGACGCGCCAGAAGGTCAGCTTGCGGCGGATCCTGCGGCGATCGACGATCACATCCGAATCGAGCGACATCGAAATTCTCCCAAAATATCCCGCGCGTTTTGCAGCCGCAGCGCTAGCGAAGCGTTATCCAGATACATCAATTGCGATCCAATATGAAGAAAACAAGGCCCCGTCGTCGTCCCCGCGAAGGCGGGGACCCATAACCACAGGCGATCGTTGCTGCATTCGATGTTGCTTCAGCCCCGCTCACATCATTCCCTCGGTGGTTATGGGTCCCGGCTCGCGCTTCGCTTGGCCGGGACGACGAAGGCAATCGGGATAGGGGGGAGCCTCACAGCTCCGCCCCTCCCACACCACCGGACATACGGGTCCGTATCCGGCGGTTCGGTGGATCATGCGGTCTGTGGTGCCGCGACGGAAGTTAGGCCGAGTGCACTGAAGAACGCGATTGGCATGGCGATGGTGAGCGCGGGGCTGTTTGCGAGCCGCCAAGGGCCATGTGGGCTGCCGGCGGTTTGTGCCGCCAGATCCCGGCCGACGCCGCAGCGTCGCAACTCGGCAAAGCGAGTGTCACCCCGTTTCCATTGTTTCCAGGCGATGGCGCGCAACCGCCGCCTGAGCCACTCATTAAGCGCGCGCAACACTGACGGTGTTTGGCAGAAGCCGAAGTAGCCGCGCCACCCGATCAGGTAGACCGACAGCTTCTTGACGATCTGCGCGAGGCTTTGCCCGCACGTGCGCCGCGTCAGCTCCCGGACTTTTGCTTTGAAGCGGGCGATCGCCTGCGGCGCGATGCGCCGCCGTGGCTCTTTCCCGCCGGTGAAGCTGAAGCCCAGGAACTTGCGGACACTCGGTTTGGCGACCGCGCTCTTGGCTTTGTTGATCTTGAGCTTGAGACGCTTTTCCAGGAACTTCTCGATGCCGGCCAGTACCCGCTCGCCCGCCTTCTGACTGCGCACATAAATGTTGCAGTCATCAGCATAGCGCACGAAGCGGTGACCGCGCTTCTCCAATTCCTTGTCCAGCACATCCAGCATCAGGTTCGACAACAGCGGCGAGAGCGGTCCGCCTTGCGGCGTACCCTCCTCCGTCGGACTGACCAGTCCTCCCTCCATCACCCCCGCATTCAAGAATGCGCGGATGAGCTTCAGGAGGCGCTTGTCAGCGACCCGCTTGGCAACCAGCCCCATCAGGATGTCGTGGTTGACCCGGTCGAAGAACTTTTCCAGATCGATATCCACGACGACGGCATGCCCGGACGCGATATACGCCTGCGCCCGTTCCACCGCCTGATGCGCCGAGCGGCCCGGCCTAAAGCCGAAGCTTGTCTCGGAGAACGTTCCGTCCCAGTCCGCTTGCAGCACCTGCATCACCGCCTGCTGGATGAACCGGTCGAGCACCGTCGGAATGCCGAGCGGCCGCAGGCCGCCCGACGCCTTCGGTATCTCCACCCGCCGCACCGGCTGTGGCTGGTAGGTGTCCTCAAGCAGTTGGGCTCGGATCGCGAGCCAGTGCTCCTTCAGGTAGGCCGGCAGTTCGCCGGCGGTGATCCCGTCGACGCCCGCCGCACCCTTGTTGCGCGTTACTCGCGCCAACGCTTTCTTCAGGTTCTCACGCTCGATCACTACTTCCATCGACGGTCCCGCGACCGCCGGGCGTTCGAGACAGGCTTTCGCCGTGCCGGCTTCAGTCCCTTGGGAGGGGGCGCTTCGGGCTTCACCCGACGCGTCGCGGCCCAAGTCCAGTGTTTGCTGTGTCTTCTGCTGCACGGTCTGCACGAGATTGCCGCTCTACTGACCTCTTCCACCGTTCAGGCCTTCGGCGGCGCGCGACCGCCTACTATGCCCTCTGCTGACTTCTGCGCGGCGATCAGGCCGCCTTACGACAGCCTCAGTCCCGTTGCCGGGACACCGCGCAGACCTCCCGAGGTAAGACCGACCGCCTTCGCCGCACGCCCGCCGGATTTACCACCCCGGCCCTTGATGACCATGGACTTCGCGATCATGTGCTCGCTCGTCCGCCCGGGTAGGCCTCGTTATCCGGTACTTGTCCATCGAGCCGCGGTTTTGCTCCACGCTTTCTTCAGACCCCACCTCGCGGTGACGCCCTTGCGCTTCACTAATCCTTCGCCGTCATCAGGCTGGATAGAGGACTTCCACCTCCAAGCTGTCGTTCATACTGGGCACACACAAAAAGGCCCCGGTCGAAACCGGGGCCTGATGTCTGGACAATAAGCCTTACGCTTACTTGTCGCGGTTCTTCAGCGCGGTGCCGAGAATGTCGCCCAGCGTCGCTCCCGAATCGGAGGAGCCGTACTGCGCGATGGCTTCCTTCTCTTCGGCAACTTCCAGCGCCTTGATCGAGACCTGCACCTTGCGGGCCTTCTTGTCGAACTGGATCACGCGGGCATCGACCTTCTCGCCGACGGCGAAACGTTCGGCGCGCTGATCGTTGCGATCACGGGCGAGTTCGGAGCGCTTGATGAAGGTGGTGAAGTCGGTGCCCGAGATCTTCACCTCGATGCCGGCTTCCTTCACTTCGAGCACTTCGCAGGTCACGACCGCGCCCTTCTTGACGTCGCCCGGCTCGGCGAAGGGGTCGCCTTCGAGCTGCTTGACGCCGAGCGAGATGCGCTCCTTTTCGACATCGACGTCGAGCACCACGGCCTTGACCATGTCGCCCTTCTTGAAGTTGTCGATGACCTGTTCGCCCGGAAGCTTCCAGTCGAGGTCGGACAGATGGACCATGCCGTCGACGTCGCCTTCGAGGCCGAGGAACAGACCGAACTCGGTCTTGTTCTTGACTTCGCCTTCGACGGTCGAACCGACCGGGAACTTCTCGACGAAGACTTCCCAGGGATTGCGCATGGTCTGCTTGAGGCCGAGCGAGATACGGCGCTTGACCGAATCGACTTCGAGAACCTGCACTTCGACTTCCTGCGAGGTCGAAACGATCTTGCCGGGGTGCATGTTCTTCTTGGTCCACGACATTTCCGAGACGTGGATCAGGCCTTCGATGCCCGGCTCCAGTTCGACGAACGCGCCGTAGTCGGTGATGTTGGTAACGCGGCCGGTGAAGCGCGCGTTCAGCGGGTACTTCGCCTCGATGCCCTGCCACGGATCGTCCAGCAACTGCTTCATGCCGAGCGAAATGCGGTGGGTCTCGTGGTTGATCTTGATGATCTTGACCTTCACGGTCTGGCCGATGGTGAGCACTTCGGTCGGGTGATTGACCCGGCGCCAGGCGATATCGGTGACGTGGAGCAGGCCGTCGATGCCGCCGAGATCAACGAACGCACCGTAATCGGTGATGTTCTTGACCACGCCGTCGATCACCTGACCCTCTTCGAGGTTCTGCACCAGCTCCTGGCGCTGCTCGGCGCGGGTCTCTTCGAGAACCGTGCGGCGCGACACCACGATGTTGCCGCGGCGGCGGTCCATCTTGAGGATCTGGAACGGCTGCGAGTTGTTCATCAGCGGTGCGACGTCGCGGATCGGCCGGATGTCGACCTGCGAGCGCGGCAGGAACGCAACCGCGCCGTCGAGGTCGACCGTGAAGCCGCCCTTGACCTGGTTGAAGATGACGCCGTGAACCTTCTCGTTGTTGTTGAAGGCCTTCTCGAGCTTGCCCCAGCTTTCCTCGCGGCGCGCCTTGTCGCGCGACAGCACGGCTTCGCCGAGCGCATTCTCGATCCGGTCGAGGAACACCTCGACTTCGTCGCCAACCTTGAGATCGCTTTCGCGGCCGGGTCCTGCGAACTCGCGCAGCGCCACGCGGCCTTCGGTCTTCAGGCCGACGTCGATGACGGCCATGTCCTTTTCAATTGCAACTACCTTGCCCTTGATGACGGAGCTTTCCTGCAAATTGCCGCCGGCGAAGGACTCGTCCAGCATCGCAGCGAAATCGTCGCGGGTAGGATTATAAGAAGCAGCAGTCGAAGCCATTTGTTCTCCAGATGCGGGGATCGCCGGCCAGTCGGGTTAAGGGCATATCGCGCGTGAAGTGTCAGGGATCCGCAAACCCTGACGACCGCTGTTTGCGGGAGTGCGCAAAGGCGGGCCGGCAGCTTGCCTGCACGTTCGATACGTTGATTTATCCGGGGCCTGAATATCGACTTCAAGAACCTGGAGCGGGACATTCCTCCAATGACGGCAGGGGCTAAAACCTCCTGCCGGCCCGCTCGGACAGCCCTGATCTCATCGATGGCGGCCCGGATGGGCGTGGATATAGCGCCAAGGGCCATTTTCGGCAAGCCGGAAATGCCCGATTTGCGGGCCTTCGGGGCAGACAGGGACAGAGCCACGGGCGCATTAACCGCCTGTTTCAACGGCTTGTTGACCGCATTCTGCGAATGCCCTTTGGCCGAGCCCTGACCGGAACCCCGCCTTAAGCACCGCCCCACACAATGACACCGTTATAAAAACAGGGGGAGTACCGCTATGAAGAGCTTTATCGTGCTGACGGCTGTCGCCGTCCTGACCATCGGAAACGCCATTGCCGCGATGCCCGGCGCCGCCGGATCCATGCGCACCATCTCTGCCGACCAGCCGATCGTGAGCATGGCCGAGCAGGAACTGCCGTTCGACCGCTACTGGTCGAAGAACTGATCCCCAAGAACTGATCACAAGCCGGGCGCTTAGCGCCTGGCGAGCACAGCCTCGACGATCGCGATGGCGGCGCGAACGCCGCCTTCGATGTCGAGATTTGAATTATCCAGGATATGCGCGTCGGCGGCCGCCTTCAGGGGGGCCGCCGCGCGATTCCGGTCCCGCTCGTCGCGGCGGATGATGTCGGCCAGCACCAATGCCTCGTCGGCCTCTTCGCCGCGCCCGCGCGCTTCGAGCGTGCGGCGGCGGGCGCGCACCTGCGGGTCCGCGACCACAAAAATCTTCACATCGGCATCCGGGCAGATCACCGTTCCGATATCGCGTCCGTCGAGTACGGCGCCCGGCGGATCGGCCGCGAACTGACGCTGAAAGCTGACCAGCGCGTCGCGCACCTTGGGAAACGCCGACACCACCGACGCGGCATCACCGATCCGTTGCGACTTCAGTTCGGGATGATCGAATTTCGTGGGATCGAGCGCCATCGCAGCGGCCACCGCCCGCACTTCGTCGGTCAGTTCAAACCCCTGATCCAGCAGCATCTTGGCGACCGCGCGGTAAATCACGCCGGTGTCGAGATGGCGATAGCCGTAATGCTGGGCGAGCCGCTTGCCGAGCGTACCCTTGCCGGACGCCGCCGGTCCGTCGATGGCGATGATCATGCTGACCTATGACTTGGAAGGACGAAGGCCGCGCGCCCGGCGCAGCGGCCGTTCTTCGGTAAAAATGTTGCGCGAAGCAAACTCGGCCGGGCTGCTGAAGGTCAGGAACTCCCGCATGGCGTCTGACGGATTGGCCACCGTAAACCACGGCCGATCCAGGCGGCGCGCGGGATCGCAAACCCAGTGCGGGACGCGCCCCAGCCGGCGCTGCTTCGCCAGGTATTCAGCCATCGCACCGACCAGCGCATCAAGCCTGACATCGCCAGTCAATTTCGGCTCCTGCTCGATCGATGCATAGCGGTCCTGATCGGTTTTTGCCAAATCAAACATATCCACAAACTCTGCAAGGACGACGTCCCGTGCCGAGCCGGCCTGAATACTTTCCACTGCATCAGCGAGGGTATTTGGGCGCATCGACCGCTCCCTCGCTATTCATGTTCTTCAACAAGAATCGCTGTTTCTCGGCAGAAGCCGCGCTCAGTGGGAAGTATCGACCGAGCACAGCGATGGCATCGTCTGCCGTTGAGATGCCGACAACCTGCATCAAATTGAGGATGTCCAATCGCTCGGTTTCGCCGCGAAGCGGGTCCATAATCCGGAACGCCTTCAGTTTGAGCGCCAATAAATATTCGGCCGAAGGGACCGAAACCACAAGCCCTACCGATGTGCCGTCGCGCGGAAAGGTCCCAAACTCCAAATGATCGCCCGCACTATCGGCGAGCGAACTGAGGTGAAACGCGACGCCATCATTGAACCAGTCCTCGTGCCAGCGATTTTGGCTCGCGATTTCGCGCACGACGGTCCCCAACCAGTCAGGCATCGGATGGTCCAGTCTGGAGACGTCGACGTCTTCGGTCGCGGATCGGAAATTGCTCGCCAGCATGAGCGCCGAGCCGCCGTAAACCGCGATCTGCAACTTGGTTCCAGCCTCTACCGCCGCGCGCCCAATCCTGTCGAAGGCGTCGAGAAGCGCGTCGCGGCCAAAGGCTGCACTCATCGCGCGAACCTCATGAAAACTCGGCCCCCAGCGATCGCATCATCGGGATGAAATCGGGAAAGCTGGTGGCGATGAAGGCGGTGTCGTCGACCTTGACCGGCTTGTCGGAGGCGAGCCCCATTACCAGCGCCGACATCGCGATGCGGTGATCCATGTGGGTGGCGACGATGCCGCCGCCCGGCACATGTCCGCGGCCCTCGACGATCAGATCGTCACCTGACACCTCGACCCTGACGCCGTTGACGCGCAGCATGTCGGCGGTCGCCTCCAGACGGTCGGATTCCTTGACCCGCAATTCCTGCAGGCCGCGCATGATGGTGGTGCCTTCGGCGAACGCAGCCGCGACCGCCAGCACCAGATATTCGTCGATCATCGAGGGTGCACGCTCCGGCGGCACCTCGACGCCTCGCAGTTTGGAAGCGCGCACGCGCAACTGCGCCATCGGCTCGCCGGCGTCGCCGCGGACTTCGCTTTCCTCGATCGACGCGCCCATCTCGCGCAGCGTCGTGAACAGGCCGGTGCGCAGCGGATTGGTCATGACGTCTGTGAATACGACGTCGGAGCCTTCGACGATCAGCGCCGCCACGATCGGGAACGAAGCCGACGACGGGTCCGCAGGCACCACGACATCGGCACCGTGCAGTTCGGGCTGGCCGGTGAGCGCGATCCGGCGGCCGTGGCTGCCTTCCTGGGTCGAGACGATCTGCGAGCCGAAATGTTTCAGCATCAGTTCGGTGTGGTCGCGGCTGGCTTCCTGCTCGATCACGGTGGTGACACCCGGTGCCGCAAGCCCCGCCAGCAGCACCGCCGACTTGATCTGGGCCGAGGCCACCGGCGTCCGGTACAGGATCGGCAGGGGATCACGGGCGCCATGCAGCGTCAGCGGCAGGCGGCCACCCTCTTTGGCTTCGCCGGTTTTTGCGCCCATCAATTCGAGGGGATCCAGGATTCGCCGCATCGGACGGGTGCGGAGCGAGGCATCGCCATCGAACACCGCCGTAATCGGGCAACCGGCCACCGCCCCCATCACCAGCCGGCATCCGGTGCCGGAATTGCCGAAATCGAGCGGGGAGGCCGGCTGGGCGAAGCCCGCGACGCCGACGCCCCGCACCGACCAGGCAAACGGGCCGGTACGTTCGACCTTGGCGCCGAGCGCCTGCATCGATTTGGCGGTATTGAGGACGTCTTCGCCCTCCAGCAGGCCCGAAATCCTGGTTTCCCCGACCGAAAGCGCCCCCAGGATGAGGGCCCGGTGCGAAATCGACTTGTCGCCGGGAACGCGGACTTTACCGGTCAGGGGGCCACTGGAGCGGGATTCCAGCGGGGTGGAGACGGTTGAATGGGTCAAGATTGTGTCCTCTACGCCGGGGGCAGTATCACATGGGCCACACGGCGTCACGCGGCCGTCAAATGCGTCAAACCGCTATTGACACCGGCCCCTCAACTAGCCAAGTGAAGCACCGTTTTTCAGAAATTCCCAGGATTCCACACGTGGCCAAATCCGATCTCGGAACCAAACGTATTTGCCCGACGACGGGTAAGAAGTTCTATGACTTGAACAAGAGTCCGGTGATTTCGCCCTATACCGGCGAGGTTGTGCCGATTGCGCCGATTGTGCCGCCACGGGCAGCCCGTGGCGATGCCGCGCGCGCCGCTGCTGCCGCCAATGCCGCCGCCGATACGCCGGAGCCCGCAGAGGCCGAGGAATTGGTGTCGCTGGAGGAGGCCGACGCCGAAGAGAACAGCGGCAAGGTCAAGGCCGTGGTTCCCGAATCGGAAGACGATATCGAGATCGACGAGACCATCGCAGACGATGACGACGACGATTCGACCTTCATTGCCGACGAGGAAGAGGGTGACGAGGACGTCACCGACATCATTGGTGACGTCGGCGGCGACGAAGAGACTTGAGATCGGCCCTGAACTGTGGTTCAGGGTCATGCCCGCACGCCAACTGATTTGAGGCGCGCGACGGTTACGGGGCCATAGCTCAGCTGGGAGAGCGCTTGCATGGCATGCAAGAGGTCGGCGGTTCGATCCCGCCTGGCTCCACCAGCCTTCGCTGGCTTCGCCAGCTACGGCTGGGCAAGCCACGCCCGGCTCTATCGTAGCGAAGCCAGCGAAGGCTGCCCCGCCATAGCCCGAAGGGCGACGGCGGGCTCCATCGGTTAGCGCCAAATTCGCCAGCTGCAGTCTATCGTTGGGCCGCAGGCGAGTGACTCCCCTTCCCGTAAACGGTTACTTTTTCCCGTAAACGGTTACTTTCTCGACCTTCCTGGCGCGCCAAGGTGGGCACATGAAATACGTCTACGTTTTGGAAAGTCTGAATGGCGAACATTTCTACGTCGGGATCACCGACGATTTGCGTGCTCGGCTGGCTAAGTACAACGCCGGCGAGGTGCCACATACCTCGAAGTACGGACCGTGGCGGATGAGAACCTATGTTGCATTCGCCGACGCGTCGCTGGCTGTCGCCTTCGAAAAATACTTGAAGTCGGGATCGGGTAGAGCTTTCGCGAAGAAGCATTTTTGACGCTTCCCCGCCCCTATTCCCCCAGCGCCGCATTCAACCGGTCGCGCAGCGCCACGATATCGTTCTTTATTCTCGACAATTCCCCGAGCGAGCAGGCTGAGCTCGCGAGAATGCCTTCGGGCACCGCCCTGGCTTTTTCCTTGAGCGCCTGACCCTTCGGCGTCAGCGCGATCAGCACCTGGCGTTCGTCCTCGGTGCTGCGGGTGCGCTTGATGAGTTCGGCCGCCTCCAGTCGCTTCAGCAGCGGCGTTAGCGTCCCGGAATCCAGGAACAGCCGCTCGCCGATGTCCTTGAGCGGCACGTCGTCGCGCTCCCACAGTACCAGCATGACGAGATATTGCGGATAGGTCAGCCCAAGGCGATCAAGCAGCGGCTTGTAGACGCGGTTGAATGCATGCGCGGTCGAATAGACCGCAAAGCAGATTTGATTATCCAGTTGCAGCGGCCAGTCCGCCGCCGGTTTCCGTGCCATATGTATCCTCAAGCAGCCGATCGGCTTCCCCCCATTGTGGGGCACGGCGTCCCGGCATTCAATTGCGAACAATTAAATGTGAGCCAATGAATTTTATATTGTACACAATCTAATTGTCTGCAATATAAACCCCGTCGAAACGGCCAACCCAAAGGGAGACCACCATGTCCGTGAACGTGCTCTACAAGACCAGCGCCAAGGCAACCGGCGGCCGCGATGGCAGCGCCGCCACCCTCGACGGATCGCTCAACGTCAAGCTGACCACCCCGAAGGAACTCGGCGGCGGCGGCGGCGCCGGCAACAATCCCGAGCAGTTGTTCGCGGCCGGCTATGCCGCCTGCTTCATCGGCGCCATGAAGTTCGTCGCCTCCCAGGGCGGCCCCAAGGTACCTGCGGACGCCTCGGTGACCTCTACGGTCGGCATCGGACCGCGTTCGGCCGGCGGCTTTGGCCTCGATATCGACCTCGCCGTCTCGCTGCCCGGCCTTGCCCGCGCCGATGCGGAAGCCCTGGTCGAGAAGGCCCACCAGGTGTGCCCCTATTCCAACGCCACGCGCGGCAATGTGGATGTGCGCCTGACGGTTGTGTAACGACATTCCGGATGGCCCGCCGCTGTTGGCGGCGGGCCATTTTCCGCGCTACGGGTTCGCCCCGAACATACGCCCGTGCGCCCGAAGCCATTGCCGCCACGCGCGAAGACCGCTAGCTCAGGAATTCCATTCCTGTCCTGAGCGAAGGTTCTTTCCATGAGTTCTGAAGCGGCTCCCGGTGCGATGGCCGGACTGCGCGTGGTCGATCTCACGCGCGTGCTCGGCGGCCCCTATTGCACGCAAATCCTTGCCGACCACGGCGCCGACGTGATCAAGGTCGAACCGCCCGCCGGCGATGAAGTGCGCGACTGGGGCCCTCCGTTCCACGACGAAGACGCGGCCTATTTCGTCGGTATCAACCGCAACAAGCGTTCGATCGGGCTCGACCTCGCCTCCGAGGGCGGCCGCGCGGTGCTGATGAAGATGCTGGAGACCGCCGACGTCCTGATCGAGAATTTCAAGCCGGGCACGCTCGACAAATGGGGCATCGGCAACGACGTGCTGCGCGCGAAATTTCCAAAACTGGTGCATTGCCGGATTTCCGGCTTCGGCGCCGACGGCCCGCGCGGCGGCAATCCCGGCTATGACGCGATCATCCAGGCCATGACCGGCATGATCGCCGCCACCGGCTCGCCGGAAAGCGGCCCGATGCGCATCGGCGTTCCCCTCGTCGACATCACCACCGGGCTCTACGCGGCAATCGGCATCCTGATGGCGCTGTCGGAGCGGCAGCGATCCGGTCAGGGGCAGTTTCTCGAAACCACGCTGTATGAAACCGGGCTTGCGATCATGCACCCGCATGCCGCGAATTATTTCATGCACGGCAAGCCGCCGGGCCTGACCGGCAACGAACACCCCAATCTGGTGCCCTACGCGATCTTTCCGACCAAGACCGACAACATCTTCATCGGCGTCGGCAATGACGGCACCTTCCGCAAGCTGGCCAGGGAGGTCGGCAAGCCCGAACTCGGCACCGATCCGCGCTTTGCCCGCAACAAGGACCGCATCGCCAACCGCGACGCGCTGCGCGCCGAACTCGCGGCGGTGTTCAGCCAGCACGAGGCCGAACCGCTCTGCAACCGCCTGCTGGCGGCGGGCCTGCCGGCGGGTCCGGTGCAGAAGATCGATCAGGCGCTGACCAATCCGCACACCCTCCATCGCGGCGATGTCATCGCCAAGGATTGGTACAAGGGCGTCGCCTCCCCGATCCGGCTCGACCGGACCAAGCCGAGCCTGCGCCGCACGCCGCCGAAATTCAGCCAGCACACATCAGAGGTGCTGGGCGAATTCGGCTATTCCAAGACCGAGATCGAGGCCCTGATCGCCAAGGGCGCGGTCTGCGGATCCGAGCGCAAGCGCTGACGGTTCATCGTCCCGGCGAAAGCCAGGCGAAAGCCGGGACGATCGAAAGTCCACCCCCTTGCCCTTCGCCTATTGGACGGCTTCCCTCGCCACACGCTTCCCCAATATCATCCTTTCGCTTATACGGTCATTTATACGTCATCCGGCGCTGTTATCGCGCGAAACGAAGGTGACGACCCCAACCCGGAGGAATTTGATGGCATTTCGACAATTCGGCGCAGCCGCTGCAATCACTGTCGCGCTGGCGCTCGCAACGCCGGCCTACGCTGTGACCGAGATCCAGTGGTGGCACGCCATGACCGGCGGCAACAACGACATCGTCAACAAGCTCGCCTCGGATTTCAACGCCAGCCAGTCCGACTACAAGGTCGTCCCGACCTTCAAGGGCAGCTATCCCGACACCATGAACGCCGGCATCGCCGCGTTCCGCGCCGGCACTGCGCCGCACATCATTCAGGTGTTCGAAGTCGGCACCGCGACGATGATGAGCGCCACCGGCGCCATCAAGCCGGTCTACCAGTTGATGAAGGACGCCGGCGAGCCGTTCGATCCCAAGAACTATCTGCCGGCGATCACCGGCTACTATTCGACGTCGAAGGGCGACATGCTGTCATTCCCCTTCAATTCCTCGTCGATGGTGATGTGGATCAACAAGGACGAATTGAAGAAGGCCGGTGTCGCCGAGATTCCGAAGACCTGGCCCGAGGTGTTCGACGCCGCCAAGAAATTGAAGGCAGCCGGTCACGCCACCTGCGGCTTCTCCAACGCCTGGGCGACCTGGGCGCATATCGAGCAGTTCTCCGCCTGGCACAACGTGCCGATCGGCACCAAGGCCAACGGCCTCGACGGCTTCGACACCGTGCTGGAATTCAACTCGCCGCTGCATGTGAAGCACCTGCAGAACCTGATCGATCTGCAGAAGGACAAGACCTACGACTATTCCGGCCGCGAAAACAAAAGCGAAAACCGCTTCGCGTCCGGCGAATGCGCGATCTTCCTGACTTCGTCGGGCTATTACGCCACCGCCAAGAGCACCGCCAAGTTCGACTTCACCTCAGCGCCCATGCCGTATTACCCCGACGCCAAGGGAGCGCCGCAGAACTCGATCATCGGCGGTGCTTCGCTGTGGGTGATGGGCGGCAAGAAGCCCGAGGAATACAAGGGTATCGCAAAATTCTTCACGTTCCTGTCCGACACCGACCGCCAGGCCAAGCTGCACCAGGAGTCCGGCTATCTGCCGATCACCAAGGCGGCCTATGAAAAGACCGTCAAGGACGGCTTCTACGACAAGAACCCGACGCTGCAGACACCGTTGAAGGAGCTCACCAACAAGGAGCCGACTACGAATTCGCGTGGCCTGCGCTTCGGCAACATGGTGCAGATGCGCGACCTCTGGGCCGAGGAAATCGAGGCGGCCCTGGCCGGCAAGAAAACCGCCCAGGAAGCACTGGACGCGGCGGTCGCACGTGGCAATGCCATGTTGCGCACGTTCGAAAAGACGGCAAAGTAACAGTCGACCAAAGCTCCCTCTCCGTCCGGAGAGGGAGCGCCTCTTTTGCATCACACAGCGTCCGGAATGGAAAAGTCTGTCGTCTTCAACAACAAGCTGCTTCCATACCTGCTGCTGGTGCCGCAGCTCATCATCACATTCGTATTCTTCTACTGGCCCGCGAGCCAGGCGGTCTGGCAGTCGTTCCAGCGTGAGGACGCGTTCGGCCTCAATACCGAATTCGTCGGCCTGGAGAATTATCAGTCGCTGTTTGCCCAGCCCGAATACTACAAGGCGATGCTGACGACGCTGGTGTTTTCCTCGCTGGTCGCAGCGCTTTCACTTTCGATCGCACTGCTGTTCGCAACGCAGGCTGACAAGAACCTGAAGGCCGCCGGCGCCTACAAGACGCTGATGATCTGGCCCTATGCGGTGGCGCCCGCGGTCGCCGGCGTGCTGTGGATCTTCATGTTCCACCCCTCGCTCGGCACGCTGGCGCGGCCGCTGCGCTGGATGAATTTCGACTGGAATCCACTGCTGAACGGCAACCATGCCATGGTCCTGGTGGTGATGGCCGCGGTGTGGAAGCAGATTTCCTACAACTTCCTGTTCTTCCTCGCGGGGCTGCAATCGATCCCGAAGAGCGTGCTGGAGGCCGGCGCGATCGACGGCGCCGGTCCGATGCGGCGGTTCTGGACCATCGTCTTCCCGCTGCTGTCGCCAACCACGTTCTTCCTGCTGGTCGTCAACGTCGTCTACGTCTTCTTCGATACGTTCGGCATCATCGACGCCGTCACCGGCGGCGGCCCGGCCGGCGCCACCACCACCATGGTCTACAAGGTGTTTGCCGACGGACGGCTCGGCGGCGATCTCGGCGGCTCGGCCGCGCAATCGGTGGTGCTGATGGTGATCGTGATCGCGCTGACCGCGGTCCAGTTCAAGTACGTCGAACGCAAGGTGCAGTACTGATGGTCGAGCACCGCCCGCTCACCGACATCATCGCCTACGCGATCCTGACGCTGGGCGTCTTCATCGTCGCCTTTCCGGTCTACGTCGCGCTGATTGCCTCGACCCATGACGCCGCCACCGTGGTCGGCGGCAACATGCCGCTGACGCCGGGCGGCCATATGCTGGAAAACTACTACCGCGCGGTTTTCGTCGGCGGATCGCGCGCCAGCCAGGAGCCGGTCGGGCGCATGCTGCTGAATTCGTTCATCTCGGCAACCGGGATTGCGCTCGGCAAGATCTTCATTTCGATACTCTCGGCCTATGCGGTGGTGTATTTCCGCTTTCCGTTCCGCAAGGCCGCGTTTTGGATCATCTTCGTCACCCTGATGCTGCCGGTCGAAGTGCGCATCTACCCGACTTACAAGGTGGTCGCCGACCTGCACATGCTCGACACCTATGCCGGGCTGATCCTGCCACTGATCGCCTCGGCCACCGGCACGCTGCTGTTCCGGCAGTTCTTCATGACGATCCCGGAGGAGCTGCTGGAAGCGTCGCGCATCGACGGCGCGGGTCCGTTCCGTTTCTTCTGGGATACGCTGCTGCCGCTGTCGGTCACCACGATCGCGGCCTTGTTCGTGATCCAGTTCATCTACGGCTGGAATCAATATCTGTGGCCGCTTTTGATCACCACGCAGGATTCGATGCAGACCATCGTCACCGGCATCAAGAAGATGCTGTACACCACCGACGAACTCGCCGAATGGCAGCTCGCGATGGCAACCGCCATTCTGGCGATGCTGCCGCCGGTCGCCGTGGTCGTGTTCATGCAGCGGCTGTTCGTGCGCGGTCTGGTCGAGACGGAAAAATGAGGAAGCGAGTCGCGGTGATCCAGGTAAACGTCCATGGCTAACGTAACGCTGCGCAATGTCCGCAAGACCTATGCCGGGGGCTTCGAGGCCATCAAGGGCATCAATTTCGATGTCGGCGACGGCCAGTTCTGCGTGCTGGTCGGCCCGTCCGGCTGCGGCAAGTCGACGTTGCTGCGCATGGTCGCGGGACTCGAAACCATCTCCAGCGGCGAGATCGATATTGGCGGGCGCATCGTCAACCAGATCGAGCCGGCCGATCGCGACATCGCGATGGTGTTCCAGAACTATGCGCTCTATCCGCACATGACGGTCTACAACAACATGGCCTACGGCCTGCGCAACCGCGGCATGAAGGAACCGGAGATCGACACCCGCGTGCAGGAAGCCGCGCGCATTCTCGAACTCGCCGCCATGCTCGAGCGCAAGCCGCGGCAATTGTCCGGCGGCCAGCGCCAGCGCGTGGCGATGGGCCGCGCCATCGTGCGCCAACCAAAGGTGTTTCTGTTCGACGAGCCGCTGTCGAACCTCGACGCCAAGCTGCGCATCGCGATGCGGGTCGAGATCCGCAAACTGCAGCGCCGCCTGAGCACGACCTCGATCTATGTCACCCACGACCAGCTCGAGGCGATGACGCTGGCCGACATTCTCGTCGTCATGAACGGCGGCCAGGTCGAACAGATCGGCAATCCGCTCGACATCTACCAGAAGCCCGCGACCACCTTCGTCGCTTCCTTCATCGGCGCCCCGCCGATGAACCTGATGCCACTGCGATCGGATGAACTCACCTCGCAACTTAACGGCGACAGCCGGCTCGGCGAGGCCGGCATCCTTGGAATCCGGCCCGAGGATTTTGTCATTTCAAGCGAGAATGCCACCGGCGGCGTGGCCCTTGGCCTCACCGTGGAAGCGATCGAGCGCGTCGGCGCCGAAACCTTCATCTACGGCACACGGCAGAAGGACGTGCAGGGCATCGCGGCCAACCCCGGTGAATTGCCGCCCGGCGAGGTGATCGTGCGAATTCCCGGCGCGATCGGCCCTGCCATCGGCGAGCGAATCAGGGCGGTGGCCACCCCCGACAAGTTGCATCTGTTTACCGCCGATGGCCGCAAACGGGTGGGTGACTGATCCGCTTATTCCGGGTTGGCCCCACGCCCTCAGGTGCGCAATTGCGCACCGGGGAATAACAGCCATGCAGCCGTCCGCGGCTGATTTACGCAGCTTCCTGAGGGACTTGAAGCCTCCTCAAATCACCCCCATATTGTTCATTGACCGGGTAGCAGATCCGCCGGCCGGTCGCATGGGGTGCCGCAAGGGCCCCTCAAAGTCGCTTCGAGAGGACTTTGTAATGTCTCGTGTTCCTTCGTTATCCAGTCCGTTCCTGCTTGGGTTCGACGAAATCGAGCGTGCGCTCGATCGCGTCGTCAAAGGCGCCGACGGTTATCCTCCCTACAACATCGAGCGCTGTGATCGCGCCAACGGTCAACCCGAACGCTTGCGCATCACGCTGGCAGTGGCGGGATTTACCCGTGACCAACTCGATGTAACCATTGAGGAAAACCAGCTCGTGATCCGGGGCCGCCAGCAGGACGACAAGGCCCGGCAATACATCCATCGCGGCATCGCCGCGCGCCACTTCCAGCGCACGTTCGTGCTCGCGGAGGGGATGCAGGTGCTGGGCGCGGATCTGAAAAACGGGCTGTTGTCGATCGACCTTGCCAGGCCGGAGCCTGAAAGGGTCGTTAAGACAATCGCTATCAATGAGCACGAATAATGGAACGAGTAGCGGACTCGACCGCTTAATCTGACAAAGGAGTCGAGACCATGAGTGAAGTGAGTGTGACGTTCGAACCCGAAAAGGTTTCCACCGAGGCGTTGGCCCATCTTGGCGAAGGCCATATCGCCTACGTGAAGCAGGTCCGTTCCGAGGACGTGCCGGGGCTGTTTCCCCAGGCGCCGAAGATCGCGCCGGGACTGAAGCTGTTCGCGCTGCATGCCGCGGACGGCACGCCGATCATGCTGACCGACAGCCGCGAGGCGGCGATTGCCAACGCGTGGAGCAACGAGCTTCAGGCCGTCAGCGTGCACTGACGCGGATCTTCTGCTGTCACTGAGGCGGCTTGCCGCTGTCAATGATGCGGGACTGAGCGCGACATCAGAGTTCAAATGCGCGGGCATGCCTCGACGTCAACCGAGGCGGCCCGCGCATTTTTTTGCAAGCCATTTATCAAGACACGCCCGGGCTACCTGATCGATCGGCCAGTCGCGCGCGAATATCCGGCTTCAGGATTTTCCCGACCCTGGATCGCGGAAGGTCGTCCCAGATTTCGATCTGTTTCGGCGTCTTGATGCTGCCTATCCGCTGCTTGACGAAGGCGGCCAGCGCTGTCGCATCGACGCTGTGGCCCGCGCGAGGCTGCACCACCGCGACGATCCGCTCGCCCCATTTGTCATCGGGCAGGCCGATCACGGCGCAATCCTGTACCGCCTCATGGGCCCGCAGCGCGTTCTCGACTTCGATCGAGTAGACGTTGAAGCCGCCGGTAATGATCATGTCCTTGGCGCGGTCGACGATATACAGGTAGCCGTCGCCATCGATGTAGCCGATGTCGCCGGTGTGGTGCCAGCCATGCGCCGAGGCTTCGGCCGTGGCCTCGGGATTCTTGTAGTAGCCCTCCATCACCAGCGAGCCGCGCACCACGATCTCGCCGCGCCCTCCCTCAGGCAACAGATTGCCGTCGGCATCCATGATGCCGGCCTGGACCAGCGGGCTGATCCGCCCGGCCGAGGACAGCCGCTGCATCGCGATCGTGCCGTCGGCATTGTAGTGCTCATCCGGCGCCATCATCGAGATCATCATCGGCGCTTCGGTCTGGCCGAACAATTGCGCCATCGGCCCGATCCGCTGCAACGCCTCCGCCAGCCGCGCGGCCGATATCGGCGCCGCGCCGTACCAGAAGCATTGCAGCGAGGAGAGATTCGCATCATCGAGCTTCGGATGATCGAGCAGCATGTAGATCACGGTCGGCGGCAGGAACGTGTGCGTGACGCGATAGCGCTCGATCAGATCGAGGAATTCGCCAATATCCGGGCGGTGCATGATCACGATGCGGCCGCCGAGCGCCATGATCGGGAAACAGAGCACGCCGGCCGCATGGGTCAGCGGCGCCAGCGCGAGATAGACCGGGCGCCCCTTGAACGGGTAGCCCATCAGCGTCAGCGCGGTCATGGCCTCGATGTTGCGCCCCGACAGCATGACGCCCTTGGGCTTGCCGGTGGTCCCGCCGGTGCCCGGGATCATCGCGAGGTCGTCGACCGTCTCGCGCTGATAATGGTCGTCGGCGACGCCGGACAGCCAGCTTTCGAATGATGGCGCGAACGGCAGCTCGGCATCGAGGCAGACGAGCGCGCGCAGCTTCGGCAGTTCGGCGCGCACCGCCTCGACCATCGCGGCGAAGCTCGAATGAAACAGCAGCAGGCTGCAGTCGAACTGGTCGAGGATGAACCTGTTCTCGGTTGCCTCGTTGCGCGGATTGATCGGACACCAGACCGCACCCGCGCGCGAAATGCCGAACACGCAGGCGAAGGCGAGCGGATCGTTGCCGGAGAGGATCGCAACCTTCTCCCCGGCCGCGATATCAGATCCAGCAAGCCCGCGCGCGATCCGGTAGCTCAGCCGCTGCACCTCGCGGTAGCTGAGGTCGCGTCCGTCCATGGTCAGGCACGGCGCATCGGCGCCGAGCGAGGCGCCTTTGTCGAGGTAATCGATGAAGCGCATGGGCGACCCCGTTGGGCAAAAGGCGGGTGGCGCGCGTGACCGCGCCACCCGCGATCAACTCAGTCGTGCACGGTCACGATCGGCTTGCTGACCAGCCCGAAGCTGCGCAACTGGCCGAGCAGTTCGCGATACCCGAATGCCTGGCATCCTGATGCAAAGCCGGTCCGCTTCGGCGGCTGTTGCAGCAGCGCGAACGCCGCGTAGGCCTGCAGCATGCCGGTCTGCTTGTAGTTGCAGTTGCCGTGGATCACGCAGTGCGCCCGACCGAGCGGCCCGGACGCGTAGACCGAATCGATCGAGGTGTTGATGCGCGGATTCTCGCGCGGCGGCATCGAGGCCTGCAAGGTGGCGGCGATGTCGGCGAGCGCCTTTTCCTGCTCCGCCGGCGGCAACGGCTTGATCTTCTCCTTCACCATCTGCGTGGTCTGCACCACGCCTTCCATCACCGGACGGGCGAGAACGCCGCCGAGCACCCGGCAGTTGCTCACGCGCGGATCGTTCTTGAACCAGACTGGATGCGCGGTGCCGCCCCATGGCACCGCGATCGCGGTCTCGTGCTGGCCGGGCACCACGACGTCGGCGCGCGCGGTGACGTCCCATTCGACGAACTTGTTCTGCTCGAGGTAGTACCAGTTCGCCTTGAGGATGGTGAAAATCGTCTGCGTCGAGGCGTAGGTCGGAAAGCCCTTCCAGAACACCAGGATGTCGAGGGTGTCGAGGCCCGGCGTTTCCAGGCAAATGTTGGCGGCGATTTCGCCGGTAGTGTACATCTGCGCGAGGTTCGGCGACAGCAGCAGGCCTTTCTCGGCGAACTTGGCGCCCCAGCGCTCCTGCGCGTGCAGGACCCAGTCCTGTTCGCCCGTGGTGTCGGTGTAGTGGCAACCAGCCTGCAGCGCGGCCTCCACGACCTCCGAGCCATGCTTGATGAACGGGCCGACCATGTTGCTGACGACCCTGGCGCCCTTGAACAATTTCGTCAGCGCCTCGACCGTATGCTCCACGCCTGCGATTTCGTAGTCGGCGGTCTCGATGCCGGGGATCTTCTCGACCACCGCCTTCACCTTGGCGGCATCGCGGCCCGCCGCGATGAAGGGGATGTTGTACTCGCGCAGGTACTCGCAGACCAGGCGGCCGGTATAGCCGGACACGCCGTAGACGACGACGGGCTTCTTCTCACTCATGTCGTATCCTCCGAAATGATTTCTGTTGGTTCGTTGTTACATGCCCATGCCGCCGTCGACCGGCAGTCCAATGCCGGTGATGAAGCGTGCCTCGTTCGAGCACAGGAACACCGCGGCATCGCCGATGTCGCTGACCTCAGCGAGGCGACCGAGCGGGGTTTGCTCCACCACCGAACCCACCGCTGCGTTGACGTCAGGCGCGAGCCCGACCTTGACGATGTCATTGGCGAGCTGCAGGCCCATGTCGGTCGGTATCAGGCCCGGATAGATGCAGTTGACGCGCACGCCGTAGCCGAGCTTGCCGGCTTCCATCGCCCCGACCCGCGTCATGCGGTCGACCGCGGATTTGGTGCCCGAATAGACCGCGATGCTCGGGAAGGCGATCGTTGCCGCGACGGATGCGATGTTGACGACCGCGCCGCCCTTGCCCGCAGCGCCGCCGGGCCGCATCACGCGGAATGCGTGCTTCATGCCGAGCACAGTGCCGACGATGTTGACGTCGCACATTCGCCGCGCGTCCTCGGCCCTGACTTCGCTGACCAGAGAGGTGATCTCGATACCGGCGTTGTTGATGAGGATGTCGTAGCCGCCGAGCGTGGAGACCGTCGCGGCCACCGCCCTCTCCCATTGCGCGTCATCGCTGACGTCGAGCTGGACGAATCCTGTCGCGACGCCTTCCTTGGCGATGGCCGCAGCGCTGGCCTTGCCGGCGTCGTCCAGGATGTCGGCGATCATGATCGAGGCGCCGGCCCGTGCCAGCGACTGCGCAATTGCAGCGCCAATCCCTCGGGCGCCACCGGTGACCAGGGCTTTCTTGCCTGCAAGGCTCTTCCCACTCATGACGTACTCCTCCGTTGCTGGTGATTGATTGGTGCTGCGGCCGATCGGCGGCGCATGCCGGCACTGCACGGCTTTGCGCGGTCGCGGCCATGGCCATGGCCATGAGTGCGGACCTTGGGCCGCACCCAGCGAAACGTTCCTCCCTGATCGGACATCTTGACGACTGTCCAAATTATTTTCCCGAACCTCCGCCAGAATCTTGACACTTGTCAAGAACGAATTTGACAGTTGTCCAAGGAAGTGGTTGTGAGGGGATGCAGCTATCAGCCGTCGGCGCGGTATAAGCCGTTGAAAGATCGGGGCTGAGGAAAGGGATGCGATGGCGCGGCAGGCGACGGGGGCGGCCCAGCGGGTCGCGGTGGCGACCGAGGCACTGCGCGACGAGAAGTTCAACGCGCGGCGGATCGAGCTTGCCGAGGCCGCGCTGGAAACGCTCGGAGAGCTTGGCTTCGCACGCACCAGCCTGCGCGAGATCGCGCAGAATTCCGCGTTTACGCACGGCGTCTTTCACTACTATTTCAGCGACAAGCTCGACCTGATCTGCTGCTGCGTCCGCCACTACAAGGCCAAATGCGTGACGCGATATGACGAAGTGGTCACGACGGCAAAGAGCCGCGACGAATTGACCGAGGGCTTCCTCGCCAAGCTTGCGGCGACGCTACAGAACGAAGCCCGCATGCATCGGCTTTGGTACGATCTGCGCTCTCAGGCGATGTTCGAGGCCGCATTTCGCAAGGACGTGCTCGAGATCGACAAGAGCCTGGAAGCGATGATCTGGCGCATCGCCTCGCGCTATGCCGAGCTCGGCGGCAAACGGCCGGCGGCGTCCCCGGCCGCGCTCTATGCGCTGCTCGACGGCCTGTTTCAGAGCGCGTTGCTCAGGCACCTCGCAGGCGACGAGACAGCGGTCCCCGACCTGCTCGACGAAGTCAGGCGCTTGCTACCGACGATCTGCTGATGACCGCGACCAGCCGGCTGCGAGGAAATTCGCGGCAGCGTCGGCGGCGGGCTTCTCTTTGATGGTGATCGCGCCGAACGCGAAACCTTACGCCGCGCTCGCCGGCGGCAGCGCCAGGACCGAATAGATCGCCTGGGCGTCGCGCGAGGCGCGCAGTTTCTTGGCGACGTCCTGGTCGCGCAGCAGCCGCGCGATCCGCGCCAGCGCCTTCAGGTGATCGGCGCCCGCGCCTTCCGGCGCCAGCAGCAGGAAGATCAGGTCGACCGGCTGGCCGTCCATGGCCTCGAAGTCGATCGGGCGCTCAAGCCGGGCGAACAGTCCGAACAGCTTTTCGAGCTTGGGCAGCTTGCCGTGCGGGATGGCGACGCCGTAGCCGACGGCGGTGGTGCCGAGCTTCTCGCGCTGCAACAGCACCTCGAACACCGAGCGCTCGTTCTGGCCGGTCAGCGAGGCCGCCCGCGCCGCCAGTTCCTGCAGCGCCTGCTTCTTGCTGATGACCTTCAATGCAGGGAGAATCGCCTCGGGTGCGACCAGATCGGTAATCGTCATGGGGCGTTCCGAGGTGAATTGAACCGACAGGTTGCGAGATAGGTTTTAGAACCGTGGCGTCAAGAAGGTGAGACGGGAGGCGGGCTTAGGACCGGGTCCCGAGTTGGGGGCTTCTACTCCAACACATGACCGGTGCCAACTCCCGAACGGCCCGTTCTTGCACCCTATGCTTAAAGGCGGCGGACCATAGGTAGGGCGGCTGGGGGCGTCAATGCTCTCCGGCATATATGTCAGGGGGTAACCGCCGGGGGGTCGACCCAGCCCACATTGCCGTCGGTACGCCGGTAAATGATGTTCACCCGGCCGCTGGAACCGTGCTGGAACACGATGCAGGCCGCCCCCGTCAGATCGAGCTCCATGACCGCCTCACTGACCGAAAACCGCTTCAGCGACGTGGTGGCCTCGGCGATGATGACGGGGCTGTAGGCAGTGACCTCGTCGTCCTCGGCGGGCGCCTCGATCACATAGCTCGGCGCGTCCAGCGTCGGCGCATCCATCTCGGCGAGCGCTGCGGAGGCTGCGTAGGTCTTGCGGGCGGAGCGGTCCTTCAGCCGGCTCTTGTAGCGGCGCAGCCGCTTCTCGATCATCAGAAGCGCCTGGTCGGCGCTGGCATAGGCGTCGGTGGCGTTCGAATCGGCTTCCAGCGTAATCCCGGAATCGAGGTGCAGCGAGCAGTCGGTGCGGAAGCCGAAGCCGTCCTTGCTCAGCGTGATGTGGCCGGAATAGTTGCCGTCGAAATATTTTCGCAGGACTTCATCGGTGCGCTCGCTGACGCGCGAACGAAGCGCTTCGCCGACGCTGATGCTTTTCCCGGAGATTCGAAGGGTCATTGGATGCCTCGCTGGATGCCCACCACTCTGACGTTTGTTAGTGGAGCATGATCTGTTCGGAAAACCAGTAGGTAGTTTTCCGGATCGCACTCTAAGGGGGATCGAGACTATCGCGATTTGACGCGAACGCAATCAGGCAGGAGCCGTATCGCGGGACCGGTCGGAGGAGGTGGCGGGGGCGGAAAGGGCATTACCGAGCATGCTCTGTTTATCACGGCGACGCTGCACCGAGGATGGAATACGCATCGCTTCGCGGTATTTCGCGACGGTGCGGCGGGCAATATCAATGCCGGTCTCGCGCAATCGTTCCACAATGGTATCGTCGGAAAGGATCGCGGCCGGGGCCTCCGCGTCAATCAGCCGCTTGATGTGATGACGAACGGCCTCCGCCGAATGGGCTTCGCCGCCGTCGGCCGATGCGATCGAGGCGGTGAAGAAATACTTCAGTTCGAAGCTGCCGCGGTTGGTCGCCATGTATTTGTTGGCCGTCACCCGCGACACCGTCGATTCGTGCATCTGGATCGCGTCCGCCACCGCCTTGAGGTTCAGGGGGCGCAGATGCGCGACGCCATGGGTGAAGAAGCCGTCCTGCTGGCGCACGATTTCGGTGGCGACCTTGAGGATGGTGCGGGCGCGCTGATCGAGCGCGCGGACCAGCCAGGTCGCATTCTGCAGGCAATCGGTGAAATAGGATTTGTCGCCGTCCTTGCGGATCGTCTTCGACAGCTCGGTGTAATAGACCTGATTGACCAGCACGCGCGGCAACGTGTCGCTGTTGAGCTCGACATGCCAGCCGCCGTCCGGACCGGGCCGCACATAGACATCCGGCACCATGGTCTGCGTCCGCGCCGAGCCGAACTTCAGGCCGGGCTTGGGATCGAGCCGGCGGATCTCGCCGATCATGTCGGTGATGTCATCGTCGTCGACGCCGCACAGCTTGCGCAGCGAGGCGATATCGCGCTTGGCGAGGAGATCGAGATGCTCGACCAGCGCCTGCATCGCGGGGTCGTAGCGATTGAGTTCGCGGAGCTGGATTGCGAGGCATTCGCTGAGATTTCGCGCGCACACGCCGGGCGGATCGAATTTCTGCAGCACGGCGAGCACCGCCTCGACATCCCCTTGCGAGGCGCCGAGCCGTTCGGCGGCCTGCCCGAGATCGGCCGGCACGTAGCCGGCGTCGTCGACCAGATCGATCAGATACTGCCCGATCATCCGCTCGGCGGGGAACGCGAACGCGACCGCGAGCTGCTCGGCGAGATGGCTGCCGAGCGTTACTTCGGCGGCTACAAAGGCTTCCAGATTGTAGTCTTCGTCGTTGGAGGCGCCGCCGCCCCATTCGGTATAGGCGGTGGGCGCGGCGTCCTGCGCCACGCGCGCGGCCGCTTCGGCGGGCTCTTCGGTGAAGACGTTGTCGAGCGGAGTGTCGAGCGTCTGCTCGATTTCGGTGCGGGTGCCGAGATCGCGGTTCAGCCACTCTTCCTGGCCGGGTTCGAAGGAATCGCCGGCGGAGCCGCCGGACATCTCGGAAGCGTCGCCGCCGGAATCATCGCCATAGCCCTGGGAATCGCCGGAATCGGAGAATTCGGCGCGCTCGGCAACCGGCTCGCCCGCAACCGGGGCTTCCGGGCCGTCGCTGGCGCGCTCCAGCAGCGGATTGCGCTCCAGCTCCTCCTCGACGAAGGCCGAAAGGTCGAGATTCGACAGCTGCAGCAGCTTGATCGCCTGCATCAGCTGCGGCGTCATAACCAGCGACTGCGACTGGCGGAATTCTAGTCTCTGCGTCAGAGCCATGGAGGCGAGAACCGATCCAGTGAAACTTGGTCCGATTCTTGCTTATCTTAGTCCAAAGCCCTTGTACACGGCTTGACGCCCACTAAAAAACGACTAGAGGCGGAATTCCTCACCAAGGTAAAGGCGCCGTACATCCGGATCGTTGACGATCTCCTCCGGGCTGCCTTCGGTCAAGATCTCTCCCGCATAGACGATATAGGCGCGATCGGTCAGGCCGAGCGTTTCGCGCACATTATGGTCGGTGATCAGCACGCCGATGCCGCGATTGGTGAGGTGGCGGACCAGATCCTGAATGTCGCCGACCGCAATCGGATCGATGCCGGCAAAGGGTTCGTCGAGCAGCATGTAGTTCGGGCGCGTCGCCAGCGCGCGCGCGATTTCGACGCGGCGGCGTTCGCCGCCGGACAGCGCAATCGACGGCGATTTACGCAAGCGCGTGATGTTGAATTCCTCGAGCAGCGAATTGAGTTCGGCTTCGCGCTTCTTCTTGTTCGGCTCGACCACTTCGAGCACCGCGCGAATATTCTGCTCGACGGTGAGGCCGCGAAAGATCGAGGCTTCCTGCGGCAGATAGCCGATGCCGAGCCGCGCGCGCTGGTACATCGGCAACTTGGTGACGTCGTGACCGTCGAGTTCGATCGCGCCGCGATCCGCCTTGATCAGCCCGGTGATCATGTAGAACACCGTGGTCTTGCCGGCGCCGTTCGGACCCAGCAAACCGACCGCCTCGCCGCGCCGGACATAGATGCTGACGCCCCGCACGACCTTGCGGGTGCCGAAACTCTTTTCCACGCTATGCACAGCCAGATAGCCCGGCCGCTTGATGAAACGCGGGGCGGCGGCGCCGTTGGTCTTGGGGGCCTGGGTGTTGGGCGCCTGGGCCCTTGGGGCTTGGGTATTGGGGGCCGGGTTACCAGGGGCCGGGGCGCGGGCGCGCGGACGTTCGTCGAGCGCCGGCTCCGCGGCCGGCTGTGGCCGCGGCAGTTCCAGCCCCGGCACCGGCGCCGTGCGCGCCATCGGCGGCGCGTCGCGCACCGGGCTCGTCAGCATGTTGCCGAAGGAATCGCCGAGCGCGGTAATGTCGTCCCGCGAACGCGCAAACCCTGCCGGCCCGCGTTTCGCGGGGCGTCGACGGAACATGCCAAGTAAATCCACCATCCCGCTTCGCTTGAGCCCTTCGCGATGATCCGCGATGCGTGCGCTGGCGAATCAAATCGCCTGCGAACCATGAATGGATGTCCCCAAACACCCCGTCGTGCCAGCCGTAGATACAGGCTCACACCATCAGCTTCAACCACAGACGGCCTAAATAATATTTAAGCCATTGATATATATCATTTTTTTCCAGGAATCAACGAAGGCATGCCCGGCTTCGCGCCACCCGCGCCGGATCCGCAGTCCTTTCCTGCTGACTGGTCGAACAGGCCCTGCACCCTGCCACTGTCGGATTCCACCCGCGACACGCCGGTCGTCATGTCGACCAGCAGACGGTCGCCCCGCAGCACGTTCTTGCACTGGGTCAGCACCACCCCACCCGCCATGGTGATCAGATTGGCGCGGGTATCGAAGATCGCGCTGTCGCCGGTCACGACTTGCTCCTTCTGGGTCACCACGACATTGCCCTTGGCTTCCAGCTTGCGGATCGACGAACTGCCGCCGGGGCCGGGTGACGCGGCCTGCATCGGTGCGTTCTTTGCGCCCTTCGCAGCAGGCGCCGCGGCCGAACCACCGGAATCGTAAAACACCACCAGCGACTTCGCCGTCATGGTGGTGTCGCCCTGCACCACCTTCACATTGCCGGAGAAGGTCGCTTCCTTTTTCTTGTCGCGCATCTCGAGCGAGGCCGCCTCGATCTGGATCGGCTGGTCGCGGTTCTGCGAAAATCCCTGCATCGCATTCGGCACGCCGGACACGGCGCCTTGGGCGTGGGCGCCGTTGCACGCGCCGATCGCGAGCGCGAACGCCATCATTGCAAGGCTGCGCGGGAAAAATTGCTTCATCAATATCACTTCGGGTTGGCGAACTTGGCCGATGTGGACCGCTGCTTCGGCGCCGCCGGTTCAGGCTCGGGAGCAGGAGCGGTCGGTTGCTCCATGACCAGGTTCATCACCACATTGCCTTCGAAGCGAACCACCTCGCCGCTGTTGATGATCCTGAGCCTGTCGGCGGTCAGCGTGCCGTTCAGCAGTTTGACGTCGACATGTTCGTCCGAGGTCACCGCGCCCTTGTTGATGTCGACATAGGCCTGGGAAAGTTTGGCCTCATACCCGGTGGAGGATTGCAGAAAGATATCCTTTCGAAGGTCCAGCATCTGCGACTTGCTGTCGTAATAGCCGGTACGGGCATCCAGCGTCACGGTGCTCTTGTCTTCCATCGCCACCTTGGCGCGCAACTGACTGAGCTCGACATGATCGGGATCGGTCAGGTCCTGGGTGGCGGCCTTGGCCCACATCTCGTAGGGCCGCTGGTCGGTGGAAAAGCCGGCGAGATGCGGCGATTCCATCGTGATCTTGGTGCCGGACACCACCAGATTTCCCATGTCGACCGGCAGCTTCGGCAGCAGCATGCGGAACGGATTGAAGACCGACACGGCGACGATAGCGGCCATCGCGACAATCACGGCGGCGGGTACCGCGACCCGCAGCACCCGCACCATGCGGCTGTGGCGGGCGGCTGCGGCGAAGCGCGCCTCCATGCCGGCGCCAAAGGCTGCTGGGTTCTGTACCGAGTTCACCACCGCTCCAGAGCGAGAGATTCACCCGGGATTGTAGCCGGGATTGCCTGAATATGCAGCCCGGACGTGGTCCCACCACTGTGACCGAAACGGGGCGGGAACGTCGCCCGGCAAGGATTCGGTCAATTCCGGGCTCAGGAATGCGCGAAAATGTCCTCGGCCTCCCAGCCGCCGAGATCGAGTTTGGCCCGGAACGGCAGAAAGTCGAAGCAGGCCTGGGCCAGTTCGGTGCGGCCTTCGCGCGCCAGCATGGCGTCGAGCCGTTCGCGCAAGGCATGCAGATGCAGCACGTCGGAGGCGGCGTAAGCGAGCTGCGCCTCGCTCAGGTTCGGCGAACCCCAGTCGCTCGATTGCTGCTGCTTCGACAGATCGATGTTGAGCACCTCGCGCACCAGATCCTTCAGGCCATGGCGGTCGGTATAGGTGCGGGTCAGCCGCGAGGCGATCTTGGTGCAGTAGGCCGGCTGCGGCATCACGCCGAAGGCGTTGTAGAGCGCGGCGAGATCGAACCGCGCGAAATGGAAGATCTTGGTGATCTTCGGATTCGCCAGCAGCGCCTTCAGGTTCGGCGCGTCGGTGTGCCCCTTCGGAATTTGGATCACGTCGGCGCTGCCGTCGCCGTTCGACATCTGCACCACGCAGAGCCGGTCGCGATGCGGATTGAGCCCCATGGTCTCGGTATCGATCGCCACCGAATCCGTGTAGCGGGACAAATCGGGCAGATCGCCGCGATGCAGGCGGATGGTCATTACGTTCAGAACCTCTTCGAATCGATGAGGGCCTAAACTAACGTCGAAATCGCCAACAAACGAGGGGCGCGGCGTGCCAAACGCGTATTTTCTGGGCCTTTCCAGAACAGGTGGAATCGCGTCAGTATCGATCGCCCGTCGCCACAACCGGGGGTGCCCTGTGAAAGCCGAACAGCAACGACTGCCCCGTTTTGCCGTGCTTATCGACGCCGACAACACCTCGCCGCAGATCGCCGGCGGGCTGTTCGAAGAGGTGGCGAAGTTCGGCGAGGCCAGCGTGCGCCGCATCTATGGCGACTTTTCAACGCCTCAGCTCAAATCCTGGTCCGATATCCTGCAGAAATACGCGATCGATCCGTACCAGCAGTTCGCCTACACCAAGGGCAAGAACGCGTCCGATATCGCTCTCGTCATCGATGCGATGGACCTGCTGCACAGCGGAAGGTTCGACGGCTTCTGCCTGGTATCTTCCGACAGCGATTTTACCCGCCTTGCTTCGCGCCTCCGCGAGCAGGGCGCCGACGTCTACGGTTTTGGCGCGCAGAAGACGCCGGAAAGTTTCCGGCAGGCCTGCCGCCGGTTCATCTACACCGAGAACCTGGTGCCGAGGGCCGCGAGTAGCGGCGCGAACGCTACCGCGAAGCCGAGCTCGTTGGAGCCGCCAAGCGCCGCGATCCCGATCCTGCAAAAAGCCATTTCGCAAATCGAGAGCGAAGATGGCTGGGTCCTGCTCGGCACGGTGGGCGAGCAGATTTCGAATCTGTTCTCGGACTTTGACGCGCGGACCTACGGCTCGAGCAAGCTCAGCGATCTCGTGCGAAAAACCGACGCTTTCGAGATCGAGAAGGTTTCCGGCGACCGCATGCGCATCAGGGCCAAGCCGGTCGACGGCGGCCCGAAGGCCAAGGCACGATAGGATTGCTCACCGAGTCACCGACATAGTCCGGAAGCACTTTTATGTGATCCCCGGGCGTATCGGTGCATCGATAATCGCTTGATCCGGCGACGCCGCGCTGCTTGAACGCGCAACCCGCTTTCCCCTGCATGAATGGACGTCATGAACGAACAGATTGCCGATCAACCGCCGTTGGATCGCGGGTTCACGCGCTACCAGTCGCTGCTGGTCGCGCTGCTGGCGTTCGTCCAGTTCACCGTGATTCTCGACTTCACGATCATGTCGCCGCTCGGCGCCATCATCATGCCGGCGCTCGATATCACCGCCGGACAGTTCGGCGTGGCAGTCTCGGCCTATGCGTTCAGCGCCGGAATCTCAGGCATCCTCAGCGCAGGATTTGCCGATCGTTTCGACCGCAAGCGCCTGCTGCTGTTTTTCTATGTCGGCTTCACCCTCGGGACGGCGTTGTGCGCGCTCGCGCCGAACTACCACGTGTTGTTGCTGGGTCGAATCGTAACCGGATTGTTCGGCGGCGTGATCGGCTCGGTCGTGCTCGCAATCACCACCGACCTGTTTTCGCTGCAGCAGCGCGGTCGCGTGATGGGCTTTGTTCAAACCGCATTCGCCGCCAGTCAGGTGCTCGGAATTCCGGCCGGCCTGTTTCTTTCCAACCACTGGAACTGGCACGTCTCTTTCGCGGCGCTCATCGTGTTGTCGATCGCCGCGATGGCTGCGGTCGTGCTGCTGATGAAGCCCGTCAACGCCCATCTGCTGCTCAAGCAGGAAGGCACCGCGTTCCGGCACCTGATCGCGACGGTCACGCAAACCCGTTACACGATGGCGTTCCTGGTGACGACGTTGCTGGCGACCGGCGGCTACATGCTGATGCCGTTCGGCAGTGCCTACACCGTGCACAATCTCGGCATCGACATCCTGCATCTGCCGACGATCTATCTGGTCTCGGGCCTGTTCAGCATTGTCACGGGGCCTCTGGTGGGGCGTGCCAGCGATGCGTTCGGAAAGTTTCCGACCTTCGTGTTCGGCAGCGCGATGTCTGTTGTCATGGTGCTGATCTACACGCATCTCGGTCAGGTCTCGTTGACGACAGCCATTGTGGTCAACGTGCTGATGTTCGTCGGCATCTTTTCGCGCATGATCCCGTCGCAGGCGCTGATTTCGGCGATCCCCGACCCCAGTCAGCGCGGTTCCTTCAGCGCCGTCAGCGCTTCGCTGCAACAACTCTCGGGCGGACTCGGCTCCGTGCTGGCGGCGGCGATCATCGCGGAAAATGCCGATGGTTCGCTCCGGCATTTCGACTGGCTGGGATACATCGTCGTCGCAACGGCGACCGTTTCGCTGGTCGGAATGTACTTCGTGCAGAAGTCCGTGGCCCAACGGGCCGGCCGGCGATTCGTCTGAGGCGAATCGTTCTGCGGCGGCGAGACGCGCCCGCCGTCGTGATTCATTTTTGCGCTTCCAGTTTCGGCGGCTGCAAGCCTGCGCTGTTGGCCCAGCGTTCGAGATTTTTGATGACGTCCGCGTGGCTCGGTCGCAGCGGCGGTCGCTGATTGGCCTCTTCGGAAAGCTTGCGTGGCAACTTGACGGTCTCTGTCATGGTCATGGGCTGGCTCCTCGCCTCCAAATATGCGCCCGCGTTAACCCCGAATCAACACTTAAGTTATTGTTTTTACTATAGTATTTAGCTAATTTGGCGGCTGAATCTGCTTTTGCGGAACCGGCGCCAAGGGCGGACGTTGAGTAAACTACTCAATGATCTCAACTTGGGTGTTTCCGATGGCTGACCTTCGCGACGAACGACTGCAGGTGATGCTCTCTCCGGAAGAACTCTCGGCGCTCGACGATTTTCGCTTCAAGCACCGGATGCCGACGCGCGCGGCGGCCGTTCGCGAACTGTTGAAGCTGGGGCTGACCGTTCACGGCACCAGCAATGGCGGCGGCGGGATGAAATCGAGCAATTACGGCGTGTTCAGCCGCGGCCCGGACGGGCACACCCAGGGCGGCTCGGGCTCCGATCCGGAGGCCGCGGGTTAGCCGCGATGCCCTTGGCGCACGCGCGAGCGCGGCTCGGCGCATCACGCCAAGCCGGATCACAACGATTTTTGGGCATGGGCAAATGGTGCCCAGGAAAGGACTCGAACCTTCACGGCCGTTAAGCCACTGGCACCTGAAGCCAGCGCGTCTACCAATTCCGCCACCTGGGCCCGGGCGGGTTAGTAAGGACCGGTTACGCGCTTGTCAAATTGCTTCAATGCATTCCAAATACGCTGTACAGCGGCGGCGGGTTGGCGTATCGCGAATCCGCTAACTACCCCAGCGATCTCTCGAATTTGACCCGCAGGAATGGACCCTATGGCATCGGACTTGGCATCGAACCAGGAAACGCTCGTCACGGTTTTCGGCGGATCGGGCTTTCTGGGGCGAAACGTGGTCCGGGCCCTGGCCAAGCGCGGTTTCCGCATCCGGGTGGCGGTGCGGCGGCCCGAACTGGCGGGCTACCTGCAGCCCCTCGGCCGGGTCGGCCAGATCCACGCCGTGCAGGCCAATCTGCGCTATCCGGCCTCGGTAGAGGCGGCGATGCGCGATTCCCACATCGCCATCAACCTGGTCGGCATCCTGGCTGCAAGTGGCGCGCAATCGTTTGACGCGGTGCAGGCCAAGGGCGCCGAGACCGTCGCCCGGGCGGCCGCGGCCGCAGGCGCGCGGATGGTGCATGTCTCCGCGATCGGCGCCCACGAGAACTCGCTGTCGGCCTATTCCCGCTCCAAGGCGGCCGGCGAACAGGCCGTGCTGGCGGCGGTGCCTTCGGCCACCATCCTGCGACCCTCGGTGGTGTTCGGCCCCGAGGACCAATTCACCAACCGCTTTGCCGCGTTGGCGCGCATATCTCCCATGCTGCCGCTGATCGGCGGTGGCGCGACCCGGATGCAGCCGGTCTATGTCGGCGATGTCGCGACCGCGGTGGCGGAAGCCGTCGACGGCAAGGCCAGGGCTGGCGCGACCTACGAGCTCGGCGGGCCGGAAGTGCTGACCATGCGCGAGATCATGGAAATCATCCTCGCCATCACCGAACGCAACCGCATGCTGATTCCGCTGCCGTTCGGCCTCGCCAAGCTGCAGGCGCTGTTCCTGCAGTTCGCGCCCGGCGCGCTGAAGCTGACGCCGGACCAGGTCGAGCTGTTGCGGTCCGACAACGTGGTGTCGGATGCCGCGAAGGCAGCCAGCCTGACGCTGGAAGGGCTCGGCATCGCGCCGGATTCGATGGAAGCGATCGCCCCGCAATATCTCTGGCGCTTCCGCGCCGCCGGGCAGTTTCAGCGCAACGGCGCGTAAGCCCTACTTCCCCAGTAGGGTGGGCAAAGCGAAGCGTGCCCACCATTTGGAGCCCGAATTAAATCGATAGATGGTGGGCATAGCGCAAAGGCGCCTTTGCCCATCCTACGGCTTCCGTGCAAATTACTTCCTACTTCCCCAGCGCCAGCGCGATCAGGCCGAGCGTGCCGACGATGACGCGCCACCAGGCGAAGAACGTAAAGCCGTGGCGGGTGACGTAGTTCAGGAAGCTCCTCACCACGATCATCGCCGTGATGAACGAGACCACGAATCCGATCGCGATGATGCCGAGGTGATCGGTCGTCATCTCGCCGCGGTTCTTGTAGAAATCATAGGCGAAGGCGCCGACCATGGTCGGAATCGCCAGAAAGAACGAAAACTCCGCCGCCGCGCGCTTTTCTGCACCCAGCAACATCGCCGCCACGATGCTGGCGCCGGAGCGCGACACGCCGGGAATCATGGCGAGGCACTGCGCGATGCCGATCCACAGATACATCAGCAGGGGAAACTTGGTGGCGTCGTCCTCGTGCGGATTGAGATCGAGCTGATCGACCCACATCAGGATCGCACCGCCGACGATCAGCGAGAAGCACACCACCCACGGATTGAAGAGAAATTCCTTGATGTATTTGCCGGCGATCAGGCCGATGACAACCGCGGGCAGGAACGCTACCAGCACGCCGATCACGAACCGGCGGTCGTCCGGGTTCGAGAACATGCCGAGCGCGACCCGCCACAATTTGGCGAAGTAGAGCACGACGATCGCGAGAATCGCGCCGAGCTGAATCAGCACGACAAAGCTGTTCCAGAAATTGCCCTCGCCAAGGCCGAAGAAGCGCTGCACCAGCAGCATATGGCCGGTCGAGGAAACCGGCAGAAATTCCGTGATGCCCTCGACGATGCCGAGAATCACCGCCCGTACTGCATCAGACATCATGATGTGGTCCATTTTTGCTGCAAAAGCCGGGCTCTTCTCGCTTATTCGCTCGGCTCTCGCAATCGCAAAAAAACGCCAAAACACAGGTTGCCTCACGCCTCTGCTGGGCTATAGCGTCCGGATTCGCACCGCGGCGGCCCGGTTGAGGCTTCGTAAAGCGCCGCGCAGCTACCAAGGACTGCATGTACACGCTGTTTCATCATCCGTTCTGTCCGCACTCGCGCTTCATTCGCCTGATCCTCGGCGAACACGGCCTCGATCTGCGCCTGGTGGAAGAACGGCCCTGGGAGCGACGCGAGGCGTTCCTCGCGCTCAATCCGGCGGGTCACACGCCGGTCATGATCGCCGAAGGCCGGCCGCCAATTCCCGGCGCCGGCATCATCGCCGAATATCTCGACGAGGTTCACGGCGCGGATGCCGACGAGCGGCGGCTGCTGCCGACGTCGATGGGCGAACGCATCGAGGTGCGCCGGCTGATGGCGTGGTTCAACGACAAGTTCTTCGAGGAGGCCTCCAACCCGCTGGTGACCGAGCGCATCTACAAGCGCTTCATGAGCGAGGAGAACGGCGGCGGCGCGCCCGCGACCGACGTGATCCGCGCGGCCAAGGTCAATGTGCGCTATCATCTGGCCTATATCGGCTGGCTGGCGCAGACGCGGAACTTTCTCGCCGGCGACCGGCTGACCTATGCGGACCTCGCCGCCGCGGCGCATCTTTCGGCGATCGATTATCTGGGCGACGTGCCATGGAGCGAGGACGACGCGGCAAAGGCGTGGTACGCGCGGGTGAAATCCCGCCCGTCGTTCCGCCCGCTGCTGAGCGAATGGCTGGCGGGGGTGCCGGCGTCGCGGACCTACGTGGACCTCGACTTCTGAACGGCAACGCCAGGGGTTCCAGCACGGAACTGAAAGCCGCGCTGGCGCGAGAAGCCCGCGCTTTGGGCTTCGATTGCATCGGCGTCACCGATCCGGATGCGATCGCAGGGGCCGGAAAATACTTTCGCGAATTCCTCGAGGCCGGCGCGCACGGCGACATGGACTGGCTGGCGGCCAATCCCGAACGGCGAATGGATCCGCAGGCGTTGTGGCCCGGCGTCCGCTCGATCATCATGCTCGGCGTCAACTACGGACCGGATGAAAATCCGCTTGAGATGCTCGCAAGGCGCAGCCACGGCACGATCTCGGTCTACGCCCAGGGCGACGATTATCACGACGTCGTCAAGAAGCGCCTGAAGGCGCTGGCGCGATGGTTTGCTACCGAATCGGGCGAGGAGCTGAAAGTCTTCGTCGATACCGCCGCCGTGATGGAAAAGCCGCTGGCGCAGGCGGCGGGACTGGGCTGGCAAGGCAAGCACACCAATCTGGTCTCGCGCGAATTCGGCTCATGGCTGTTCCTCGGCGCGATCTACACCGCAGCCGACCTGCCGCGCGACCAGGCTGACGGCGATCACTGCGGCTCGTGCAACGCCTGCCAGGAGATCTGTCCGACCGCGGCGTTTCCGGCGCCCTACAAGCTCGATGCGCGGCGCTGCATTTCCTATCTCACGATCGAGAACAAGGGACCGATCCCGCACGAGTTTCGCAAAGCCATCGGCAACCGCATTTATGGTTGCGACGATTGTCTCGCGGTGTGCCCGTGGAACAAGTTCGCGCAAGCGGGCCGCGAAGCAAAACTTGCCGCGCGCGCGGAATTGCGCGCGCCGCTGCTTGCAGAACTGGTCCGACTCGACGATGCCGCGTTCCGCGCCCTGTTTGCCAAATCGCCGGTCAAGCGCATCGGCCGCGACCGCTTCATCCGCAACGTGCTGATCGCGATCGGCAACGCCGACGATGCGTCACTGGCATCAGAGGCCGAGCGCCTGCTCAATGACGCAAGCCCGCTGGTCCGCGGCGCGGCGGTGTGGGCGCTGTCGCAGCTGATGGCGCGGGAGGCCTTTGCCGCATTGGCGAAGCGCGCCGACGCGAGCGAGACCGACGATAGTGTGCGTCTGGAGTGGTGCACAACCGGCCAACCCTCATCCTGAGGAGCGCGTAGCGCGTCTCGAAGGATGTAGGCCCGTCTGTGGCCTCATGGTTCGAGACGGCGCAAGAGCGCCTCCTCACCATGAGGAATCAGCACAGCTATCACCCTTGATTTCGTTGCACGCTTTCCGTCATGTTCCCCGGCCATGACAAAACAACCCTTCTTCGCCAAGCGCGGCGACACCTTCATCCCTAATCCAGTCTCGAACGGTCCGTGGGACCCGAACTCGATGCATGGTCGCGTCGTCATCGGCCTGTTGGCCCACGTGATCGAGGAGCAGCACGGCTCCGACGAATTCGTACCCGCGCGACTGACGGTCGACATGTTTCGGCTGCCTAACATCCAGACGCCGGTGGAAGTCACCACCAAGCTCATCCGCGACGGCAAGCGGGTCAAGGTGGTGGAAGCCGAGTTTCTTTCCGGCGGCACCAGCATGGCGCGCGCCTCCTGCCAGTTGTTGCGCCGGACGGAAAATGCGCCCGGCAACGTCTGGTCGCCAGCGAACTGAGACGCGCCGTGCCCGACGCGATTCCGGCGCCGACCGACCCCCGGTTAGGCATGAACGGCAAATGGACGACGCGGCCCATTGTCGGCGCGATGGGCTCGCGCGGCCCCCGGCGGCTGTGGATGAGCGAGGTCCGCGAGATGGTCGAGGGCGTACCGATGTCGCCGTTCGTCCATGTCGCAACCGGCGCGGATTTTGCGAGCCCGTTCGCCAATGCCGGTGACCAGGGCCTCGGCTACATCAACAGCGACGTCACGCTGTATCTGCACCGTCTGCCGGTGACGCGATGGATCGGCTTTGACGTGGTGAACCACCACGCCAGCGAGGGCATCGCGATCGGCGAATGCTGGCTCTATGACGAGAAGGGCCCGATCGGCACCTCGACGGTAGCGGCTCTGGCGCAGAAGAAGCCGATGACGAATGTGCCGCCGCCGTAGTTGCGTCCGCGTCGCGAGGTTTTCTTCGTCATGGCCGGGCTTGTCCCGGCCATCCACGTCTTGCTTGTTGTTAGGAAGAACGTGGATGCCCGGGACAAGCCCGGGCATGACGAGTTCGTGGAAGCTGGAGCATGAAGCTCACTCCACCAGATGCCGCTTCATCTCCGGCCGCGCCTTCAGCGCGGCGCCCTGCCTGGCGATGATTTTCGCGATACGCTCGGGTGCGAACTTGATGTCGACGAAAGCGGGCGCGGTGTTGGCGACCTCGTGGTATTCCGTGATCTTGCCGTCGCGCAATTTCATGATCGCGACGCCCTCGAACATCGCGCGGGCGCCCTCGGCTTCCGGCAGCGTCGAGCGGTAGCTGAAGGTGTAGCGCGCATAGAGCGTGTGGCCGTCGCTGACCGGCGTGTGCATGTCCCAGCGAAAATCGGTCGCGGTGCGATAGAACCAGTCGTCGACCAACTCGGCAATTTTGGCGCTCCCTGCGAACGCGCCGTAGAACACGTCGTGATAGACGCCATCTTCCGTGAACAGTTCCGCAAACGCCTTGCCGTTGCGCTGCTCGACGGCATCGCAGAAGGCGCGGAGCATGGTGGCGGTGTTCATGGCGTTGTCTCCTCACCCATTCTTGTCATGCCCCGCGAAGGCGGGGCACCCAGTATTCCAGAGAGCGCGAGATAAATCGATATGGCGCGGCGTACTGGGTCGTCCGCCCCAGTGCGCAATTGCGCACAAGGCGGACGATGACACCGGGAAGCGTAGCGATAGCTCACCCGATCTCCGCCACCGCCGCGAGAATCCGTGCGATGTCCTGCGGCCGCGACAGGCGGTGGTCGCCGTCCTGGATCATCGTCATCACCACGTCCTCGGCCGGCAACCGGTGCGCCAGTGCAAAGGCGTGCTGCCACGGCACGTCGGGGTCCTGCGCGCCCTGCAGGATGCGCACCGGGCATCCGACATCGATGGCGCTGCCGAGCAGGAGGTGGTTGCGGCCCTCCTCGATCAGCGCGCGCGTGATCGGATAGGGCGTGCCGTCACCATATTCCGACGGCCGCATCCAGACTCCCTTGGTCGTGATCTCCTCGCGGATGTCAGGCGAGAAGCCGTTCCACATCAATTGTTCGGTAAAATCCGGGGCCGGCGCGATCAGCACCAGCCCGGCCAGCGACGCACGCGCCGCCGCGCGGCTCGCGATTGCGCGCGCCAGCAGCAGCGCCATCCAGCCGCCCATCGACGAGCCGATCACGACCTGCGGCCCGCGGCAGAACTGCTCGAACACGGCCACGCTCTCTTCCAGCCAGCGCCCGATGGTGCCGTCGATGAAGGCGCCGCCGGATTCGCCGTGGCCGGAATAATCGAACCGGACGCAGGCGCGGCCATTGCTGGCGGCCCATTCATCCAGCGCCAGCGCCTTGGTGCCCCGCATGTCGGAATTGAAGCCGCCGAGCCAGAACAGCCCGGGCGCACCGCTTGTGCTGCCGGGCGCAGCCCCGGCACGAGCGCGCACCGCGATCCGGCGGCGGCCATCGCCCTCGCCGACCTCGATAAAGGCCGGTTCCTGATCGATTGGCGCTGAATTGGTCATGGTTCCGCTGCTCTCGCCCGCTGCTTTGTCCGTGAGCACGCCCGATCGGTCAACGGTCGACCGGTCCGGACTGTCCTTGCGGATCATGCGATCGCGCTATATTTGCCCGGCGTGACCAAAATGCCTCGCATTTGACGGTTTTAGCGCGCACACAGCGAGTTCGCTTGCTCGCCGACGCGTATTGCTTCAAAATAAGGCCTTCCTTCACAACTTTGGAGAGTTACCCATTCGCCGTCCCAACAGAGCCCCGCCCGCCGCGACCAAAGACGGGCCGCGCACCAATGATGAAATCCGCAACGCGCAGATCCAGCTGATTGATCAGACCGGCCTCAACCACGGCACGGTCGAAACCGTGTTGGCCGTCAAGATGGCCCTTGAAGCGGGCATGGATCTTGTCGAGATTTCGCCGAACAATAATCCTCCCGTTTGCAAGATCATGGACTACGGGAAGTTCAAGTATTCCGCGCAGAAGAAAGCCGCCGAAGCCCGCAAGAAGCAGAAGGTCGTCGAGATCAAGGAGATCAAGCTGCGGCCGATGATCGACGATCACGATTACGACGTGAAGATGCGCGCGATGCAGCGGTTCTTCGAGGAAGGCGACAAGGTCAAGATCACCTTGCGCTACCGTGGCCGCGAAATGGCGCACCAGGAAATCGGCACCAAGCTCCTGGACAAGGTCAAGGCCGACGTCGCCGAATACGCCAAGGTCGAGCAGGATGCGCGTTTCGAAGGCCGCCAGGTCGTGATGGTACTGGCGCCGCGCTGATTTGAATTTGTGAGATTGCAAGACGGCCCGTCAGTTGATCTGGCGGGCCGTTTTCGTTTTGATGCGCTCCCCGGATGCTGCGCAACGCGCCGCACTTTGCGGCGTGGTGCGTTGCTGACCCGGGGACACTTGGGTCCCGGATTTCGCTGACCAAAATTGCGAAAACAACCCCATGCAAAGTAGAATGGGCGCGCCGCGCTCCCTCTAGCTTCGCGTCGCCTGCCAGGTGCCGCTGCAGCGGTCGCCGGTAATGATGCCGCTCCATGAGCCCGCACCGCTGTTGCCGACGAGCCGGCCGCCGCCGCTCGCTCTGGACGCGCCGACCGATACCCGAACCGCTACCGCGCCACCGCGGCGGACCGAGCCGGCGACCCGGCCGCCGCCGGCCGAGGAAACCCGGCTGCCGGTCACCAGAAACGGCACGCTGTAGCCGGAGGAGCAATTGCCCCGTGTGGTCGCGAATACCGTGGTCCAGGTGCCGTCATAGGCTCCGCCCCTTCGGGCCGCGTCAGCGGTACCAGGTGCCGCCGCAGTGGCCAGAACGGCCAAAACGGGCAACCAGCGCAGGGGACGGCGCAGCAGGGAAAAACGGGCAGATTGGGAAATAGGTTGATTGAAATGGGTCATTTTCTTCCTGTTCCAGGCTGAGGGTGATGACATCAGGCCATTCGTCCATGCAAACCATGTGACGGTTCATCATTGCCAATTTCCGCTTCCTCTGCCATAAGCCCAGCCTTCATCGCCCGGCTGATTAAGGGCTGCCGTGTCGATGACCCGTGCGGGTTGTTTCGTTTTCGGAAAAACCTGAGCACTTCCAACGCTCTAACGAGCATTTTAAGCCGCAAAAGCGCCCCTCGGGGCGCGTTTTTCTGTGGCAACAGGAGAGCCAAATGCCCAAGCTGAAGACCAAGTCGGGCGCTAAAAAGCGCTTCAAGGTGACTGCCACTGGCAAAGTAATGGCCGCCCAGGCCGGTAAACGCCACGGCATGATCAAGCGGACGAAGAAGCAGATTCGTCAGCTCCGCGGCACCCGCGTGCTGTTCAAGACCGATGGCGACAACATCAAGAAGTATTTCTTGCCGAACGCCTGATCGCGCACGCGGTCCAAATTAGCCGAGCCGCGTTCGCGCGGCGATCTGTCACCCATTTAAAATTCAAGGATAGCAGTCATGTCTCGCGTCAAACGCGGTGTGACCTCTCACGCCAGGCACAAGAAAGTCTACAAGGCCGCCAAGGGTTTCCGCGGCCGCCGCAAGAACACCATCCGCGCCGCCAAGGCCGCCGTCGAGAAGGCCGGGCAATATGCCTTCCGCGACCGCAAGCGCAAGAAGCGTACCTTCCGCGCGCTCTGGATCCAGCGCATCAACGCGGCCGTTCGTCCGTTCGGCATGACCTACAGCGTGTTTATCAACGGCCTTGCCAAGTCGGGCATCACGGTCGACCGCAAGGTGCTGTCGGATCTCGCCATCACCGAACCGTCGGCGTTCCAGGCGATCGCCGAGAAGGCCAAGGCCGCGCTCGCGGCTTAAGTTCGCAATCGCCGCGGCGTCTTGCAATTCCGGTGTCATGCCCCGCGCAGGCGGGGCATCCAGTAACCACCGACCGACCTACTGACCCCGGGGGTTACTGGATCATCCGCTTTCGCGGATGATGACGATCCCGCTTGGACTGCGAGCGCGTGTTCCCCAGAGGTGCCCGTCGCCATGTCCGATCTCGCTCAACTCGAATCTCAGATTCTCAGCCAAATCGCCGCGGCCTCCGACGAGCCCGCGCTCGAAGCGGTGCGTGTCGCAGCGCTCGGCAAGAAAGGCTCGATCTCCGCGCTGCTCGCCACACTCGGCAAGATGTCGCCGGACGAGCGCAAGACGCAGGGTGCCGCGATCAACCTCGCCAAGGACAAGGTGACGGAGGCGCTGACCGCGCGCCGCGACATCCTGAAATCGGCCGCACTCGATGCGCGGCTTGCTTCCGAGACCATTGACGTCACGCTGCCGCTGCGCGAAGCGCCGGCCGAAGCGGGCCGCATCCATCCGCTGAGCCAGGTGTTCGAGGAGGTCAACACGATCTTCGCCGACATGGGCTTTGCCGTCGCCGAAGGTCCTGACATCGAGACCGATGACTACAACTTTACAAAACTGAACTTTCCCGAAGGCCATCCGGCGCGGGAAATGCACGACACCTTCTTCTTCAATCCCAAGGAAGACGGTTCGCGCATGCTGTTGCGCACCCACACCTCGCCGGTGCAGGTGCGCACCATGCTGACCCAGAAGCCGCCGATCCGCGTGATCTGCCCGGGCCGCACCTATCGCATCGATTCCGACGCGACGCACACGCCGCAGTTCCACCAGGTCGAAGGTCTCGTCATCGACAAGGGCTCGCATCTCGGCCATCTCAAATGGATCCTGCAGGAGTTCTGCAAGGCGTTCTTCGAGGTCGACCACCTCAACATGCGGTTCCGGCCGTCGTTCTTCCCGTTCACCGAGCCCTCGCTCGAGGTCGACATCCAGTGCCGCCGCGACAAGGGTGAAATTCGCTTCGGCGAAGGCGAGGACTGGCTGGAGATTCTCGGCTGCGGCATGGTGCATCCGAACGTGCTGCGCGCCTGCGGCATCGATCCCGACGTCTACCAGGGCTTTGCCTGGGGTATGGGCATCGATCGCATCGCGATGCTGAAATACGGCATATCCGATCTGAGGCAGTTGTTCGAAAACGACGTGCGCTGGCTCGCGCATTACGGCTTCAAGCCGCTCGACGTCCCGACGCTCGCGGGGGGACTGAGCACGTGAGTGCCGTCCCTGCGAAATATCAGGGCCTGCGCTCGTTCGCGTTCGGCGACGGGCCGGCATTGGCCGACGAGTTGCTCGACCTTGTCGTTCGGGAAGTGAAGACCGCGACCTGCTCCACCGAGGATGAGCCCAACACGTCGACGCCCGGCGAACGCTGGATCGTGCTCGACGGACGCGGCGTACCCGCTTGCGTGATCGAGACGCTCGAGGTGAGCTACATCAGCTACAACGAAGTGGACGCCGGCTTTGCCTATGAAGAAGGCGAAGGCGACCGCAGCCTCCGCTATTGGCGCGAAGCCCATCGCACCTATTTCGGGCGGATGGGCCGCTTCAGCGAAGACATGATGCTGATGTGCGAACGTTTCCGTCTGGTCGAGGTTTTTGCGGAGCGGGTGTCGTGAACGGCTCGGCGTATCTCAACACTCTCGCCGCGGAGAGAGCCCCCACCCTAACCCTCCCCCGCAAGCGGGAGAGGGAATGGACTGCCGCCGAGATGAACACCTTCGCACGCACGCATACTATGAGCGAATATAGGGGTACGAATCTTCCATCGGCTCGACAGGTCGGACTCCCTCTCCCGCTTGCGGGGGAGGGTTGGGGTGGGGGTGCCGCCGCATCGGAGGTCTCAATGGCTGACGAGAACAATCCGACGTGGAAGGTCTCCACCAAACTTCGTTCCAACGCCCGCGCGCTCCGAAAAAACTCTACCGACGCGGAACGGCTCCTGTGGGCCGCTCTGCGCGGCCATCGATTGAACGGCGCTTCCTTTCGTCGTCAGGTCCCGATCCAAAACTATATCGCCGACTTCGTATGTCACGCCGCCCTGCTCGTGATCGAGCTCGACGGCGGGCAGCATTTCTCCAATCAAGCGGAGCAGAAGGATGGTACCCGCTCCGCCGTTATCGAGGCGAAGGGGTTTCAGGTCCTTCGCTTCAGCAATCACGACGTGATGACAAACCGCGATGGTGTGCTTGAAACAATTGCCGCTGCCGTCGCGGAGAGAGCTCCCACCCTAACCCTCCCCCGCAAGCGGGAGAGGGGACAAGAGAAGCAAAGATCATGAAATTCACGCTCTCCTGGCTGAAGGAACATCTCGACACCGACGAGCCCTTGGAAAAGCTTGCCGACAAGCTCACCATGATCGGGCTCGAGGTCGAGCATATCGAGGACAAGGCGAAGGCATTGGCGCCGTTTTCGATCGCACGGGTGATCTCGGCCGAACAGCATCCGAATGCGGACCGCTTGCGCGTCTGCATGGTCGATACCGGCGACGGCGGTGCGCCGGTGCAGGTGGTGTGCGGCGCGCCGAATGCGCGCGCCGGTCTCGTCAGCGTGTTCTCGCCACCCGGCACCTTCATTCCCGGCAAGAACATCACGCTCGGCGTCGGCACCATCCGCGGCGTCGAGAGCCGCGGCATGCTGTGCTCGGCGGCCGAATTGCAGATTTCCGAAGACCATGACGGCATCATGGAGCTGCCGGCCGATGCGCCCATCGGCGCCGCCTACGCGCAGTGGGCCGGCCTCGGCGATCCCATGCTCGAAATCAACCTGACGCCCAATCGCCAGGACTGCACCGGCGTGCACGGCATCGCGCGCGATCTCTCCGCCGCCGACATGGGCAAGTTCAAAGACCCCGGTATCAAGCCGATCAAGGGTGAATTCCCCTGCCCGGTGCAGGTCAAGGTCGAAGACGCCGCGCTGTGCCCGGGCTTTGCGCTGCGGCTGGTGCGCGGCGTCAAGAACGGACCCTCGCCGGAGTGGCTGCAGCAGCGCCTGACCTCGATCGGGCTGCGCCCGATCAACGCGCTGGTCGATATCACCAACTTCATGACCTACGACCGCGCCCGGCCGCTGCATGTGTTCGACGCCAAAAAGGTGACGGGCAATCTGACCGTGCGCCGCGCCAAGGACGGCGAGACGCTGCTGGCGCTCGACGGCCGCACCTACACCCTCGACAGCGGCGTCTGCGTCATCGCCGACGACCACGGCGTCGAATCGCTCGCCGGCATCATGGGCGGCGAAGCCTCCGGCTGCGACGAGAACACCACGGACGTGCTGATCGAATCCGCGCTGTGGAACGAGATCAACATCGCGCAGTCGGGCCGCAAGCTCGGCATCAATTCGGATGCGCGCTATCGCTTCGAACGCGGCGTCGATCCGGCCTTCATGGTGCCGGGGCTGGAACTCGCCACCAAGCTGGTGATGGAAATGTGCGGTGGCACGCCATCCGAGAACGTCGTCGTCGGCAAGGCGTTTGGCGAAGACCGGGTGATCGAATTCCCGTTGACCGAGGTCAAGCGGCTCGCGGGCGTTGAGGTGCCCTTCCCGGAAGTGAAACTGATCCTGGGCCGTCTCGGCTTCATGGTCGCCGGCAGCGGCCCGGTGGTGAAGATCGCGGTACCGTCCTGGCGCACCGATGTGAGCGGCAAGGCGGACATCGTCGAGGAAATCGTGCGCATCGTCGGCGTCGACAAGGTGCCGATGACGCCGTTCGACCGCGGTGACGCCCCGCGCAAGCCGGTGCTGACCCAGATCCAGCTCCGCACCCGCCGCGCCAAGCGCGCGCTCGCCGCGCGCGGCATGGTCGAAGCCGTGACGTGGTCGTTCATCTCAAAATCCGCGGCCGAATTGTTCGGCGGCGGACAGGCCGAACTCGCGGTGGCCAATCCGATCGCATCCGACCTGTCCGACATGCGGCCGAGCCTGCTGCCGGGCCTCGTTGCCGCAGCGCAGGCCAACGTCCATCGCGGCTTCTCCGATGTGGCGCTGTTCGAAGTCGGCCAGGTGTTCAGGGGCGACAGACCCGAGGACCAGATGGTCGCGGCCTCCGGCGTGCGCCATGGCTTTGCGTCCTCGAAAGGCATGGGACGGCACTGGTCCGGCGCTGTCATGGCCGACGCGCTCGACGGCAAGGCTGATGCGTTCGCGGTGCTGGCGGCAGCGGGCGCGCCGATGCAGGCGCTGCAGATCGTGTCGGGAGGGCCCGCATGGCTGCATCCCGGCCGTTCCGGCACCATTCAGATCGGCCCGCAAAACGTGCTCGGCTATTTCGGCGAACTGCATCCGCGCACATTAGAGGCGCTTCGCGCAGATGGTCCGCTGATCGCCTTCGAAGTGATCCTCAACCGCATCCCCGATGCGAAGCAGAAGCCGACCCGCGCCAAGCCGGTGCTCGAACTCTCCGCGTTCCAGCCGGTGTCGCGCGACTTCGCGTTCATCGTCGATCGCAGCGTCAGGGCCGGCGATATCGTGCGTTCGGCGCAGGGCGTCGACAAGAAGCTGATTACGGACGTGACCGTGTTCGACGTCTATGAAGGCAAGGGCATCGAGGACGGCAAGAAGTCCATCGCGATCGCCGTCACGATCCAGCCGCGCGAGAAAACGCTGACCGATCAGGAAATCGATGCGGTGGCGGCGAAAATCGTGGCCGAGGTAACGAAGAAGACCGGCGGCACGTTGCGCGCATGACCATGCTCGGACGTCGAGCATGATGCCGAAAAGTGTAGGCGGTTTTCGGACAACATCATGCTCAAGAACTAAAGCATGATCATCACCGGCCTCATCCCGACCGACATCAGCCTCAACGTGGCGATCGCGATCTGCGCGATCGCACTGGTCTCGGGCATCGCGCGCGGATTTTCCGGTTTCGGCTCCGCCCTGATCTTCATGCCGCTGGCGAGTTCGATCGCCGCGCCACGGCTGGTGGCGGCGCTGCTGCTGATCATCGATTTTGTCGGCTCGGCACCGCTGATCCCGAACGCGTGGAAGCGGGCCGACCGCAAGGCGACCGCGATCATGACGCTCGGCGCGCTGGTCGGCGTTCCCATCGGAACCTGGTTGCTCAGCCGGCTCGAGCCGGTAACCACGCGCTGGATCATTTCCGTTTTCGTCTTCGCCTTGTTGCTGCTGCTGTCCGGCTGGCGCTACCGGGGCAAGGAGCACGCAGCGATTTCGATCGGGATCGGCGGGCTCTCGGGCTTTTGCAGCGGCCTCGCCCAGACCGGCGGACCGCCGATCGTCGGCTACTGGCTCGGCCGCCCGATCGCTTCGGTGATCCAGCGCGCCAATATCGTGCTGTTCTTCGCCGCGTCGGATTTCTTTTCCCTTGTCAGCTATGCGCTGACCGGCCTGATCACGGCGGATGCGATCCGGTTCTCGATCATCGTCGGGCCGATCTACGCCGTCGGTGTCTGGTTCGGCGCCTCGCTGTTCGGCCGCGCCAGCGAGAACCTGTTCCGCTCGATCTGCTACGCGCTGATCGCCGCCGCCGTCCTCATCGGCCTGCCGGCGCTGGACGGCGTGCTGCGGTAGATACTCGGATCGTCGCGAAGAGTTTGATGCCGGAGAGTTTGATCGCACCCTCCCCTGGAGGGGGAGGGTCGGCTCACATGGAGCGCAGCGGAATGTGAGACGGGGTGGGGTCATCTCTCAACTCAGGCACTGCTCGTGAGGAGAGACCGTCACCCCACCCCGCCGCTACCGGACGACGCTACGCGTCGCCGAGGCGCGTCGACCCACGAGCGAGCTTCGCTCGTCTCGGACCCCTCTAGGGGAGGGTAAGAGAGAACGGCCCTATGTCATCCCGTCAATGGATCGGCGAGAACGGTGTCGCCTGCCGCGCCGGCGCGCGCCGCTGCGGCCGCGGTGCCCGCACCGGGACTGCCGGTTCGGCATCCTTCAACGCACCGATCCGGCGCAACGCCGCTTCAGCGGCGCGCTCGCCGCTTTCCCAGGCGCCGTCGATCGTTCCCCACAGCGTTTCGTGGGTGGCCTCGCCGGCGAGATACATGCAGCCGACCGGCTCGGTCAGGACCTTTCGCGACGCCTGGCCGCCGGGTCCCGCGACCGACATCGCGCCAAGCGCGAACGGCGCGGCATTCCAGCGCGTCGCGCTCGATTTCTTCACCGCCGCCGCGGCTTCGCTGCCGAACAGCTTGCCGAGCCACTCCACCGCAAACGCAACCATCGCCGCCTCGCCCTGGGCGGAGAGATCGCGGCCGAACGATCCGCCGACGTCGATCGAACAGAGCGACGAGCCGCCCATGTTGGCGAACATCAACGCGGTCCTGGTCGAATTGCTTTGTTCGATGATGACGTCGTCGCGGGAAAGGCCGAGCGGATTGCCCGGCATCTGCAGCGCAATCCGGTCATAGCTGCCGAGGCTCAGTCTTGTCGCGGCATCGAGCGTGCGCTTGGGGATATCAGGGGTGAACTTGATATTGCCCGCCGCCAGCACGTTGCTCGACACCGTGATGATGGCGGCGCGCGCGGCGATCTTGCCGGACGGCGTCTCCACCGTGACGTCGCGGCTGCCCCACGCGATGCGGCTGGCCGGCGTCGACAGCGACAGCGGCACCTGCTCGCCGAGCTTGGCGACCAGCGTGCCGAGCCCCTGGCGGCAGCCGATCGCGGTATTGCGGTCCTGCGCCCGCGCCTTGTCGGCGACGGAGATATCCTTGAGATCCTTGCCCGCGAAATTGGCGCCGAGCACGAACTCCGCGGTACCGGCCCAGTCGCCGAGATCCTTCGGCAGTACCGACGCGCAGGAAACGTCGCTCTTGCGCGAGGCTTCATCGATGGCGCGATTGGTGCGCACCAGGGCCGCAAGAAATTCCTCGGTCTCGCCGGGGCGGGCGTTGCGGCGGCCGACGCGGATCTTCTGGCCCGACGGCGCGGTCGTGATCTCGAGCCCGGCCGAGCGCGCCAGCCTGATCATCGGATTGGTGTCGGGGTTGTGCATCCAGCGGGCGCCGCGGTCGAACGGCACGTCGAAGCTCGTGACATCGGTCTGGCAGCGGCCGCCGATCTGGCTTGCCGCCTCTACCACGATCACCTTGCGGTTCGCCGCCATGATCCGCCGCGCCGCAGCAATACCGGCCGCGCCGGCGCCGATCACGACGATGTCGGCCTCGCGCGGCAACGGCGCGGCTCCCGCACGACCGGCAAGCACCGGGGTCACCGCCAGTGCCGCGGACGCCGACAGGAAATCGCGGCGGGTCATTGTCATGGCATGGTTTCCGGGGTCTTGCAGGAAATCTAGGGAAAAGAGAACAGCTAGCGAACTGTGCCGCATCTCACGGTGCGCAGCAACACTCATGGTAAATCAATCATGATTGATCCGCTTCACGCATGAACTAAATTGAAACGGCTTGAGACCATGCTAAGGGAACAAAAAAAGGCGGACGAACAAGCCGCGCTGGGGAGAGTTTGATGGGCGTAGTGCTCGATACTATCGGCCAGTTGATTGCGAGGTACCTCCAGAAGGAAGTCCCGGGCTATGAGCCGTTCACACCCAGCGACCCCGAACATCTGCGCGGAATCATCGAGCCCGGCGACGTGCTGCTGGTCGAAGGCAACAACCGGATTTCCGGCATCATCAAATACCTCACCCAATCGACCTGGTCGCATGCCGCACTCTATGTCGGCCCGGTGGGCGGCGCGACCGAGCCCGACGGCGAGCCGCATGTCCTGATCGAGGCCAATGTCGGCGAGGGCGTGACCTCGGCGCCGCTGTCGAAATATTATCCCTATCACACCCGCCTCTGCCGGCCGGTCGGCCTGTCCTACGAGGACCGCACCACGGTGTGCCGCTACGCCATCAACCGGATCGGCTTCGGCTACGACACCAAGAACATCGTCGACCTGATGCGCTACCTGATCCCGCTGCCGGTGCCGCAGCGCTGGCGGCGGCGCATGATCGCGTTCGGTTCCGGCGATCCGACCAAGATCATCTGCTCGGCACTGATCGCGCAGGCGTTCGACGCCGTGCGCTACCCGATCCTGCCCAAGATTACCCGCGCCGCCTCCCGCAAGGCCCGGCGCGAGATCCTGCATATCCGCGATTCCTCGCTCTACATGCCGCGCGACTTCGATATCTCGCCCTATTTCGAAATCGTCAAACCCACCATCGTGCACGGCTTCGACTACACCGCCTTGCATTGGGCCGATAAGCAGAAGCCGCTCCCGGAGGTAGCCGGCGAATTCGGAGTGTTTCCATCGGTCGAATCGCCGCCAGTTGTTCCTGAAGAGGTTGACCAAGAGGCGCCGCTTCCGGCTGCGGAAGTGACCCCCGCCGCCGCTGAATCGGCGATGGTCGAACGCGTGACCGTGCCGGAACAGTTCCCCGCCGTCGAAGATGTCCCGGTCCACCCGCCGGAACACCACGCCGGTCCGCAAGACAAGGTGTCGGAGGCGGCTTAAAACTTCGCCGCCAATGTCAGCCGCACCGCGAGCGGCTCCGCCGGATGCACATGGCGATCGGCGACGCCGTCGATCGGCTCGCCCGGCAATCGCGACAGATAATAATATTCGATCTCGTTGGTCTTGGCGTTGAAGAGATTCAACACGTCGAGCTGCATCCGCAGCCCGTTGTCGAACTTGTAGCCGGCGCGCGCATTGAAGATCAGCGACGGCTGCGAGCGGACGCTGTCGTCCTCGATCAGCGGACGCGGACCGAAATAGCGCCCGCGCAACGCGCCGAACCAGCCGCTATCAGCCCCGAACGTCACGCCGCCACTCGCCACCCAAGCCGGCGCGCCCGGGATGAAATCACCGACGGGATCAAAATTGGTGAAGCGGGCACGCGTATAGGCGAGATCGAAATCGAACGTCATCCACGGCAGCATCTTGTACTGGTTGGTCCATTCGACGCCGAGGCGGCGGCTGGGACGGCTCGGCTCGGTGGTGCCGGCGTCGCCGACGAACAGCAATTCGGAATCGAAATCGAGCACGAACACGGCGAGCGTGCTGGTGAGGCCATCGATCACCTTGGTGCGGATCCCGATTTCGGCGCCCTTGGAGCGAACCAGCAGCGGCACGCGGTCGAGCGGCGTCACCTTGTCGTTGGGATCGACGGTGATGGTGGCGCCGCGGATATCGTTGGAGTGCAGGCCGTAACCGGCATTGCCGTAGAATTCAGTCCGGTACCAGGGCCCCAGTACGATCCCGGCCTTGGGGCTCGTCATCGACGCCTGTGCGTTTCCGGAGTTCTGCGGCGTATCGCTGACGACACGTCCGGCAAAATAATCTTCACGGATACCGACCGTGGTGCGCAGCCAGTCGGTCCATCTCGCCGTGGTGTCCGCCCACAGGCCGACATTGCCTTCCTTCACACTGTCTTCGCGAACGATCGACAGCGTCTCGCGGGCGATGGTCTTGAACAGGCCAACGTCAATGTCATCGCCGCGGGTCTGCAGGCCGACGCGCGTCTGGGTTTCGATACCGGCAAAGCGCACCGCGAAGGCATGGCTGGCATCGAGCCCGTACACGGTGCGCCGGTCGGTCTGGCTGAACTGATCGCCGTTGACGGGATCGTCGAGGAAATAAGTGAAGTCGTTGAAAAGCTGCAGCGAGGAGCGGATCACATAGGCGTTGACCTTGGTCTCGCCGTACGCACTCGATTGCGCCCAGTTGCTCGACAGCGAGAACCGGCTCGACGTGCCGCCATCGGTCGGATCGAGCGAGCCGAGCCGGCCGATCACGCCCTGGTCGATCGCGCGCTGCGCCACCTGATCGGTCGCGTTCCAGCCGTTGGCGTAAGCCATCGCCGACAGCGTGAATCCGTCGGTCGCGGTACCCTGGCTGTAGCGCAGGACCCCGTTCAGCTTGCGCACATTATCCGGCACATCCCACGGGCCGTTATATTTGTCGGCCTCGAAAGCTGTGAGCAGCGTACCGTTGCCTGCGGCGGTCGATCCCGCTGCCAGCGCGCGCTGGTAGCCGAAACTTCCGAAGGTCAGTTCGGCGATGTTGTTCGGCAGCTTGCTGACGTAGTCGATGTCAACCGCGCCGGCAGACGCGAAATCGCTCTTGTCGGCGAAGTACGGCCCTTTGCGCACGTTGACCGACTGCACCAGCTCCGGGATCAGGAAGTTGATATCGGCGTAACCCTGTCCGTGGCCATGGGTCGGCATGTTCACCGGCATGCCGTCAACGGAAATGGCGAGGTCCGTGCCGTGGTCGAGATTGAAACCGCGCAGAAAATACTGGTTGGCTTTGCCCTCGCCGGAATGCTGGGTCACGATCAGGCCCGGCACCGCCTCCAGCAGCTCGCCGACGCGCGCGGCCGGCCGCGCATTCAATTCCTCGCCACTGATGATTTTCTCGCTGGCCGCCGTGGGCTGGAGATTGCCCGGTCCTGACGTGGCAGAGCCGGATGTCACACCGCTGGCGGACGGTGCCGCGGGCGGGATCGGCTGGACCGCAGTGGTACTTCGCGCGCTCCGTGCAGGACGTGGTGTCGGTTTGGTCCGCTTCGGTGGTGGATTGTCGGGCGACGTAACCGTCACCGCGGGAAGCTGGCCTGGCGTCACTGCCGCAACGGTTTGAGCACCGGCCGGAGACACGAGCGCGAGCAGCGACGCTGCGGCAGGAAATAGCCTCCAAGCGAGAACACGCAACGCCCATGCCCCTGCATGATACCCGCTACGGTCGGCAAACGACCGCACCAGTTCGACTAAACCCGGCCCGCCACGCTAGCAAGCCGGGTATGACGAAACAACAAGCGCGGGCATTGTCGCGACTGAGGCACGTTGATCCAGGTATCTACCGGTCAGAGCGGCCGATCACGGCCATCAGCTCCGCGATCTTTTCGCGCTGGTCGGCCTTGTTGCCGCTGGTGATGGCGTGCTCGACGCAATGCGACACATGATCCCGCAGCACTTCCTCCTCGACGCGCCGCAGCGCCGCCCGGACCGCCGATATCTGGGTCACGATATCAATGCAGTAGCGGTCCTCGTCGACCATCTTCGAGAGTCCGCGGACCTGGCCCTCGATCCGGCTGAGACGTTTCTGACAGGAAGTCTTGATGTCTTTTCGCATGCGTCCTATATACCCCCATAGGGTATAGTTTTCAAGAGCCGGAGACGTCGATGACCAAAGCCGAACATTCTGTTCATGGCGACACTGCAGCGAAGTCCGCCTGCTGCGGCGGCCATGATCACTCAGGCCACGGCCATCAGCATCACGCCGACACCAGCCATCAGGCGGACGATACGGTTCGCGTGCTCGACCCCGTTTGCGGCATGAAGGTCGACCCTGCGACCAGCAAGCACCGCTTCGACACTCGCGGCGAGACTTTCCATTTCTGCTCGGCCCGCTGCCGCACCAAGTTTGCGGCCGATCCGGTTTCCTATCTCGAGAAAGACTCTAAGCCGAAGGCCGCCGTGCCCGAAGGCGCGATCTATACCTGCCCGATGCATCCGGAGATCCGCCAGGTCGGGCCCGGAAGCTGCCCGATCTGCGGCATGGCGCTGGAGCCGGAGGTCGCGAGCCTCGACGATGCCCCCAATCCGGAACTCAAGGACATGACGCGCCGGTTCTGGATCGGTCTCGTGCTCGCGGTGCCGGCGGTGGCTCTGGAGATGGGCGGGCATCTGGTCGGCGGGCATGGCCTGATCGAGCCAGCGCTATCGAACTGGATTCAGTTCGCCTTCGCGACCCCCGTGGTGCTGTGGGCCGGCTGGCCGTTTTTCGTACGCGGCTGGCAATCGCTGGTGACGCGCCATCTCAACATGTTCACGCTGATCGCGATCGGCACCGGCGTGGCGTATTTCTACAGCGTCGTGGCGACGGTCGCGCCGGGAATTTTTCCGGAAACCTTCCGCAGCCATGGCGGCGCAGTCGCGGTCTATTTTGAATCGGCCGCCGTCATCACCGTGCTGGTGCTGCTGGGCCAGGTGCTCGAACTGCGCGCCCGCGAGGCGACGTCGGGGGCGATCAAGGCGCTGCTGCAGCTCGCGCCGAAAACCGCGCGGCGGATCGGCCAGGATGACACCGACCAAGAGGTCGAGATCGACAGCCTCGCGGTCGGCGATCGCCTGCGCGTGCGGCCCGGTGAAAAAGTACCGGTCGACGGCGTCATCCTCGAAGGCCGCTCGGCGCTCGATGAATCGCTGGTGACCGGCGAATCCATGCCGGTCACCAAGGAGAGCGGCGACAAGGTCATCGCCGGCACGCTGAACCAGTCCGGCGGCTTCGTCATGCGTGCCGACAAGGTCGGCCGCGACACGCTGTTGTCGCAGATCGTCCAGATGGTGGCGGACGCGCAACGCTCGCGCGCGCCGATCCAGCGGCTCGCCGATCAGGTCGCAGGCTGGTTCGTGCCGACGGTGATTGCCGTGGCGCTGCTGGCGTTCGCCGCCTGGGCCTGGTTCGGACCGGAGCCGCGCATGGCGTTCGGCCTGGTCGCGGCCGTCAGCGTGCTGATCATCGCCTGCCCCTGCGCGCTCGGCTTGGCCACCCCGATGTCGATCATGGTCGGCGTCGGCCGCGGCGCGCAGGCCGGCGTGCTGATCAAGAACGCCGAGGCGCTCGAGCGCATGGAAAAGATCGACACGCTGGTGGTCGACAAGACGGGAACGCTGACCGAAGGAAAGCCAAAAGTCGTCGGCGTGGTGACAACCGATGCGTTCGAAGTCGCCGATGTCGTAAGATTCGCGGCGAGTGTGGAACGCGCCAGCGAACATCCGCTGGCCGACGCCATCGTGCGGGCGGCGATGGAACGCAATCTCGAATTGGGCAAGGTCGAGGAATTCGATTCTCCGACTGGCAAGGGCGCTACCGGCAAGGTTGACGGCAAGGCCATTGTGCTCGGCAATGCGAATTACCTGACCTCGCTCGGTATCGACACCAGTTCGCTGCAGGCGCAAAGCGAGCTGCTGCGCCGCGACGGCGCCACCGTCATCAACGTCGCGGTTGATGGCGAGCTGGCCGCACTGTTCGCGATCGCCGATCCCATCAAGGCGTCGACACGAGATGCGCTGAAGGCGCTGGCCGCCGAAGGCATCAAGGTCATCATGCTGACCGGCGACAACAAGACCACCGCGAACGCGGTGGCGCGGACGCTTGGCATCGACGATGTCGAGGCCGAAGTGCTGCCCGATCAGAAAAGCGCTGTTGTCGCGAAGCTGCAGAAGAGCGGCAAAATCGTCGCGATGGCCGGCGACGGCGTCAACGACGCGCCGGCGCTGGCTGCGGCCGAAGTCGGCATCGCGATGGGGACCGGTACCGACGTCGCGATGGAAAGTGCGGGGATCACGCTGCTCGGCGGCGATCTCGGCGGCATCGTCCGGGCGCGAAAACTGTCGCAGGCGACGATGCGCAATATCCGCCAGAACCTGTTCTTCGCGTTCATCTATAACGCGGCCGGCATCCCGATCGCTGCGGGCATTCTCTATCCAACGTTCGGCCTGCTGCTATCGCCGATCCTCGCCGCCGCCGCGATGGCGCTGTCCTCGGTCAGCGTGGTCGGCAACGCACTGCGCTTGCGAGTGACGCGGCTCTAGGCCGCCTTCGCTGCCGTGCCACGCGGCAATCCCGCACGCGCCATGCCGCCGTAGAGCGCCTCGCCGGGCATTTCCGATTTCAGGATCGAGCGCACCGCGACCAGTTTCTCGATATCGATGCCGGTCTTGAAACCCTTGCTCTCGCACAGGAACGCGAGATCCTCGAACACGACATTGCCGGTCGCGCCCGGCGCGAACGGGCAGCCGCCGAGACCGCCGAGCGAGCCGTCGAGCACGCGTGCGCCGGCATCGAGCGCCGCCGACGCATTCGCGATGCCCATGCCGCGGGTGTCGTGCAGGTGAATGCAGATCGGCTTGTTCCCCGCAATCTTCACCGCGCCAGCGGTCAGTTCGCCGACCTGCTTCGGCCCGGCAAAGCCGACGGTATCGGCGATCGCGACCATGTCGACGCCGGCCTCGAACAGTTTTTCCGTGATTCGCAGCACTTCCACAGGGTCAACGGCGCCGACGATCGAGCAGCCCAGCGCCATCGAGACCGCGGCGTTGATAATCGGCTTGTGTTCGCTGGCATCGCGCAATTCGCACAGCCGCTTGACGTTGGCGATCGCCGATTCGCGCGTGCGATTGGCGTTGGCCTGGCTGTGTTCCTCGGTGGCCGAGACTACCGTCGCCACTTCGGCAACGCCTGAGGCCAGCGCCTCGTTGACGCCGCGCTCGTTCAGCGTCAGCGCAATGCCGTAGGCGCCGGGCAGAGCGCCGACCGTCTGGATGATCTCGCGCACGTCGACGAATTGCGGAAAGGTCTTGGCAGGTAGAAACGAACCAACCTCGAAATGCCGCACGCCCGCGGCATACTCCTCGCGGATCCAGCGCTGCTTGGCGGCGGTGGACGGAAACGTCTTCACCAGTTGCAGGCCGTCGCGCAGGCCCACTTCGCGCAGGATCACTCTGTTGTCGGGATAGACGTCTTGAAGACGGGTCATGATGGCCTCACGCAGCGTTGTCGGTTGAGGAAAGTTTGTCGAGTTCGGCGCGAACGGCGTCGGTATCGGCGCCCAGCACCGGCACTTTCAGCCCTTCGCCGATATTGCCGCCGTTCCATTCGATCGGCAACGCGGGAACGCGGAACGGCGCGCCATTGGCGTTGAAATTCTGCACCAGCCCGCCGGGTCGCAGCACATGCGGATCCGTTAGCAGGTCCTCAGGGCGGTTGATCGGCGAGAAACAGATATTCAGCTCATCGAGCTTGGCCGACAGATCGGCCATCTTCCATTGCCTGACCACCTCGGCGACGCGCGGAATGATCCGCCCGCGGGCCAGAATGCGGTCCGTGGTGTTGCGCAAGCTCGGGTCGTCCGCAAATTCCTTCAACCCGAATTCCTTGCAGAAGGTCCACCAGTGACCCTCGGTGACGACGCCGATGAAGATGCGGTCGCCTTCGGCGGTATCGAAAATATCGTAGATCGGCCACGCATGCTCGCGCTCCGGCATCGAGCGCGGCTTGTTGCCGGTCATTTCATATTCGACCATGTGCTGGGCGACCAGGAACAGGCAGTTTTCGAACAGTCCGATGCGGATGTCGGCACCGTTCTTGTGGCCCCCGCGTTTCTGATAGAGCGCGGCCAGGATCGAAATCGCGCCGAACATCCCGCCCATGATGTCGTTGGCGGAGGAACCGACGCGCTGCGGCTTGTCGCGCGTGCCGGTCATGGCGGCGAGCCCCGACATCATCTGCACGACCTCGTCGAGCGCCGGGCGATGCTCGTAGGGGCCGGACAGAAAACCCTTGTGGCCGGCCACGATCAGGTGCGGATGCTTGCGGCGCAGTTCCTCGGGGCCGAGCCCCTGCTTGTCGAGCTGGCCGTCGCGAAAGTTTTCCAGGAAGACGTCGGCGCTGGCGAGCAGCCGGTCCATAGTTTCGCGGTCTTCAGGCTTGTTGAAATCGAGCACGATGCTGCGTTTGCCGCGGTTGAACAGCGGGAAGAACGCGGTACCCATGCCGCCGAGCGAGCGGGTCTTGTCGCCGGCCGGCGGCTCGACCTTGATGATCTCGGCACCCAGCTGCGCGAGAACCATGCCGCAGGTCGGGCCCATCACCATATGGGTCATTTCGACGACCCTTACGCCCTCAAGCGGCAGTCCCGTCCCGGTCATCGCGCATCTCCCGTCCCGATTGGCTCTTTGACCCTACGCTTAAGGCTTCACACGCCATCTGAAAAATATAATCTGTCGAATAGTGCATTCGTCCTTCTAGAACGCAAACTCCCATGGATTCGCGCCAGCTTCGCTATTTCATCGCCGTTTACGAGCAGCGCAACCTGTCGCGGGCGGCGGACCAGGCCAATGTGGCCCAATCCGCGCTCAGCCATCATATATCCAACCTCGAATCCGAATTCGCAATGCCGCTGTTCGAACGCAAGCCGCGCGGCATGGAACCGACCGCAGCCGGCGAACGGCTCTACGAGCACGCCCGTATCATCCTGCGCGCGATGGCCGCGGCCGAACGCGAAATCAAGCAGGGCGGCAGCGTCATCGCCGGCGACATCTCGATCGGCATGGCCAATTCCGGGGTCAAGGCGATCGGCGTCCCGCTGATGCGCACCGTTCTCACCAAATATCCCGATCTGAAACTGTCGCTGACCGAAAGCCTGTCGGGCGCAACGCTGCTGCATCTGATGGCCTCCGAGGTCGATCTCGCGCTGGTCTACAATCCGCCGTCGGAAAAGGACCTGGTCGCGGAAGCCGTGCTGGAAGAGCAGATGTTCTGCGTCGGCACCGCCAAGCTGGTCGGCAAGAGCAAGGCGCCGATCACCTTCGAGGAGTTGACGCGACTGCCGCTGATCCTGTTGCGGCACGGGCTGTCCTCGCGCGCTTTGCTCGACGACCCCGTGCTGCTGAAGCGGCTGGAGGCCAATGCGATCCTGCATCTCAATTCGATCTCCGGCATGTCAGGCGCCCTGCTGGCGGGACTGGGCTGCGGCATCGCGACCAAGCTGTTCGCGCAGGAACAGCTTGCCGCCGGCACCCTGGTGGCGCGGGAAGTGATCGAGCCGAAGCTGACCCGCACGCTCTATCTGTGTCGTTTGCGCAACCGTCCCATGACCTATGTGATGGAGGAAATGCGCCGCCTGATGCTGGCGCTGATCGCCGAACAGGTCGGGCGCGGCGCCTGGGAAGCGACGCTTTTGATCTGAGTTCGAAATTATCGAACATTCCAATCGATATGTTCGTCTGGATTTCTGGCTCGCAAGCGCCAAACATGCTCCAGTAGCGTTTTCACGCGAAGTGGATACCGGTTCGCGTCAAGAAAACGCGTCAAAATATGTCGGCACCAACGTCTTCCAAGAAAGACGGCCAAAGGACCTTCAGGGGAGGACATCATGAGTGCGCTCGAAATCGACGCCGGCACCCGGCTTGCGGCCAATAGCGGCGGCGCGGACGCGATATCGCAGCGGCTCGAGGCCCTGCCGGCCTCCTCCTATGTCTGGAAACTCGTGATCCTGCTGTCGCTCGGCGGCTGCTTTGAGATCTACGACCTGTTCTTCACCGGCTATATCGCGCCGGGCCTGACCCGCAGCGGCCTCCTGACCACGACGACCCAGGCCTTTTTCGGCTTTTCGGGCATCGGCGCGTTCGTCGCCGCGACCTTTGCCGGGCTGTTCGCCGGCACGTTCTTCCTGGGCTTTCTCGCCGACCGTTTCGGGCGGCGCGCGATCTTCACCTACGCGCTATTGGGCTATTCGGCGGCGTCGGTGATCATGGCGTGCCAGTCGACATCCGAAGGACTGCTGCTGTGGCGCTTCATCGCCGGCATCGGCATCGGCGTCGAGATCATCACCATCGACGCCTACATCACCGAACTGGTGCCGAGCCGGATGCGCGGCCGTGCGTTTGCGGTCAACCAGTCCGTGATGTTCATTGCTGTGCCGATCGTGGCCTTTCTCTCCTGGTGGCTGGTGCCGCTCAAACCCTATGGCATCGATGGCTGGCGCTGGGTGGTCTTGATCGGCGTCGCCGGGAGCATGGTGATCTGGGTGCTGCGGCTCTACGTGCCGGAAAGCCCGCTCTGGCTGGCGCGCCACGGCCGGACCGATGAGGCCCTCAAAATTCTGGCAAAACTGGAAGCCGCCGCCGGTCGCGCCACGGCGCGTCCGAAAGCGGCACCGAGCATGGTGCCCGCGAGTGCACCCGTGAAGGTCGGCTTCAGCGACCTGTTCCGGGCGCCCTATTTGCCGCTGGTCGTGATGTTCATGGTGTTCAACTTCTGCCAGGCGTTCGGCTTCTACGGCTTTGCCAACTGGGTGCCGACGCTGCTGGTCGAAAAGGGCATCACCGTCACCAAGAGCCTGGAATATTCCTTCATCGTGGCCTTCGCCTATCCGATCGCGCCGCTGCTGGCCGCAAGCTTCGCCGACAAGCTCGAGCGCAAATGGATCATCTGCGGCGCCTGCGTCGCGATCATCCTGTTCGGGGCTGCGTTCTCGCAACTGACGGCGCCGGCGCTCCTGATCCTGAGCGGCGTGCTGCTCACGGCTGCGAACATGACGATGTCCTACGCCTATCACGCTTATCAGACCGAGGTGTTCCCGACCGCGATCCGCGCGCGGGCATCGGGGCTGGTCTATTCGATGAGCCGGGTCAGCGCGATGTTCTCGGGCTTCATCGTCGCTTACATGCTGAAGGTGGGCGGCGTCGGCGGCGTGTTCGGCCTGATCACCTCGGCCATGATCCTGGTCCTCATCGTGATCGCGACCTTCGGCCCCAACGTGCGCGGCAAGCCGCTCGACGCCTGAACGCGCATGATCCGGAAAAGTGGATTCCGGTTTTCCGACAAGATCATGCGCCAAAAAAGTGCAGAGACCAGAAGCTGGCTTATCAGCTTGTGATCTCCCTCTTGCCGAAGGGCTTGTCTTAACCCTTGCGCATCTCTACCTCTCGCGAGGGTTTTTCGAGGAGAGGTAGAACCGCCATGTTGGACGCCGCCGTCAAGGCGCTATCGCAGATCCTGTCGCCACCGATGCGTTCCATCCTGTGGCGCTCGATCGGGCTGGCGCTGGTGATGATCACGGTGCTGGCGATCGGGCTGCAGCGGCTGCTGAGCTGGTTCGCCGAATACGGCGAAGGCTGGGCCGAAGCGATGCTGGGCCCGGGCTTTCATACCCCGCTCAACGTGCTGGCCTGGATCGTCTCGATCGCGGCAGGCCTTGGCGTCGTGCTCGGAGGTATCTTTTTAATGCCGGCGATTACCTCGCTGGTCGCCAGCGTGTTCGTCGACGACGTCGCCGACCATGTCGAGCGTGAACATTATCCGGCAGAGCGCCCCGGCACTGCACTGCCGCTCGGCGTCGCAATCCCCGAGGGCGTCAAGACCGCGCTGCTGACGATCCTGGTCTATCTGGTCGCGCTGCCCTTTGTGCTGTTCGCCGGTGCCGGCTTCCTGATTTTCTTCATCGCCACCGCTTGGCTGTTGGGGCGCGAATATTTCGAACTCGCGGCCATGCGGTTCCGCTCGCCGGCGGAAGCCAAGGCGATGCGCAAGGACAATGCCGCCACCGTATTCACCGCCGGGCTGATTATCGCAGCCTTCGTGTCGATCCCAATCGTCAACCTGGCGACGCCTTTGTTCGGCATGGCCTTGATGGTTCACATGCACAAGCGATTGAGCGGCCCGCGGCCGGAACTGATCGAACCGAGACGGCAGAGCGGCGTGCCGACGATCTAGCTAGTTCTTCGTAGCTACAATTTCGATCTCTACCAGCATCGCCGGGTGCACCAAATCGCAAATGACGAGCGTGGACGCTGGGCGTACCTCGCCCATCACTTCCAGGAAAACGGCGCGATACGCGGAAACGTAATTTCGATCGACAACATAACCGGTGACCTTAACCACGTCGGTCAACGTCATTCCGGCCTCATTGAGCAGGACCTCGATTTGCGTCCAGGCCTTCCGCGCCTGGATTTCGAAGTCTCCGATCACGTCGCCCTGACCGGCGACGTAGAGTGTGGGACCGGGAACCTCAACCAAGACCGCTTGACTGAAGTGTGCGAAGCGCCTGGCACCCTCCGGATCGAGCTTTCGTACCGCCACTGCACGCTCCTGTTTGCACACAAAAGGGCGCCCGCCGGCCATGTTTGGCTGATCGCATCCCCGCAGACTAACGAATTACCTAGGGTAGGCTCAGTAGACAAGTCGAGACATTCTTGAACCCGCACTTGACATTTTTCATCGTCCCATTCGTTCGTCTGAGAGACCGGGGACATGCGCTATTCCAGATTGACCGTCGACGGGTCATGTTCTTACAGAATCAAGCCGCCGTTTTCGACCTCCCTGCACGTTGGTCCGGGAAAATTCGGAGTGCTACGTCGTCAAGGACACCAACGTGCGTAACCTTGGCGTGGCTTTATTGCCGCGACGACGCGCAGCGCTACAGTTTCGGCGTTGGCAAGCTTTCGTCGGATGAAGCGCGCCGGACTAGCCGCCACCATCAAGGCACGATGGATTTGCGAACAGGGCATCAGCAGTTGAAAGAAAAACTCGGACTTGATCACTTCGAGGGACGATCCTGGCAATGTCTTCATCGTCACGCATTGATGACCATGATCGCCTACGCCTTCCTGCAACATCGTCACCTCACACAAGCGGGGCGAAAAAAAGAATCAACCGACCGCCGCCTCAGCCTAGCCTGCCGGCCGCCACGCCATCGTCGATCTCATTCTTCGACCACTATCTCAGCAATGCCCACACTGCCGAAGACGAAGCCGTGAAAAACAGTGGCGTGGGTAAATCTGCCAAAGTAGTGCTAGGTCGTGGACTCATAGAGCTGTCGCTTCAACTCTGACACGTAGTCTCGCTTCATCCCCGAAAGCGGACAAAGGAACCCCGCCGGTGGCAGTCCGCTAAGTGCCATGAACGGAAGTGACGTCGCGACCGCATTGGCACCATTGGCGGGATTCTTCCTTATAGGCCGAGTTGCCGATCACCAGCGCAATGCGCTTGTCGGCATAGGCTTCGTGGGCGCAAAGTGACAGGGCGGTCACGAACAGCAATATCCGTATATATATATATACCACGCATCGATCTTCAGCTCTAGTTGCAAACTTCATTTTGGCCCGAACCACCGTTAGAACCGTGACCTGATGTGCCGGGTCTGTTTTGCTCGATCCGGCACCCTTTCTGAACCGGACGACATCCCTGCATCGAACAAATGATTTGTCCCGACGCCTGTGGCTTCGCCGGTGCAGCTTCGTTCTGCTTGCGCTCGGCATCGCGCTTCGGCACAGCGTCTTCGCGTTTGGCGACCGGCTTCTCCGGCAGCTTCTCGCATTCATTGTCCTCGTTGACGCGGAAGCCGGCCTTGCAGGTGATCTTCACGCAGCGATCGCCATCGGCGCGGAAGCCGCGCTCGCAAATCAGCGGGCAAACGCGCGCCGTCTTGCTCTTGACGGCATCGAGTGCATCGACGCTCGCAAGCTTGGCCTCCAGCTTCAAACCTGCGTGCTTGTTGAACAGATCGAGCGACCGCTGCGAGGCCGCATTCCAGTTGCCGTCCACCGCACCCGTGTTGCAGCCAACCCGCCGCAGCTCGGCCTGGAGCGACCGGGGGAGATCGACCGCCTTCGGCTGATCGGATTTTTCAGCCGGCGGCGTTAACGCTGCGACCTTGTCGTCCTTTATTTCTTGTTCAGCGGCAGCCCTTGCATCCGCCGCGGCTTTGGCCGTTTCGGCGGCCTTCAGGCGAGCGGCTTCTGCTATCTTGGCCTCTTCGGCCGCCTTGACGCGTTGAGCTTCCTTCTCAGCGGCCTTCGCAAGCGCTGTGGCCTTTACGCGCTCGGCTTCTGCCACCTTGGCTTCCTCGGCCTTCTTGGTAAGTTCAGCGGCAACCTGCGCCTTCTCAGCCGCTTTCGCCTTTTCAGCGGCCTTTGCCTGTTCGGCGGCTTTGGCGCCTTCGGCGGCAAGCCGCATTTGCTCCTCCTGGGCTGCTTTTGCCTTGTTCGTGGCTTCGACCCGCGCGGCTTCCGCTGCAAGCTTGTCACGCTGCGCTTTGGCAAGTGCGGTAAAGAAACCTGAAGGATACTTCTCGATGAAGGCATCCCATACGGGCTTTGTCCCGACCCGGTCAGCGAATTCATAGTCGCGCCGCATGGTGGCGTCTTGGTCGACCGGCGCAGCGACAGCCGCTGGCGCCGCCGGCACAAGCGTTACGTCGTTGCCGCCCAACGAACCATAAACGAACGGCTCTTGCGCATTATTGGTCGCTTTCAAGACATCGTCACGGACAAATCCGAACGCCTTGCGAAGATCGAGGCCGGGTTTGGTCAGGTGATTGACCAGCGCCGTCGCAAACGGGCTGTTCTTGCTGTCACCATCAGACGCCGTCGAACCCGCCTTGGCGGCAAACGCGATCATCGTGTTAGGACTGGAAGGCTCGACCTTGGCGAGGCCGCGCCCGATCGCGCGCGACGCAATCGTTCGCTTCATGTTTTTAGCGAACGGGTTGTCCCGGCAGGCATCGAGGATAACAAGCCGCAATTGCTTCGCCGGTTCAATCGCTACCAGGACGCGGTCCAGCGGCAGCGTCTCGTCCAAGACGTCTGTATCCGTCTCGAGCGTGGCGTCGACCGGAATGAGATAATTCGTGCCATCAAGCTCGATGCCGTGTCCGGCATAGTAGACAACGGCGACATCTGCGTCCCGGCTCCTGTTGCCGAAGTCGCGCAGTGCCTTGCGCAATTCGCCCACGGTTAGGTTGAGCTTGGACTCGACCGTGTCGAAGCCTGCCGACTTGAACATCGTGGCAACGGCCGCTGCATCGTTCGCGGGATTACTGAGCTTGGCCACGTTCCGATAGGAAGAGTTGCCGATCACCAGTGCGACGCGCTTTTCAGCCAAAGCAGGCTGGCTAAAAAGCCAGAACGAACAAACAGCTAATACAAATGCCCCCACGGCGCGCATCGGCAAATTTCCAAATCAGCAATAGGCTACCAGTCTAGCCGACCATAACAAAACCCAACCCGAAATCGTCTGTGACTACGATCACACTCGGTGTTGAGACAGTCCGCTGTGGGTCCAATAGGCGACGTGTCTTTGCGCGAGTCACCGCGGCGCTTCACAATTTTGCGCTGCGTGGGGCGGTGGCGACTAGCTCTATCCATCGGCGAACAAGGCGAGTTCCCGAAACCCGAGGGTACGGCCGGTGAATCTCGTGGTTCCCCGGCCCGAGTAAAGTCAAGGTTTCTCCGCCTTTTGGACCTCGATAGAGGGTACTCCCGACAAGACCACTAAGAGGAGGCATCTCCCAATGCGGATCAAAGACGGTTTTAATCCGGACCATCGTTTGCCTCGCTTTCTCGCCGATGAACCTGAGCAGCAGGTTATGGGGAAAGCTTGGGACAGAGCTGTTATCTCGTCCCGCGTCCTCAATGCGAGTATTTGGGCTGCAGCGGCGGCAGCGCTGGGTATTGCGATTCTATCGATGGGAAATCCAGTGACGCTCTTTGCGGACGTCACGGCTTCCATAGCGGACGTCAAGGCTTCGCTGGTCGACAAATCGGCGCTCCAGCCTGGCACCGATCAGTCAGCGCCAACAATTCAATCTACCGCCGATGTTCAGGCTTTGTCGCCGACCGCAAAGGACGCGCCACCCCGCGAAGAAATTGCTGCCGCCTCTGAACCCGCCGGTCAGAGTCAGACGCAGAGTCAGACGGAAAATAGTGAGCCAGCATCTGAAGGCCTGTTTAGGCAATTCCAGGCTTGGGCGGCCGAGAAAGATGCGCAGGTCGGCCCCGTACAGTCTGTTCAGGATGCCCCGGCACAGGTTCTGCAAAATGACCGACCACAGGTTGCGGAAGATACCCGAGCATCTCTCCGGCCCATGCAAAAGCACCGACACGTCCGGCACACCCTTAATGCACGGGCAGAGATGCGGCCCGAGCACAATCCCCGAAAGAAAGTCCGGCGGGAGCAAAATTCACGGGTACAGGACCCGCCCGCACGTGAGGCCCGAGCACAGGAACAGGGCCAGGTTGTGCAAAATGTCCAGGCGCCGTCGTTCCTGCAAACCTTCGGTTGGCGCAATTAGGCCTAGCAGGAAGTAACTTTGTCCGAGCCTCCTTTGCTATGCCCCGCACGCGGGCGGCCGCTGCTACAGGCGCAGCAAAGGCAGAGAGCTGATCACCCACCGGTTAAACTTAAACTCTGGACCGGAATGCCCGCAATGGGTCCAGAAACGGAAGTCAGCCTCAACAGGATTGAGCATCCGGTTTGCGCTTGAGAGCGGACATTGCGGGTTCAGGAGTACACGGCCTAGAGCGCTTGGCCGCTCTAGTCTTGCGCATCCCGCTCGCGCACGAATGGCACCAGCAGCACGCCGACAACCGCCACGCAGGCGAGCATCGCCCAGGCCTCGTTGACGCAGAGCGCCAGCGACGCTTTCTCGACCAGCGGCCGGACGAACGCGATGGCGGCCTCGTCGGGCGGTCCCGGCGGCCGGTTGGCGACTAGCGCCGGATCGAGCCCGATCGCGATGGCCGCAGTGAGGTCACCCGCCAGCAGGCGAACGCGAAAGTCCTCGGCATAGATGCCGCTGCGGCCATACAGGATGGTGTCGATCAGCGCGATGCCGATGGCGCCGCCGAGATTGCGCATCAGGTTGAACAATCCGCTGGCGTCCGCGACTTCGGATGGCGGCAGCGCGCCGAGCGCGATGCGGGTCGGCGGCAGCAGGCAAAACATGATGGCGATGCCCCGCAGGATTTGCGGCCAGAGCATTTCGTCAAAGTCGGCCGTACGCGGCTGATTGGCGCTCAGGCCAAGCCCGAGCGCGAACAGGGCAAAGCCGGCGCCGGTCAGCCACCGTGCGCCGAGCCGGCTCTCCAGCAAAGCGGCGACCGGCGCTGCGGCGAGTTGCGCGACCCCGGTCACCAGCATGATGGTGCCGATTTCGAACGCGTCATGGCGGCGCACGAAAGCGAGAAACACCGGCATCAGGTAGACCGAGCCGAACAGCCCGACGCCGAGACAGAAGCTCAGGCCGCAACCGATCGCAAACGAACGCCGCCGCAGCGTCGCGAGCTGCACCACCGGATGCGCCGAACGCAGCGAGCGGCGCACGAACCAGGCTATGCCGACCGCACTCGCCAGCAGCAGGCAAACGCAGGTGGGCGACAGCCAGCCGCGCTGCGGCGCTTCCTTCAACCCGATCTGGAGCGCGGCAAGCGCCGCGGCGAGCAGCACCAGCGAGAGGCCGTCCAGCGTCGCGAGTTCGCCGAAATTGGTCTCCTGCCGCGGCAACAGCAACGGCGTCACCAAGGCTGCGATCAATCCCGGAACAACATTGATCAGGAACAGCCACGGCCACGACCAGTTGTCCGTGATCCAGCCGCCGACGACGGGCCCGACCGTCGGCGCCATCACCGCGACGACGCCGCCGATGGTGGTGGCAACGGCGTGAAGCCGCGCCGGAAACAGCAGGAATACCGCGGAGAATACCGCAGGGATCAGCACGCCCCCGGAAAAACCCTGCGCCACCCGGTAAGCCAGCAGCTCGGCCAGCGAGCCTGAGAAGGCGCATCCGACCGATGCCAGCGTGAACAACGCGACCGCCACGGCGAACAACCCCCGCAAGGTGAGCACGCGCGTGAACAAGCCGGTCAGAGGAATCGCGATGACCTCCGCGATCAGATAGGCGGTCTGGATCCAGCTCATGGCATCCGGGGAGATGGCCAGCTCACGCTGGATCGTCGGCAACGACGTCGCCACCACCTGGACGTCGAGAATGGCCATGAACATGCCAAGGCACATCAGCAGAAAGCCGGCCCAGGTTCGAATCGACGGCGTGATCTCCGGCGTGCCCGACCAAAACTCCTGCCGCCCGCTCATGAAGCGGCGCGTGCGAGCTGGCCGCGCAGGGAAGAAAGCGCGCGTGCCTCGGCACGTGTCCGGATCCAGAGCACAACAGCGTTCAGCACTGTGAAGACCAGCGCCGTGACCGGCAGATGCAGCGCTAAGGGAAGCAGCGCAATCTCGCCGGCGACGACGGCATAATTGGGATGCGAAAAATACCGGTAAGGCCCGGACACGACCAGCGGCTCGCCCGGCAGCACGATGATGCGCGTGGTCCACCGCGACCCCAGCGTTGCCAGAATCCACAGCCGCAAGCCCTGCAGCGCGACGAAGCCGGCAAGTGCCGTGAGATTGACAGGCTGGTCGCGTCCCCACACCCACAAGGCCATCAGCCACGCCGCATGGACCGACACCAGCAGTGGATAATGCCTCGCGCCGACCTCGATCGCGCCGCGTGCCAGCAATTTTGCGGTGTTGTGGCGCGCCAGCGCGAGCTCGCCCAGGCGCTGCAGCGTGACCACGGCGAGAATGATGGCAGCGAAACTCATGATGCGTGCCGCAGCGCGACGCAGCTTGCGGTGAATCCGGGCCCGAGCGCCGTTAGCAGCGACCGCGGCGGCAACCCCTGTGCGCGCGTGCGTTCCAGCACGAACAGGACGGTCGGCGACGACATGTTGCCGTAATCGGCAATGACCTCGCGCTCGTGGTCGAGCGCGCCCTGGTGAAGCGAGAGCGCCTGCTCCAGGGCATGGATCACCTTGGTCCCGCCGGGATGGCAAATGAAACGATCGATATCGTCGACCGAAAGCTCCATACGCAACAGCATCTCGGCCACGGCGGGCCGCATATGTTCGGCAACGAAGCCTGGAATCGTCCGCTGGAAAATGACGCCAAATCCTTCGGGGTCGACGCTCCAGCCCATGATGTCGAGCGTATCCGGCCACAGTTTTTCGCCTGATGCCTCGATCCGGGTTGCGCCGCCATCACCCGCGCGCAGCACGACCGCCGCGGCGCCATCGCCGAACAGGCTGGCGGCGACGACGTTCGCCTTGGTCAATTCGTCATGACGTACCGCAAGCGTGCAGAGCTCGAGCGCGACCAGCAGCACATTGGTGCCGGGCCGCGCCTGCGCCAGCCTTGCGGCGATCGACAGCCCCGACACGCCGCCGGCGCAGCCCAGACCGAACACCGGAACGCGCGAGACATCCGGGCGCAAGCCGAGTTTGCCGGCGACGCGCGCCTCCAGCGTCGGCGTCGCAATCCCCGTCGAACTCACCGTGACGACCGTATCGATATCGCCGGCCGAGAGGCCGGCACCCGCCATCGCCTTGCCCGCGACATCGATGAACAGCGTTTCGGCGCCTTCCAGGAAAGCCTGTGTCCGCTCCGGCCAGCCGCGTCGCTCGAGATACCATTCGATCGGCTTGACGCCGTAACGGTGGCGGATGCCGGTATTGGCAAACAGGCTCGAAAGCGTTTCGAACTCCGGGTAACGATCGGTCAGGACGTCACGCGCGGCCGCAAGGATTTGCTTCTGGTGAAATTGATATGGCGGAACCGAGGTCGCCAAAGAAATCAACGCGGCCGTGTCACCCATGTCGCTGTCCCTGCCTCTGGCCCAAGAACATGAACCGTTTGGCGGGACGATTATTTCGCCAGCGGCGATCGTCGAACGCTCCGGGCATTCAAGATAAGTTGAATGCCGCCGGTCGAGATCTCCGACCATCCTGCAGGAAATGGCGGCGCGTTGATGACGGTCCGTCCGCCGTTACGACACGGGCACGCCGCATTTCCGCAGCAGGCTTTTCGCAAAGCCGAACGGCGCCGGCGTGAACGGGCCTGGCGGCGCGCGGGTGATCAGGGCGGTGCAGCCGAGGGCGGCCATCGCCAGCCAGAAGCACAGCCAGAAGCCGTCGATATAAGCGAGCGTGTTGGCCTCGCGCGCGACTTGCGCCGAGAGCGTTCCCACCGCGCGCGCCGGCGCAGTCCCCACGCCGTGGCTGGCAAAGAAATTCGACAGCTTCTGGAGCATGCGGGTGACGTCGCCGCTGCCATTTTCGATATGCGAACCCAGATAATTGGAGTGGATCTGTTCGCGCACGCGCAGCCAGGTTCCCATCAGGGCGACGCCGATCTCGGCGCCGCCGAGCCGCATGATCTGGATATAGGCCGCGAACGAGGTCGCGCGGGTGGGATCGGAATTCGACAGCGCCATGATGATGATCGGCAACAGTGTGAGCGCCTGACCGACCGACGTCAGGAGCACGATCCCGACAAAATCCTCCCGCGCCCAATCGTGACTGAGCTGCGTGCCCCAGAGATTGGCCGCCGCGAACGCCGAAAATCCCAGCACCACCACGGTGCGGGCGTCGAAATGGCGCAGCAGATAGATCGCGAACGGCACCAGCGCGAACATCGGCAGCGCGCCATAGGTGAACAACAGCACGCCGGTCTGCTCGGGCCTGAGCCCTCCAACCACCGAGAGAAAATTCGGCACCAGCGACGAGTTGCATAGGCTGGTCAGGGTATAGAGCAGGATGATGACCAGCGAGAGGCCGACATTGCGCGAAAACAGCACGTTGATGTGCGCCCAGGGTTGCGGCGCCAGCATCTCGTTGACCAGGAACAGAATGAACAGCACACCGCCACCGAGCAACAGCGCCATCACCGTACCGGATTCCAGCCAATCCAGCCGGTTGCCCTGATCGAGCCCGGCATAGATCATCGACACCGCCGTGCCGAGCAGCAACATACCGCCCCAGTCGGCATCTCGCAGCAGCGCGCGATTGACGGGCTCGCTGGGCGTACCGAGATAGACCATCAGGCCCATCAGCGGCGCGATCACGACACCCTGCCAGTACAGCCATTGCCAGCCCCAATGCTCGACATAGAAGCCGACCAGCGAGGTCGAAGTATCGAGCGCGAAGCCGACGCGGATGGAATAGATCGCGATCGCCGGCAGCCACCAGCGCATCGGCAGGTTTCGGAACACGATCATCAGCGTCGCCGGCACGAAGGTGCCGAGCAGCATGCCATGCACGATGCTGAGCGCGATCAACGTGGGATAGTCGTGGACGAACGGGATCGTCAGCGAGACCAGCGCATAGACCAGGCTGGGTATACCGAGCACGCGGCGCAGGCCGAACACGGTCGCCAGCCACGCCACCGCCGGCGCAATGAAGATCTGCGAGCCGATGCCGGCGGTCGAGAGCCACGCGCCCTCGTCGAACCCCAGTGAAAACGCGCCGCGCAGATCCGCGAGGCCAACCGAGGTCAGGCGGCTGTCGAAATTGGCCAGAAAGGATCCAAGCAGCACTGCACCGACCGCGAACAGCGGTTGGGGAGCAATGCCGCCGCGCGACAGCGGCCCGCGATCGGCGCCGTCATTTTCCGCCATCCGTCCCCGCATCCCCGGTGTGGATATTGGTGACAACAGACATGCCCGGCAGCAGGCGCTCGAGCAGCGGCTGGTTCTTGTCGAGGATGATCCGGACCGGAACGCGCTGCACCACCTTGGTGAAATTGCCGGTGGCGTTGTCCGGTGGCAGCAGCGCGAATTGCGATCCGGAGGCCGGAGAAACCCGCTCGACGCGGCCGTGCAGTTTCTCGTCCGGGAAACTGTCGACGGTGATGTCGACGGGCTGGCCCGGTTTGACCCGCGTCAACTGAGTCTCCTTGTAATTGGCGATCACATAGACGTTCGGCAGCGGCACGACGTTGATGAGACTGCTGCCGATATTGACATAGTCGCCCGGCTGAACCTGGCGTTCGCCGACGACGCCATCGAACGGTGCTACGATCTTGGTGTAGCCGAGCTTGAGCCGTGCCGCCGATAATGCGGCCTGCGCGCCCAGCACGTCGGCGGCGCGCTGCTTCTTGGTTCCGGCCAGCACTTCCATCTGGTGCTTTTGCGCGGCGATGACGGCGCGGCTGGCGCGCACGTCGGCCTGCGCCTTGGCATAGGCAGCCGTCGCCTGTTCGAACTTCTGCCGCGTGCCGGCTTCGGTCTGTGACAGCGACTGCTGGCGTTCCTGTTCCTGGCGCGCCTGAACCTCTTCGGCAGCGGCGGAGACCTGGGCCGCTTCGGCCTGCGCGATGGTGGCGTATTGCAGCTCGACCTGGTTGCTCAGATTGTCGAGGGCGGCTTGCGCGGCCGCGACGGCGGCATCGGCCTGGGCGACCTGGGCCTGGTAGTCGGCGGGATCGATCTGGATCAGGAGATCGCCGGCCTTGACGCGCTGGAAATCATTGGCGGCGACGGTCAAAACCTCGCCGGCAACCCGGCTGCTCAGCCGCGTCATCTCGGCGCGAACATAGGCGTCGTTGGTGGTCTGGGTCGTGGCGTTACCGACCCAGGCATCCCAGCGCAACGTCGCCAGCGCGATGAAGAGGAAGGCCACCAGCACCGCGAACAGTGGAATCGCAAACCGGCTCCACGCGCCGCGCTGAAGTGCTGCCGCGCGGGCTGCGGCAACCGCCGCCGCGGTTTGCGAGGGCGCTGTGGCGGCCGGAGCCGACGGTGCCGGGCTGGTCTGATCCTGCTGACTCAAGCTATCCCCCTCAAATCAGGTTCTTCCTCGCGAGAATGACGACGCTTCGCGACGTAACGATGAGCATGCCTCAGACCGTCTTTTCCGGCCAGCGGCAAAGATCGTTGATCAGACATACGTCGCAGCGGGGTTTGCGGGCCAGGCAGATATAGCGCCCGTGCAGAATCAGCCAGTGATGGGCATGCAGCATGAATTCGGACGGAATGACCTTTTCCAGCCCGAGCTCGACCGCGAGCGGCGTATCGCCCGGCGCCATCCCGGTGCGGTTGCCGACGCGGAATACGTGGGTATCCACCGCCATGGTGTGTTCGCCGAAGGCCATGTTGAGCACGACGTTGGCGGTCTTGCGCCCGGCGCCGGGCAGGCTCTCGATCTCGGCGCGGGTGCGCGGCACCTCGCCACCGAATTCGGCGATCAGTTTTTCCGACAGCGCTATGACGTTCTTGGCCTTGTTGCGATAGAGCCCGATGGTCTTGATGTAATCGCGCACGGTCTCCTCGCCGAGCGCGAGCATCTTCTGCGGCGTGTCGGCAACCGCGAACAGCGCGCGCGTCGCCCGGTTGACGCCGGCGTCGGTTGCCTGTGCCGACAGCACCACGGCCACCAGCAGCGTATAGGGATTGAGATGTTCGAGTTCGCCCTTCGGCTCCGGATTGGCTTTCCGGAAACGGCTGAAGGCCTCATAGACCTCGGCCGCGGTCCACGGTCTCGGCTTGGCCAATTTTTGGGCTGGCTTTTTTGCCGCCGGTTTGGGCAGCGGTTTGGCAGGTTTTTTCGCCGGCTTTTTCGGCGCGGATCGAACCGCCGGTTTTTGGGCGCGTTGGGAACGGATGCTTTTGGCCATGATCCGGGTATACTGATACGCGATGACCGCAAGCAACGACTTTGATCCGGCGCTTGACCAGCCCGAACTGTTTTCGGCGCTGCTGACGCCACATCGCTCGCTGAGCCGCACCGGCTTCCTGGTGCTGATGACGTTTCTGAGCGTCGTCAGCTTTGCCACCGGCATCGCGTTTCTGTTGATGGGCGCCTGGCCAGTGCTCGGCTTTCTCGGGCTCGACGTGCTGGTGATCTACTGGGCATTCCGGGTCAATTTCCGCCGCGCCGCCGCCACCGAGGAAATCACCGTCACGCCATCGGAATTGCGGGTGCGCCGGGTCAGCCACCGCGGCCATGTCGCCGAATGGGTGCTCAATCCGCTCTGGGTGCAGCTCGACCAGAAAGTTCATGCCGAATTCGGCATCGAGCGGCTATACTTGGTCTCCCGCGGCCGCCGCGTCTCGATCGGCAATTTTTTAGGCGCCGACGAAAAAGCCAGTTTTGCCAAGGCTTTATTGGCTGCGCTGCAGACCGCCAAGCGCGGCATCACTTATAACCCGGTCAAGTAAAATGCTTGTCGGGAATCGGGTGGTTCGGACGCCCTGTCCGTCCTACATCGATCAGCATGATGAACCTTGCCATGAATGAGCACCGCCTCGCCAAACCGGGACCCCAGAACGCCGCGTTGCGCGACTACGATTCCGTGCGACGGGCCATTGCATTCATCTCGGAACACTGGCGTGCGCAGCCGACCATCGAGGCGATGGCCGATGCCGCCGCCGTGACGCCGGATGAACTGCACCACCTGTTCCGCCGCTGGGCCGGGCTGACGCCAAAGGCGTTCATGCAGGCGCTGACGCTCGATCACGCAAAAGGCCTGCTGCGCGATTCCGCCAGCGTGCTCGACGCCGCACTCGACTCCGGGCTGTCGGGCCCGAGCCGGCTGCACGATCTGTTCGTCACCCATGAGGCGATGTCGCCGGGCGAATGGAAGAACGGCGGCGCCGGCATGACGCTGCGCTACGGATTCCACCCCTCTCCGTTCGGCACCGCGATCGTGATCGCGAGCGGCCGCGGCCTCGCGGGCCTCGCCTTTGCCGATCCCGGCGAGGAGCAGGCCGCGTTCGCCGACATGAAGCGGCGCTGGGCCAATGCGACCTATGTCGAAGACCGTGACGGCACGTCCGGTCTGGCGCAGCGCATCTTCGACACCCGGATGTGGCGGGCGGACCAGCCGCTCCGCGTGGTGCTGATCGGCACCGATTTCGAGGTGCGGGTGTGGGAGACGCTGCTGAAGATCCCGATGGGCCGCGCGGTCTGCTATTCCGACATCGCCAACAAGATCAAGAACCCGAAGGCCTCACGCGCCGTCGGCGCCGCGGTCGGACGCAATCCGGTCTCGTTCGTGGTGCCCTGCCATCGCGCGCTCGGCAAGGGCGGCGCGCTGACCGGCTATCACTGGGGCATCACCCGCAAACAGGCGATGCTGGGCTGGGAAGCCGGACAGGTCGGAGTGCATTGAAGGCAGCATTTTCGTCGTCATGCCCGGCCTTGTGCCGGGCATCCACGTCCTTACTGCCTCGAAGCAAGAAAGACGTGGATGGCCGGGACAAGCCCGGCCATGACGAAAAATCAATCACTCACCCCGCGAGATCGACTTTCGAAGCCACCGTCGAGTCCGCATTGAGCCGGTAGATCACCGGCGCGCCGGTCGCGAGTTCGCGCTTCAGGATCTGCTCCGGCGTCAGCTTCTCCAGCACCATGATCAGCGCGCGCAACGAGTTGCCGTGGGCGGCGACCAGCGTGCGTTCGCCGCGCAGCACGCCGGGCAGGATTTCCTTGACGTAATAAGGCAGCGTGCGCGCCAGCGTATCCTTCAGGCTCTCGCCGCCGGGCGGCGGCACGTCGTAGGACCGGCGCCAGATCAGCACCTGGTCCTCGCCCCATTTCTTGCGGGCGTCGTCCTTGTTGAGGCCGGAGAGATCGCCGTAGTCGCGTTCGTTGAGCGCAAGGTCGCGGGTAATCGGAAGCCCGGTCTGGCCGATCTCCGTCAGCATCAGGTCCAGCGTGTGCTGCGCGCGCGTCAGCACCGAGGTATAGGTGACGTCGAACGACAGCCCTTGTGCCTTTAATTTGCGGCCGGCTTCCTTGGCCTCGGCGACGCCCTTTTCGGAGAGGTCAGGGTCTTTCCAGCCGGTGAACAGGTTCTTCAAATTCCAGTCGCTCTGGCCGTGACGCACCAGCACAAGTAGGCGATCGCTCATTTCAAAAAAATTCCGTTTTCGATTTCGACGAGTTATCTGAGGTCTAGAAGTCCGTGAGCCCGAGCACGTCGGTCATGGTGTAGAAGCCGGGCTTCTTGCCATGCGCCCAGAGTGCGGCCTTGACCGCGCCTTGCGCGAACATGGTGCGGTCTTCGGCCCGGTGCGTCAGTTCGATGCGCTCCATGGGCCCCGCAAAGATCACGCTGTGATCGCCGGTGACGGTGCCGCCGCGCAGCGAGGCGAAGCCGATATCGCCGGATCGCCGCGCCCCGGTTTGGCCGTCGCGACCGCGCGCCGAATGGGTATGCAGGTCGACGCCACGGCCCGCCGCCGCCGCCTCGCCGAGCAGGAAGGCGGTGCCCGATGGCGCGTCGATCTTGGCCTTGTGGTGCATCTCGACGATCTCGACGTCGAAGCTCTCGTCGAGCGACGCCGCTACCCGCTTGACCAGCGCGGCGAGCAGGTTGACGCCGAGGCTCATATTGCCTGACTGTACGACCACCGCGCGCGACGTCACGCTCTTGATGACAGCCATGTCGGACGCCGAAAGTCCTGTCGTGCCGATGATGTGCACCAGGCCGCGCTCGGCGGCGATCGCGACATTGGCGATGGTGGCGGCGGGCACGGTGAAATCCATGATGGCGTCGGCGTTGGCCGACAGCTTCCACAGGTCCGCCGACAGTTCCACGCCATTGGCCGGAAGCCCGGCGAGCACGCCGGCATCCTTGCCCAGCAAGGCCGAACCCGGCGCTTCCAGCGCGCCGACAACGACGGCGCCCGGAGTCTCTGAAATAACGCGTACCAGCGCGCGGCCCATTCGGCCGCCGGCTCCCGCAACGATCAAACGCATGTCGGCCATGGCTTCACCTCTTCACGCCCTATAGCGGGGCGAGGCCGTTCCGGCAACCAAGGCCCCCGTATTTCAGGGCTGCGGGCCGTCATAGCCCTCGATAATGACCAGATCGGCGATCGAATGCGGCTGCCGGACCTTGATGTTGGCCTGGTATTCGGGCGAGCGATAGCAGGCCATCGCGGCCTCGTAGTCGGGAAACTCGATCACCACGTTGCGCGAACGGCTCTCGCCCTCGGCACCGGTGAATTTGCCGCCACGCACGATGAACCGCCCGCCGAATTTCTGGAAGATGCCCGGGTTTGCCAGCGCGTAGGGTTTGTAGCCTTCGTCATTGTGAACGTCGACGCGTGCGATCCAGTATCCCTTTGCCATTTGTCCGCTCCCTTCTTCTGATCGTTTGTTTTTGATGCGCTTTCTTCGAAAGCGCTATGCCAGCGCCTGCGCGATTTCCGCCTGGATGGCATCCGCTGCAGCCCTGGGATCGGCGGCCCCCGTAATCGGCCGCCCGACCACCAGATAGTCCGCGCCGGCCGCGATCGCCCGCGCCGGCGTCATGATGCGCTTCTGGTCGCCGACATCGGCGCCTGCGGGGCGGATCCCCGGGGTCACTAGGTTCATCTGGTGGCCGACGATCTTGCGCACGCTTGCCGCTTCCTCGGGCGAGCAGACCAGCCCGTCGATGCCGAGCACCTGCGCCTGCTGCGCGCGGGCCTCGACCAGATCGGCGACATTGAGCCGGTAGCCGGCGGCGTGGAGATCGCCGTCGTCGTAGGAGGTCAGCACGGTGACTGCGAGGATCTTCAGACTCGATCCGGCACGTCCCTCGACCGCGGCCTTCATGGTCTGCGGATAGGCGTGCACGGTGAGGAATGTCGCGCCGAGCTTCGCCACGCTCTCGACGCCGCGCGCGACGGTGTTGCCGATATCGTGCAGCTTGAGATCGACGAAGACCTTCTTGCCCGCGCCGCTAAGCCGGCTGACCAGCGGCAACCCGCCGGCATAAGCGAGCTGATAGCCGATCTTGTAGAAGGTCACGCTGTCGCCGAGCCGCGCCACCATCGCTTCGGCCTCGGCAACACCGGGCAGATCGAGCGGCACAATCAGGCGGTCGCGGGGAGCGATCTTGGCGGGCTGCATGTCACCTCACATCATGCGTTGGGAAATGTCGATCAACTGCCGCGCCAGCGCTTTCAGCGCCTCGCTGTCGGCAGCGTGCTTCAGGTGGTCCATCTCGTCATAGGCCTGGTCCGCAAACGACAGCGCGAGCTGGTTCGGAATCACGGTGGCGTGGCAGGCCGTCAAGATCAGCCGCAGCGCTGCCAGCGCGCGGGTGCCGCCAAGCCGCCCGCCCGAGGCTGACGCGATCGCAAACACGCGGCCTTTGAAGACGTCGCCGCGGCTCTCATGCGTGTCCTGCACCCGGCTGAGCCAGTCGATGGTGTTCTTGACCAGCGCCGGCACCGAGGAATTATATTCCGGCGTCACGATCAGCACGCCGTGATGCGCGCCGATCATCCGCTTCAGATTGACCGCGTGCTTCGGCACCCCGGATTTCGCCTGCAGGTCGCCGTCATAGATCGGCAGCGGAAAATCTGACAGCGAGATCCGCGTGACCTCGGCGCCCATCTGCGCGAGTTCATGGGCAGCCACAGCGGCCAGCTTCGCATTGAGCGAGCCTGATCGTAGCGATCCCGGGATCACGAGGATTTTCAGCGCGGACATTTTCAGAAATCGTACTCGGGGGCAGACCCTGCCACGCGAATACGCGGCAGCTTAGCGCTTGCGATACACCCAGACGCGGGCGGGCGGAAGGTTCATCCAGATCCGCTCGGAAGCCTCGGTGGTGACGCCGGGCAGCGATTTCGGAATCGGCGGCGCGACCGAATAGGTGAACTGCACGAACGGCGCGCCCGGCGCCAGCGCCGAAAAGGCGTCGCGGATCAGTTTCAGGCGCATCAGCATCGGTTTGGTGACCAGCGGCAGGCCGGAGACCACCGCGGCGGCCGGCGCATCCAGCGCGCCGCCGAGCGAGGTGCGGAGCGCATAGGCATCGCCCTGCACCACCCTGGCCTGCGGATAGCGATCGCGCAGCAGCGCGCAGAAGCCCGGATTATATTCGACCAGCACCAGCCGCTTTTGATCGATGCCATGCTCGATCAGCGCATTGGTGATCGCACCGGTACCGGGTCCGAGTTCGACAACCGGTCCTGTGGAGTTGACATCGACATACTGCGCCATGGTCCGGGCCAGCACCCGGCTCGACGGCATCACCGCGCCCATGTGAAGCGGCTTCTCGATCCATGAACGGAGGAAGCGAACCTCGTCGTCGAGACGTAGAGGCTTCTTCAACTTCAACGCACGCACGGACGATTGCAAAGGCATGTCGCTACCAGGCGGGACCCGCAACAACGCGGGGGAATGTCAGAAAACAGTCATAAAGACGTATAGGTCGAAGCCGATATGGTCAAGACAAACGGTAACGTGCCGGTTCCGACAAAGCGCCTGCGATTCGGCAATAAAGCCCTGCGCAGCCTGAATTATTCGGCGCGATGGCGACGCCGTGTCATAACTGCCCGTCGCATCGGGACGAAAGCCTACGAGCCGGCGCGGGTGCCGAAGAAGTCCTTGACCTTGGTGAAGAAGCCCGCGGCTTCCGGCTGGGTTGCGCCCGATGACAGTTTTTCGAACTCGGACAGCAATTCCTGCTGCTTCTTGGTCAGATTCTGCGGCGTTTCGACCATGACCTGGACGTACATGTCACCGGTCTGGCGCGATCGCAGTACCGGCATGCCCTTCGAGGCAATGCGGAAACGGCGGCCGGACTGCGTTCCCGGCGGCACTTTGACCTTGGTCTTGCCCTTGTCGATGGTCGGGACCTCGAATTCGCCGCCAAGCGCTGCCGCCACCATCGAGATTGGAACCCGGCAATGCAGGTCGGCGCCGTCGCGCTGGAAGAATTCGTGGGTCGACAGCGACAAGAAAATATAGAGGTCGCCGGGCGGGCCGCCGCGGACGCCGGCCTCGCCTTCGCCGGCGAGGCGGATGCGGGTGCCGTCCTCGACGCCCTGGGGAATGTTGACCGACAGCGTGCGGTCGCGCGTCACCCGTCCTGAGCCTGAGCAGTTGGGGCAGGCATCCTCGATCATCTGGCCGCGTCCCTGGCAGGTCGGGCAGGTCCGCTCCAGCGTGAAGAAGCCCTGGGCCTGGCGTACCCGGCCCTGCCCGCCGCACATCGAACAGGTCTTCGGCTTGGTGCCGGCCTTGGCACCGGTGCCCGAACAGGGCTCGCAGGTGACCGAGACCGGAATCTCGATCTGCGCGGTCTTGCCCTGGAAGGCCTCTTCCAGCGTGATTTCCATGTTGTAGCGCAGGTCGGCGCCGCGCTCGCGGCCGCCACCGCCGCGGCCACCGCGTTGCCCGGCCATGCCGAACAGGTCTTCGAAAATATCCGAAAACGACGAGGCGAAGCCGGCGCCGAATCCGGGCCCGCCGCCGCCCATGCCCTGCTCAAACGCGGCATGGCCATAGCGGTCATAGGCGGCGCGCTTGTCGCCGTCTTTCAGGACCTCGTAGGCTTCGTTGATTTCCTTGAACTTCACTTCGCTCGAGGCATCGCCCGGATTCTTGTCCGGATGCCATTTCATCGCGAGCTTGCGGAAGGCCGCCTTCAACTTGGACTCGTCGGCGGTCCGGTCGACTTCCAGGGTCTCGTAGTAGCAGCGCTTGGTCGTGGACATCAGTCAAACCCGCCTGAAGTTCTTCATGCCGAAGCAACACTCAAAAGAAAGATGCCGCCTTCGGCTTAAAGAAAAATGACCCCCACCCATTGAGACGCAGCTTCGCGCTCTTTGGTGTGGGGGTCATGATCGATAGCCCGCTTATGCCGACTTCTTGTTGTGCTTGTCGTCCTTGTCGTCGTCGACCTCGGTGAACTCCGCGTCGACCACGTCATCCTTGGCGGCGTCCTTGGCCGCGTCGGCCTCGGCCTGCTGCTTGTACATGGCCTCGCCCAGCTTCATCGAAGCCTGCGCCAGCGTGTTGGTCTTGGCCTTGATGGCCTCGGCATCGTCGCCCTTCAGCGCTTCCTTCAGATCGCTGACGGCGTCTTCGATGGCGCGACGCTCGCTCTCCTCGACCTTCGAACCGTGTTCGGCCAGCGCCTTCTCGGTGGAGTGCACCAGCGCGTCGGCATGGTTCTTGGCGTCGACGGCCTCGCGGCGCTTCTTGTCCTCGGCCGCATTGGCCTCGGCGTCCTTGACCATCTTCTGGATGTCGGCGTCGGACAGACCGCCGGATGCCTGAATCCGGATCTGCTGTTCCTTGCCGGTCGCCTTGTCCTTGGCCGAGACGTTGACGATGCCGTTGGCGTCGATGTCGAACGTCACCTCGATCTGCGGCATACCGCGCGGCGACGGCGGAATGCCCATCAGGTCGAACTGACCGAGCACCTTGTTGTCGGCCGCCATTTCGCGCTCGCCCTGGAAGACGCGGATGGTGACGGCGTTCTGGTTGTCCTCGGCGGTCGAGAACACCTGGCTCTTCTTGGTCGGGATCGTGGTGTTGCGATCGATGATGCGGGTGAACACGCCGCCCAGCGTTTCGATGCCGAGCGAGAGCGGGGTCACGTCGAGCAGCAGCACGTCCTTGACGTCGCCCTGCAGCACGCCGGCCTGGATCGCCGCACCGATGGCCACGACTTCATCCGGGTTGACGCCCTTGTGCGGCTCCTTGCCGAACAACTGCTTCACCACTTCCTGGACCTTCGGCATGCGGGTCATGCCGCCGACCAGCACCACTTCGCCGATCTCGGCGGCGGTGAGGCCTGCATCCTTCAGCGCCTTGCGGCACGGCTCGATGGTCTTCTGGATCAGATCGTCGACCAGCGCCTCGAACTTGGAGCGGGTCAGCTTCATCGTCAGATGCTTCGGACCGGTCTGGTCGGCCGTGATGAACGGCAAATTGATTTCGGTCTGCGTGGTCGAGGACAGTTCGATCTTGGCCTTTTCGGCGGCCTCTTTCAGGCGCTGCAAGGCGAGCTTGTCGTTGCGCAGGTTGATGCCCTGCTCCTTCTGGAACTCATCGGCCAGATAGCCGACCAGCCGCATGTCGAAGTCCTCACCACCGAGGAAGGTGTCGCCGTTGGTGGACTTCACCTCGAACACGCCGTCGCCGATTTCCAGAACCGAAACGTCGAAGGTGCCGCCGCCGAGATCGTACACCGCGATGGTGCCGGTCTTCGTCTTGTCGAGACCGTAAGCGAGCGCGGCCGCGGTCGGCTCGTTGATGATGCGCAGCACTTCAAGGCCGGCGATCTTGCCGGCGTCCTTGGTGGCCTGACGCTGGGCGTCGTTGAAATAGGCGGGAACCGTGATGACGGCCTGCTCGACCTTCTGGCCGAGATGGGCTTCGGCGGTCTCTTTCATCTTCTGCAGAATGAAAGCGGAGACCTGCGAGGGCGAATAGGTCTTGCCGTCGGCTTCGACCCAGGCGTCGCCGTTCGATGCCTTGACGATCTTGTAGGGGACGAGCTTCTTGTCCTTCTCGACCATCGGGTCGTCATAGCGGCGGCCGACGAGGCGCTTGACCGCAAAGAAGGTACGCTCGGGATTGGTCACCGCCTGGCGCTTGGCCGGCTGGCCGACGAGGCGCTCGCCATCGTCGGTAAAAGCAACAATCGACGGCGTCGTGCGCATGCCCTCGGCGTTCTCGATGACTTTCGCAGTCTTGCCATCCATTACGGCGACGCACGAATTCGTGGTGCCGAGATCGATCCCAATGACCTTTCCCATGGTCCTCATACCCTTCTTTTTGCGGCAGGTTGGCTGGGCCCTGAGCGGCGCACCTAACCGAACCCCCAACTATCAAATACTCGCGATATTGCGACGGTGAGCCTCATATAGGAGGGGGGGTTGGGCCTGCAAGGACTGAACGCAACCTTGGGGCCTGAAAAGACTGACGTTTGAAAGATTGTGTCAACTCAGGGTGCAGGCAGGTTCAGCCCAAGGCCACGTTAAGAGGTCGGTAATGTTTGCGGCCGCGCCTTGGTCGAACGGACCACGAACAACGGCCGTCAGGCCGCGGCCGGCTTGCTGCCCAGGATCTCCGAGAGTGCCGACAACAGCCGGTCGATCTGCCCATCGCTGCCCACGGTAATGCGCAGATAGTCGGCAATACGCGGCGCCGAAAAATGGCGGACGATCACCGCCCGCTGGCGCAGGGCTGCGGCCAGCGCCGCGCCTGCATGGGCTGGATGACGTGCGAAGACGAAGTTGGCGGAGGACGGCAGCACGTCGAAGCCAAGCCGCACCAGTCCGCGATTCAGCCGTCCCCGGCCTTCGATGACGCGCGCGCGGGCCTGTTGAAAGTAACCCTCGTCTTCCAGCGAGGCGATGGCGCCGGCCTGAACGGGCCGGCCAAGCGGATAGGAATTGAAGCTGTCCTTGACCCGGTTGAGCGCCTCGATCAGGTCGGCATCGCCGATCGCATAGCCGATCCGAAGTCCGGCCAGCGCCCGCGACTTCGACATGGTTTGAACGACCAGAAGATTGGGGTGCGAGGCGACCAGCGGTATAGCGGTTTCGGCGCCGAAATCGACATAGGCCTCGTCGATCACCACGGGAGCGTCCGGATGTTGCGCCAGCAACGTTGCGATCTCGGCCCGCGACAGCGCGATCCCGGTCGGCGCGTTCGGATTGGGCACAATCAGCGCGCCGGCGGGCCTTTGATAATCGGCAATGCGGATGTGCATCTTCTCGTCGAGCGGCACCGCTTCGTAAGCGATCCCGAACAGGCGGCAATAGACCGGGTAGAAACTGTAGGTGATATCCGGGAACAGCAGCGGCGCGTCGTGTTTCAGCAGTGCTGCGAAAGCGTGCGCCAGCACCTCGTCGGAACCGTTGCCGACAAACACCTGTTCGGGTCGCACCTGGTGATACCTGGCCAGCGCCGCCCGCAGCGCATTCGCCTGCGGGTCCGGATACAGGCGTAACGCATCGGTGGCCTCGTTGCGGATCGCTTCCAGCGCGCGCGGCGAAGGACCGATCGGATTTTCATTGGTGTTGAGCTTGACCAGTTCCGTCATGCGCGGCTGTTCGCCGGGTACGTAGGGCGTCAGGCCGTGCGTCAAACTGCTCCAGTAGCGGCTCATCTCTCGGTCCAGATCTCGTTAAGGCGGCCGCGCGGCGGCGGCAGGAAGCGGTGCGCTCCGGGTTCCAGTATGACGGCAAGCGGGCTCATGAGGGAAGAGAAAGCGTCCCTCACCGATCGCGCGGCACAGGCGATAACACACTGAACAAACTATCGAAATCGGAACAATCCGGAACACTGCAAAAACTTTTGCCGGCCGGTCCCTGCCGGGCTGATTTTGCCGCCGCCCGGTCCGTTCATGTTGCCGCCGGGGGCTCGTCGACCCAAACGCCGCTGCCTACGGATCCGCCAGCCCCGGCCCTGTTGCACGGACATCAAAACCGCTAAAAGCAGGCCGACTGAACCGAGGCCGCCACGGCCTTAATGCACCGGCCGACCATTGAACGGCCTCAATGCAAACCCGGTAGATCCTCCATGAAGCCACTTCGATACTTCGCTGCGCTTGCCCTCGTTGTTGCCGCCACCTGTTCCGCGCGCGCGGCGGACCCGGTGTTCGCGCCGGGCGCCAGGGTCGGCCTCACGCCGCTGGTCGGCCTCGTCAAGGCCAAAGCCTTTGTCGGGTTCGAGACCGAGGATCACGGGGTCAAGGTGTTGATGGCGGACCTGCCCGCCGAAGCTTACGGCGAGGTCTCCAATGCCTTCAAGGCGAACCCCGGCGGCACCGGCGGCATCAAGCCGGAGAGCATCGAAACTGCGGCGGGACTGGCCTACTACACGGCGGAAAACGCCAAGGAAGGCGCAACCAATGTGCGGCGCTATTCGATGATCCTGCCCGGCCCGACCTTCTCCGGCTACGTCGCGGTGCAGGTGCCTGAAAATGCCTCGAAGATCTACACCGACGAAGCCGTGCGCCAGATGTTTGCTTCCGCCGTGATCCGCAACGAGGTTCCGGTCGAGGAGCAGATCGGGACGATGCCATTCAACATGAGCGAGCTCAGCAATTTCAAGAATGTCCGCACGCTGGCGCCTGGTGCAGCCATCATTCTCGCCGACAGCGACGAAAAGGCCGGCTTCGAAAGCGCGCCCTTCATGATCATCGGCCTGATCAGCTCCACGGCAGCCTCACCCGACGATCGCGGCCGAATTGCCCAACAGATCGCAACCACCATTCCCGGCGTACGCGACGCCAGGATCACGATGTCCGAACCGGTGCGCATCGACGGCCAGGCCGGCTACGAGACGCGTATCGACGCCATCAGCGGCAAGGACAACACGCCGGTTACGGTCGTGCAGTGGCTGCGGTTCGGCGCCCAATCGTCGCTGCGCATCATCGGCAGTTCGCCGCGCGACGACTGGACCAAGGCGTTTCCGCGCTTCCGCGCCGTCCGTGACGGCATTCAGCCACGCGGCTGATCGGCGTGTCGCCGCGTAAAGCTGCTTTACGCTTTCCCGGCGACCTGATTTGCTGACGCCTGTCTTTGACAGGGAGATGCACCATGTTCGACCGAATATTGGATCGCTGGCAAATTCTCGCAGGGCTAGGCACCATCGCCGGCACGGCCGTAATGGCGACGGTTTTCCCGCGCGCGCTCCAGGCTGCTGCGATCAAGCCTGATGACGCCTCGGCGCTGCTGGTGATCGACGTGCAGAACTGTTTCCTGCCGGGCGGCAGCCTCGCGGTGAAGGACGGCGATCAGGTCGTGCCCGTCATCAACCGCATCGCCAAGGGCTTTGCCAACGTTGTCATGACGCAGGACTGGCACACCGCGGGCCACATCTCGTTCGCCTCATCCCATGCGGGCAAGAAGCCGTTCGAAACCGTCGACCTCCCCTACGGCAAGCAGGTACTGTGGCCCGATCACTGCGTGCAGGGAACCGACGGCGCGTCGCTGTCAAAGGATCTCGCGGTGCCGCAGGCCGCGCTGATCATCCGCAAGGGTTTTCACAAGGACGTCGACAGCTATTCGGCGTTCACCGAGGCCGACGGCAAGACCACGACTGGCCTCGCGGCCTACCTGAAGGCGCGCAAGGTCAAGCGCCTGTTCGTGGCAGGCCTTGCCACCGATTTCTGCGTGGCATGGACCGCACTCGATGCGCGCAAGGCCGGTTTCGAGACCTATGTGGTCGAAGACGCCTGCCGCGGCATCGACGCCCAGGGCTCGCTCGCCAAAGCCTGGGCCGATATGGCCAAGGCCGGCGTCAAGCGCATCCAGTCCGCGGATATCGCGGCTTAGTCTTGCTCGGAGGGAGCGGTGGACGGCGCCGCCTTGGCGCCGCCCTTGGACACGCCGACCAGCGCCGGACGCAGCACGCGCTCGCCGATCATGAAGCCGGCCTGCACCACCTGAACCACCGTCCCCGCCGGAACCGAGGCATCGGGCACCTCGTACATCGCCTGCTGGAAATTCGGGTCGAACTTCTGGCCCGACGGATCGAACTTCTTGACGCCGTTCTTTTCCAGCGTGTTGAGCAGCGAGCGTTCGGTCAGTTCGACGCCTTCGATGAAGGCCTTGATGCCGGGATCGGCGGTCTCCTTGGCCTCGACCGGGATCGCATCGAGCGCGCGCTGCAGATTGTCGGCGATATCGAGAATGTCGCGCGCGAAACCGGTGATGCCGTAGGTTTTGGAATCGGCGACCTCGCGCCGGGTGCGCTGGCGCAGGTTTTCCATCTCCGCCAGCGTGCGCAGCGTCTTGTCGCGCGCATCAGCCAGTTCCTTGGCCAGTTCCTTGGTCAGCGCCTCGACCGACCCTTCCTCGGGATCGTCCGGCATGATGTAGGGTTTCGAGACCACGGGCTCGCCGGTCGGAGCCGCTTTCGCCGCGTCGTCATTCGGCCGGTTAGGATCGGTCATAAGGCTGCCTTCTCAAAAAACGCATCTGGTCGAATGGGGATTTGCTGCCGGGGATATCGTGCTTTAGGCGGCGAAAATCAACCCTAATCGGGGCTGGATCAGCCGCCCAGCATCCGGCTGACGATCCGGGCCGCATAATCCACCGTCGGAATTACCCGGGCATAGTTCAGCCGGGTCGGCCCGATCACACCGAGAACGCCGACGATGCGCCCCGAGGCGTCGCTGTAGGGCGCGATGATGGTGGAGGAACCGGACAGCGAGAACAGCTTGTTCTCCGACCCGATGAAAATCCGCACGCCTTCGGCGCGTTCCGCCCGGCCGAGCAGGTCGATGACGCCGCGCTTGGTCTCGAGATCGTCGAACAGCGATTTGACGCGCTCGAGATCTTCCAGCGCATGCAGGTCTTCCAGCAGATTGGCGTGGCCGCGCACGATCAGTTGCCGGTCCTCGGTTTCACCGCCGGACCAGCTGGCGATGCCGGCCGCGATCACCTTCTGCGTCAGTTGATCGAGTTCGGTGCGGCTCTGCGTCAGCGCGGTTTCAAGTTCCAGCCGCGCTTCGGCGAGCGTTCGCCCACGAATCCGCGAGTTAAGAAAATTGGTCGCCTCCGTCAGTGCCGAAGAGGGAACGCCGGGCGGCAGGGTCAGGACGCGGTTTTCGACCTGGCCGTCCTCGCCGACCAGCACCACCAGCGCGCGTTCCGGCTCCAGCCGCACGAATTCGATATGTTTCAGCCGCGAATTGGATTTGGCGGTCAGCACCACGGCCGCCGCCCGGGTCAGGCCGGACAACCGCGTCAGGGCTTCGCCAAGGGCGGCCTCGACCGACTGCGCGCGGCCGACGGCGGCAAGCTGGGTCTGGATCGACGACCGCTCGGCTTCGGTGAGATCGCCGATCTGCATCAGGGCGTCGACGAAGAACCGCAGGCCAAGTTCGGTCGGAAGCCGGCCAGCCGAGGTATGCGGCGCGTAGATCAGGCCGAGCTGTTCGAGGTCGGACATCACGTTGCGCACCGAGGCCGGCGACAGCGGCACCGCGATCAGGCGCGAGAGGTTGCGCGAGCCGACGGGTTCGCCGGTCGCGAGATAACTCTCGACGATTTGACGAAAAATGTCGCGCGAACGCTCGTTGAGCTGGGCGAGCCCCGCATTCGGCGCGATCAGGCCAATCGGATCGTGGTGGGCCAATATTTACTCCTCCCAGCCCCCCTAATCTGTCCATCCGGGGGGCCAATGACAAGCGCGTAGTATAGCGTTTTCAAGCGAAGTGGCCGCCGGTTCGCGTGAAAAAAACGCGTCAAACCAAAAAGATAGAGCCTCGGTTCTGATTCCTGGGAATCGAGGCTCTATGGCCGGAAACAGGGGCAAAAAGCCTTGCCGCTGCGCGCGCCCCCTCCTACAAGCACCGCAACCGAGATTTGCCTGATTTTCGAAAGGATTCCCCCATGCGGCCAAGCCGCCGTGCGCCCGATGAGCTGCGTCCCGTGTCGCTGGAACGCGGCGTGGTCAAATATGCCGAAGGTTCCTGCATGGTGAAATTCGGCGACACCCATGTGCTGGTCACCGCGACGCTGGAAGAGCGGCTGCCGCCCTGGCTGAAGGGTCAGGGCCGCGGCTGGGTCACGGCCGAATACGGCATGCTGCCGCGCGCCACCCTGGAACGCACCCGCCGCGAGGCCGCCGCCGGTAAACAAGGCGGCCGCACTGTCGAAATTCAGCGCCTGATCGGCCGCTCGCTGCGCGCCGCGGTCGACCTCGAAGCGCTCGGCGAGCGCCAGATCACCGTCGATTGCGACGTCATCCAGGCCGACGGCGGCACCCGCACCGCCTCGATTACCGGCGCCTGGGTGGCGCTGGCCGACTGCATCGCCTGGATGAAGAACCGCAACATGATCAAGGCCAACAACGTGCTGCGCGACAATGTCGCGGCGATCTCCTGCGGCATCTATCAGGGCACCCCGGTACTCGATCTCGACTATGCCGAGGACTCCGAGGCCGATACCGACGCCAATTTCGTCATGACCGGCGACGGCCGCATCATCGAGGTGCAGGGCACCGCCGAGAAGACGCCGTTCTCGCAGGACGAGTTCCTGGCGCTGATGGAACTGGCGCGCAAGGGTGTCGCGCGTCTGGTGGACTTGCAGAAACTGGCCGTCGCGTAGTCTGATTGATCATGCACCGTCGAATCACCGACCGGCTCGTGATCGCAACCCATAATCCCGGCAAGCTCGCCGAGATGCGGGAATTGCTGTCACCGCATGGCGTCGAGGCGATTTCCGCGGGCGAGCTCGGGCTCGGCGAGCCCGAAGAGACCGGCGACACCTTTCGCGCCAACGCCGCGATCAAGGCGATCGCGGCGGCGAAGGCCTCGGGGCTTCCTTCCTTCGCCGACGATTCCGGTCTCGTGGTCGAGGCGCTCGACGGCGCGCCCGGGATCTACTCGGCGCGCTGGGCCGGCGAGACCAAGGATTTCACCGCCGCGATGACGCGGATCGAACGCCTGCTGCAGGAGCGCGGCGCCACCACGTCAGACAAGCGAAGAGCGCATTTCGTCTCGGCATTGTGCGTGGCCTGGCCCGACGATCATCTCGAAGAAGTCGAGGCGCGCGCCGACGGAATTCTGGTGTGGCCACCGCGCGGCACGGCCGGCTTCGGCTACGATCCGGCGTTCCAGCCCGATGGACATACCCGCACCTTCGGCGAGATGACCTCGATCGAGAAGCACGGCCTGCCACCGCTCGGCCTCGGCCTGTCGCACCGCGCCCGCGCTTTCGTCAAACTGGCGGAGATCTGCCTTGACTGACGGCAACCGGCAAGCATTCGGCGTTTACGTGCACTGGCCGTTCTGCCTGTCGAAATGCCCGTATTGCGATTTCAACAGCCATGTCCGCCACGCCCCGATCGACGAAGCGCGCTTTGCCAGCGCCTTTGCGCGCGAGATCGAAACCACCGCCGCGCGGGTGCCGGGGCGCACGGTGTCGTCGATCTTTCTCGGCGGCGGCACGCCGTCGCTGATGCAGCCGCAGACGGTCGGCGCCATTCTCGATGCGATCGGAAAACACTGGCAGGTCGCGCCCGACGTCGAAGTGACGCTCGAGGCCAATCCGACCAGCGTGGAGGCGACACGGTTTCGCGGCTATCGCACCGCCGGCGTCAACCGCGTCTCGCTCGGCGTGCAGGCGCTGGATGATGCGTCATTGAAAGCCTTGGGCCGGCTGCATACGGCGCGCGAAGCGCTGGATGCGGTCGCGATCGCGCGCACCGCATTCGACCGCTACTCGTTCGATTTGATCTACGCCCGCCCCGACCAGACCCCGCAGATGTGGGCCGCCGAATTGAAGCTGGCGATTTCGGAAGCCGCCGAACATCTGTCGCTGTACCAGCTCACGATCGAGGAAGGCACGCCATTCTTCGGCCTGCACGCCGCTGGCAAATTGAAGACGCCGGATGAAGCGGTTTCGCGCGCGCTGTATGACGTGACGCAGGAGGTCTGCGCGGCGCACGGTCTGCCTTCGTACGAGATTTCCAACCACGCCCGGACGGGCGCCGAGTGCAAGCACAACCTGGTCTACTGGCGCGGCGAGGAATATGCCGGCGTCGGTCCCGGCGCCCACGGCCGCCTCGACATCAACGGTGTCAGGCACGCCATCGCGACCGAAAAGCGTCCCGAGGCGTGGCTGATGCGCGTCGAGGCCAACGGCCACGGCGTCACGACCGACGATCTCCTCAACAGCGAGGAGCGCGCCGACGAATTTTTGCTGATGGGATTGCGGCTCGCCGAGGGCATTGATCCCAAGCGCTACGCGGCGCTGTCCGGCCGCACGCTCGATCCAGGACGCATTGCCATCCTGCGCGACGAAGGCGCCATCATTGTCGACGCCGACGGCCGCCTGCGCGTGACGCAGTCCGGATTTCCGGTGCTGGATGCGGTGGTCGCGGATTTGGCTGCGTAGATTTTTTACGCCCCAAAACTCTTCGGCGAGCCCGCAACCGCGACGCCGCCGCCGGTCGCGACCTTCATCACCGCAAGGCCGCGTTCGTTGGTGCCGTCGGAGCGGAATCGAAACAGCCCGTCGATCCCTGCGAAACCCGACGCGTTGGTCAGCGTTTCCGGCGCGAAGCGTTGCGCGCCCTGGGTGCGCGCCAAGGCCGCGACCAGCGCCACCGCGTCGTACGCCAGGGTTGCGGTGCGCACCGGCTCGCCGCCGTATTTGCTGCGGTAGCGGCCGGCGAAACTGCGAAAGCCCGACGGATCCGGCGCGGCATAAAGCCCGCCCTGAAGTGCGGGGCTGGCGAACACGCGCGGATTGTCCCACAGCCCGGTGCCGAGCAACTGGATGTTGCGCAAGTTCGCGCCCGCCGCCGTCAGCGCATCCGCGGTCGCCACCACGGAATCGCCGTCGTCGGCGATCATCAGCGCATCGGCCGAGCCGAGTGCCGCCGCCACCGTCCGCACCGCGGCCGAACGATCGCCGGTGTATTTCTCGAACGCAATGACGCGCCCGCCCTTGCGGCCGACCGCCTGCTTGAAGGCGGCTTCCACCACATTGCCATAGGCGTTGTCAGGCACCAGCGCCGCGAACGAGCGCTTGCCGGTGCCGGCGGCGTAATCGATGATCCGGTTGACGTCGGACTCGGGCAGAAAACTCAGCAGATAGACACCGCGACCGGCCACGCTGGAATCGGTCGAGAACGCAATGACCGACGTGCCGCGCGTGCGCGTCAATTGCGCGGTCGCGGGAACCGAGGCCGCGAACAGCGGACCCAGAATGATTTCGGCGCCCTCGCCGAGCGCCTGCTGGGTGCCTTGCTGCGCGCCTTGCGGACTGCCGCCGTCATCCTTGATCAGGAGCTGGACGTTCGGGTTCTGAAATTCGGCCAGCGCCATCTCGGCCGCGTTCTTCATCGATTGCGCTGCGACGCCGGCATTGCCCGCCGCCGACAGCGGCAGGATCAGGCCGACCTTGACCTGGCCGTTGCCGACCGACAGCGGCTGCTGCTGCGGGCCGGCCGGACCGGCGTCCGGCTGCGACGAGCTGAACGGATTGGAAAACTGGCTGAGCGATTGCTGTACGCCGGCGCAGGCGCCGAGCAGCGGCGCGCCGAGAATAAGGCCGACCGCCGTCCGCCGTGTCGCGCCTGACGGCTTGGGATCGGAAGGCTTGGGATCCGAAGATCCAGGCTTGCGATTGAGCGGCCCTACCATCGTGTCTCTTCTCTTGACCGACCAGGATCGGCCAGGAAACCACCCTGAAGTCAGAGGTGGATTCAGCCATATTGTCGGCGAATGGTTAACTAAAATAAAAGGATTATGGTCCCACGGCAGCGTTGCCGGTTGCAGGAACCTGCCCTCCTCCCTCTTTCCGTAGCCTCGACTTAGCCCTTCCGGACGCACCGCGCTGTGGCGCCGAAGCTACTACCGCCCCTGAACGTTCGCCCCCATGATATGGGAGCTGCCGCTCATCTTTCTAGTTTCGACGCGTTTTCTTGACGCGAACCGGTATCCACTTCGCTCGAAAACGCTCTAGGATTGGTATTATGCGCGCAAAAACCAGCTCCAACTACGAGACTGAAGGCGAACCGGGTTCGCCTTCCAGAACATATTCGGTCAGCGGCCATGTCCTGAACGCGCCAAAGCCGGTTCCCGGCCTCTATCTGGTGGCCACCCCGATCGGCCATCTCGGCGATATCACGCTGCGCGCGCTGGAGACGCTGGCCGGCGTCGACATCATCGCCTGCGAGGACACCCGCATCACCCGCCGCCTGACCGAGCGCTATGCGATCTCGGCGCAGCTCAAGCCCTATCACGAGCACAATGCCGCACTGGCGCGGCCAAAAATCCTGGAAAAGCTGGCGCAGGGCGCCGCGATCGCCCTGGTGTCGGACGCCGGCACGCCCTTGATATCGGATCCCGGCTTCAAGCTGGTGCGCGAAGTCTGCGCCGCCGGCCACGCCGTGATCGCGGTGCCCGGCGCGTCGTCGGTGCTGACGGCGCTCTGCGTCGCGGCCCTGCCCACCGACCGGTTTTACTTCGAGGGTTTCTTGCCGCCCAAGCAGGGCGCGCGGCGCGCGCGGCTCGCCGAGCTTTCCAAGATCGACGCCACGCTGGTCATGTTCGATTCCGGCAACCGGGTGCAGGACACGCTGGCGGATTTGGCCGACATCATGGGCGATCGCGACGCCGCGATCTGCCGCGAGCTGACGAAAATGCACGAGCAAATTACCCGCGCGCCGATCGCGGAATTGGCGAAGGCCGCCGATACGCTGGAGACGCGCGGCGAATTCGTGCTGGTGGTGGCACCTCCGCGTCCGGACTCGCTCATCATGACGGATGATGCCCTCGACGGCCTGTTGCGATCGCAGCTTATGCGCGACAGCGTCAAGGACAGCGTCGCGCATGCGGTCGAATTATCCGGCCGGCCGCGCCGCGAGGTCTATGCCCGCGCGCTGGAGCTCGCCAAAGAGGTTCGAGGCGGCGATGGCGAAGACTGACGGCGCCGAGCCCGCCGAAGCCAAGCCCGCCTCGCCGGCCCGGGTCGCGGCCTTCCGCACTGGATTGTCCGCCGAGAGCCGCGCCGCCGCGCTGCTGATGGCCAAGGGCTACCGCATTTTGGCAAAGCGCTTCAAAACGCCCCATGGCGAGATCGACCTGGTAGCGAAGAAGCGCAATCTGCTGGTTTTCGTCGAGGTCAAGGCCCGCGCCCGCCTTGACGATGCCGCCTATGCGGTGACGCCGCGCCAGCAGGCCCGCATCATCGACGCCGCGCAGGGGTGGCTGATGGTGCATCCCGAGCATGCGGAATTCGACCTGCGATTTGACGCCATCCTGATTGCGCCGCGGCACCTGCCGCGCCATCTGTTAGCGGCGTTCGACGCCAGCCGTTAGTTTTCTGACGCGTTTCCTTAACGCGAACCGGTACCCACTTCGCTTGAAAACGCTATAGAAACTTAATTCCCTCCAGAGACCCGGACCCCCACATGAAATTGAATGTCGCCGTCCAGATGGACCCCATCGCGCGTATCAACATCCGCGGCGATTCGACCTTTGCGCTATTGCTGGAAGCGCAAAAGCGCGGCCACGGCCTTTCCTATTACACCCCGGACAAGCTCTCGCTGCGCGGCGAGGAACTGGTGGCGCCGGTGCAGGTGCTGAGCGTGCGCGACGAGGCCGGCGATCATTTCACGCTCGGCGAGCCGAAGCGCACGCCGCTTACCGCCTTCGACGTGGTGCTGCTGCGCCAGGACCCGCCGTTCGACCTCGCCTACATCACCTCGACGCATTTCCTCGAGCGCATCCACCCCAAGACGCTGGTCGTGAACAACCCGGCCTCGGTGCGCAACGCGCCGGAAAAGATCATGGTGATGAACTTTCCCCAGCTGATGCCGCCGACGTTGATCTCGCGCGATCTCGACGAAATCAATTCGTTCCGCGACGAGCACGGCGCCGTCGTCATGAAACCGTTGCACGGCCATGGCGGCGCCGCGGTATTTCGCGTGATGCCGCAGGACATGAATTTCGGCTCGCTGTTCGACATGTTCTCGGTCACCTTCCGCGAGCCCTGGGTGATCCAGCGCTTCCTCCCCGAAGTGAAGCATGGCGACAAGCGCATCATTCTGGTCGACGGCGAATTCGCCGGCGCCGTCAACCGCGTGCCGGCCCCCGACGACCTGCGCTCCAACATGGTTCGCGGCGGTGCCGCCCACGCCACCGACCTCTCCGACCGCGAGCGCGAGATCTGCGCGACCGTAGGCCCCGTGCTGCGTGAACTCGGGTTGCTGTTCGTCGGCATCGACGTGATCGACGGCAACCTCACCGAGATCAACGTCACCTCGCCCACCGGCATCCGCGCGATCCAGCGGCTCAACGGCCCGGACGTAGCCGCAATGATCTGGGATACCATCGAGAAGAAGCGCGCCGGGAAATAATTTCCGGCAGCGCTGCCGGCAGCAGTCCGCCGGATCCCGGGGCATCGCCATGCGATCCCATGTTCCACCATCATACGGCCATTCTTTGGACAAGACTGGACGGAGCGCCGGCGGATAGTCGACCGGCGGCCTTCGGATGACATTGGACGGAAAAAGGGAAACGCCAATGAACCCCACTCCGACGCCGAAAGAAACCGAACCTGCCCCAATCGGGCGCGCCGATAAACGACTCGCGCACGCCCACGAACAGATCACGTGCGCGGGCGAACAGCTCACGCGCCTAAGTGAACAGCTTGCAAAAATGGAACGCGATGCTGCGCGCCCGCCTTCGGCGGGACCCGGCCAGCAATCACCACCCACGCAATCGTCACCTGGAAGGCCGTTGCTCCGGACCCTCGCAGCCTTGCCCTTGGCGGCGTGCATCATTGTCGGCGCCCTGGTTTTGCAGTCGTCCTATGGCGACGGGGCCAAACTGGTTGTCGCCCGTTGGGCGCCGCAGCTCGTTTCAACTCCAGCATTGCCGCCGGAAGATCCACCGCTTCCCGCGCAGCCCGCGCCATCTACCGTTCAAGTGGCCGCGGCGGAGCCGGCATCACCACAGGCAACATCACCGCAAGCAACATCCCTGGCTCAGGCCGCACCGCAAGACACCGCGCCGACAGCCGCCGCGGCGTCTCCAGATCAGGCACAGTTGCTGCAAACGATTGTGCGCGATCTCGCGACGTTGGAGCGGAACATCGAACAGCTCAGGGCGAACCAACAACAAATGGTCAGCGACAATTCAAAAGCCATTGCGGAGCTCAAGGCGAGCCAGGAAGAAATGAAGCGCGTGCTCGCGAAGGTTTCGGAGCAGACTCTGCCCAAGGCGTCACCGCCTCCGGCGCAGCCGGCTCCGGCCTTGCGCCGGCCCGAGCGGACGTATCAGCCACCGCAAGCGAGGGCCCGACCTCGATATTACCCGAGGGAGTGGATGTACGACGATTGGTAGCCGCCGGCGCCGTGATCATCGACATCTTCTCCTGCAACAACGCTTCGACGCGACGCCATGGGGTTGCGCGATATCCTCGTTTGTAGCCACTCGGCGGTCCGGATGTGGCTGCAAAGATTAGGGACACCATTGAGGCGAAGCGGGCCAAGAAATAATTTTCCGTCCCCGGTTGTGCCGTCAGTTGTTTTCTACTCCGTCGTCTTATCCCACTTGCCAATTTCCGGAAGCGGGCGCAGCCTGTAGCTGCGGACTACCGCGTCCGCAAAAACGCGCGACCAATCAAAAGCGACAAATCAAAATCAGTGGAGGAAGACGCATGACGACGAATCTTTCGCGACGGTCACTGCTTGCGCTCGGTGCCGGCCTCGGTGCGGGTCTCGGCGCCTCGACCTTGCTCGGCGGCAGCGCGCTGGCGCGCGCCCCCAAACTCGGCACCCAGACGCCCTACTGGCACCGCTTCGAGCTCGGCGACGCCGAAGTGACGGTGGTTTCCGACGGGCCGCTGCCGCTCGGCGATCCCTCCGGCACCTTCACCGGCGTGCCGAAGGAAGAAGTGAAGAAGATGCTCACGGACAATTTTCTCAACCCCGACAATGTCGTGCTGGAGCAGAATTCGCCGGTCGTGAACACCGGCGACAAGCTGATCCTGTTCGACACCGGCATGGGCACCTCGCAGGCCTTCGGCCCGACCACCGGCCGCCAGCAGAAGAGCCTGGCGGAAGCCGGCATCAAGGCCAGCGATATCGACGCCGTGGTGCTGTCGCACGCCCATATCGACCATATCGGCGGCATCGTCGGCGCCGACGACAAGCCGCTGTTTCCGAACGCGCAGTATTACATCTCGCAGGCGGATTTCGATTACTGGACCGACGAAGGCAAGCTCGGCAGCCCGCTGAAGGATTTTGTGGTTCATGCCCGCAAGAACCTGCTGCCGGTGCGCGACCGCCTCGTGTTCTTCAAGGACGGCCAGGAATTCCTGCCCGGCGTTCAGGCGATGGCGGCGCCCGGCCACACCGTGGGCCATCACATGTTCATGGTGACCTCGAACGGAAAATCCTTCGCCTTCCTCGGCGACCTCACCCATCATGCGGTGCTGCTGCTGGAACGGCCGCTGATGGAATTTTCCTATGACACCGACCCAAAACAGTCGGCGCAGACACGGGTCAAGATGCTGACCATGCTGGCCGCCAACAAAATCCCGGTCATGTCCTATCACTTCGCGTGGCCGGGCTATGGCCACGTCGCCAAGAACGGCGAAGGTTTTCGGTATTATCCGGAGCCGATGAACATGCTGCTCTGAACGGAAGCGTTCTCCCCGGGGGGGAAGGCCGCCGGCCGGCCCCCCGGGCACCTCCGCCGCGGCTATCGATGGGACCCTGACTAGCGTAAGGCCTGATCACGCGATCACGCCTTGCGTCCGATTCGGAGAGTCTCTATGGCCGACCAACCGACCACCAAGCCGCCGCTGGCGCCGCCTCTCATCTATGAGGACACTGGCGCCGCGGCGCCTCTGGTCTATTTCGACATCGTCGGCGCCTACGGCACCATGAACGGCTCGATCGAGCTGGAGCTGGCGACCCGGATTCTCGTGCCCAAAGTGGACGGCGCCACCGAGGTGAAATTCATCTCGTCCGGCCGGCTGCGCTGCACCGCGAATGCCGCCGCCAATCTGCGCAACGGCCTCGATGCGGCCTTGAAGATGCTGGAGCAGCCGGAGGCCAAGACGACGGCGATTGCGGCGAGCAAGCTGAATTGAGGGGCACGCGCCGATTTTCGTCACGCGGGAAAACGATCGCCGTCGCGTCGGCAAACTTCCGAAGAAGCTAAATATTTACGCTTTCGGGAACTTTGCCGCCGCGCTTAAGCGGCCTTCAATGCCCTTCGGCGAGACTGCGGCCATGACAGCCATCGTCGCATCGAACATCCATTCCGTTCCTGCCGCGCCACCGCAGCGGTCGAAGTCGCGCTTGCGCGTAGGTGCCGACTGGCTGCTCGCCGGCACGCATCCGGAGCCCGACGATATCCGCAACGAGTTGCTGCACCAGCGCGCCAGCAAGACCAAGACGCTCGCGGTCGCGATCTTCGCTTCGCTGCTGGCGGCGACGATCGCCGCAGCACTGACCGGCGCCGCATGGGCCTATGCCTGGATGGCGGCAGAGCTGGTTCTGGGCAGCATCCGGGTTTACCTGATGATGGCGGACGTCGCGAAAGCGAAGGCCGCGCAACGAACCGGAACCACCATCGCGCCGATCTGGGCCGGGCTCACCTCCACGATCCTGATTACCGTCGGCTGCTATCAATGTGTCGGATCGGGCGTGCTGCCGCTGATCCTGATGGCCGGCATCGGTATCGCCAATCTGGTCGGCGGCATTTCCTCGCGCAACGCCGGCACGCCGCGTTATGGCGCGCTGCTGATCTGCATCCTGACGCTGCCGTTCGGGGTTGCGACGATCCTGTCGCCGATCCCGTATCTGTTTCTGGTCGGCCTGCAGACGCCGCTCTATACGGCCGGAATGATTTTCCTGCTGCTGGAGAACCACAAGGGCTTGCTCAACCTGCATCGTTCCGAGCATCGTAATCGCCAGATGGCGCATCACGACCTGCTCACCGGTCTTCCCAACCGCGCCATGAACCAGAAACTGTTCGCCGAGCTGCTCGCCACACCGGAGCCGACATCGCCCAATTCGAAACTCACCGTGTTCTGTCTCGATCTCGACGGCTTCAAGGCCGTCAATGACGGACTGGGACATGCGACCGGCGACGCCGTTCTGGTCGAGGTGTCCAGGCGTTTGCGCGCCAGCGTGCGCGAGGTCGATTTTGCATGCCGCCTCGGCGGCGACGAATTTGTCATCCTGCTGCCTGATATTTCCAGCGACGCAGCCATCTCGATCGCCCGGCGGATCATCGCCGCGGTCTCGACGCCGTTCGAATTCGCCCCCGCGGCCAAGATCGGCGTCAGCATCGGCATCGCCGCCGCGACCCGCGACGGCAACACCGCCGACGAACTGCTCAGCGCCGCCGACCGCGCGATGTACGAAGCCAAGCGCCGCGGCAAGGGCGGGTTCGTGATCCACGCGCCTGATGTGGAGGCGGTGAGTCTGGTGCCGGAGGTGGATGCGCACCATGCTGGATTTGCCGAGGCGGTCGCCTGATCTGGTGGATTCGGCTGCCTAGCATTCTGCGCGTCAATCGGACGGCACTGCCGCGCCCCGTCTCCGTTCCCGTAATGTTCTTGACTTGTCGCCCGGTTCCGCTACCTTCGATTGCGCAATGAGGGCGGCATGGTTCAGCGGGTTTCTACCGTAGCCTTTGAGGGGATCGAGGCCCGCGCGGTCGACGTGCAGGTGCAGGTCGCACCGGGATTGCCGGCGTTCGCGGTCGTTGGCCTAGGGGACAAGGCGGTGTCCGAGGCCCGCGAGCGGGTCCGTTCGGCGCTGATCGCCTCGGGGCTGGCGCTGCCGGCACGCCGGATCACGGTCAACCTCGCGCCCGCGGATCTTCCGAAGGAGGGCAGCCATTACGATCTGCCGATTGCGCTGGGGCTGATGGCCGCGATCGGCGCGATCCCGCCGGATGCGCTGGCCGGCTACACCGTGCTCGGCGAACTCGGCCTCGATGGTTCGATCGCGCCGGTCGCGGGCGTGTTGCCGGCGGCGATCGGGGCGAATTCGCGCGACGAGGGGCTGATCTGCCCGGCGGCCTGCGGTTCGGAAGCAGCATGGGCGAGCCCCGATATCCAGATCATCGCGGCGAAATCGCTGATCCAGATCGCCAACCATTTCAAGGGAACGCAGGTGCTGTCGCGCCCGCAGCCGCGGGTGCACGAACAGGAAGCCACGCAGTTGGACCTGCGCGACATCAAGGGCCAGGAAAGTGCCAAACGCGCGCTCGAGATCGCGGCGGCCGGCGGGCATCATCTACTGATGATCGGCTCGCCCGGCGCCGGCAAGTCGATGCTGGCAGCAAGGCTGCCCTCGATCCTGCCACCGCTGTCGCCGTCGGAACTGCTGGAGGTCTCGATGATCGCCTCCGTCGCCGGCGAAATCCGCGATGGCGCGCTGACGGCGCGGCGGCCGTTCCGCAGCCCCCATCATTCCGCCAGCATGGCGGCACTGACCGGCGGCGGCATCCGCGCCAAGCCGGGTGAAATATCGCTGGCGCATCAGGGCGTGCTGTTTCTCGACGAACTGCCGGAGTTCGATCCGCGCGTGCTGGACTCGCTGCGCCAGCCGCTGGAGAACGGCGAGGTGGCGGTGAGCCGAGCCAACCATCGCGTCACCTATCCGGCGCGCTTCATGCTGGTTGCGGCGATGAACCCGTGCCGCTGCGGCCATGCCTATGAGCCCGGCTATTCCTGCAAGCGCGGGCGCATCGACCGCTGCACCGCGGATTATCAGATGCGTATCTCCGGCCCGCTGATGGACCGCATCGACCTGCGCATCGAAGTGCCGGCGGTGACCGCCGCCGACCTGATCCTGCCGCCGCCTTCCGAAGGCTCGGCGGAAGTCGCAGCCCGCGTCGCTGCGGCCCGCGACATCCAGCTTAAGCGTTATGCCGCCGCCGGCATGCCGCATGTCCGCACCAATGCCGAAGCGCCGGCCTCGCTGCTGGAGACGATTGCGCAGCCGGATGCGCAGGGCCAGAAACTGCTGCGCGACGCCGCCGATACCATGAAGCTGACCGCGCGCGGCTATCACCGCGTGTTGCGCGTCGCGCGCACGCTCGCCGACCTCGACGGCGCCGAAAGAATCGGACGGCTGCATCTGGCGGAAGCGCTGTCGTATCGCGCGCTGGCCGAGGATTTGCGACGGGCGGCGTAGGAGGGCGAGTCGCGCCAACACGCAATCGTCCGAGCCCGCGACAAATTGGCACGACGGGCAAATCACCAAAAGTCTGTCCAGCCCTTCGCATAAAAATATTTCGCTTTTCCCGTCGCGCAAATCAGATTTACGACTCGCGCCATCCTGTCCCACCAGAGGGGCGTAGGCCATCGTCGCAGACGTTGGGGCGGGTAGCGGTGGACGCGATAGCGGCGAAGACGAACGCTGTTGTCGCGTACGGTGAAGTCGTGTGGGCCTGACGCCCCGGTGCTGGCGTCAAGTCGTGTAGAGGCGAAGCCTCTCACGGTGATGGTGGCAAGAAAGCCGGTCACCAGGGCGAACGCGTATAAGCCGTAAAGCCATTGCGCAGGGAAGGCCGGGTGTTCTCCGCTGAACCTGTATGCTCGTGTGCGCATCTTCTTGTGCATCAGGCACGCGAGACCGCGGGTGCAGCGCGCACCCGGTCCTCCCTGCGCCCTCTGATTCCGAGGGCAAGGTTTTCTTGCAAAACTCCGGGCGCATCGCGCCGCGAGATCGCGATGTCGTATTCGAAATTTGTAGGATGGGTGGAGTGCAGCGATACCCATCGCCACACGGGCGCTATTGATGGGTATCGCTGCGCTCCACCCATCCTACGGTCCACGGGCTGTGTTCCAGCCCGCCCCACCATAAACCCGACAGTAACGACTTTCATTTACGCTTCACCAACCATAAGCCGCGCTCCGCGGGCTTATGTCTGGCGAGTATCGTGTCATGTTGCGTTTCAATATCCTGGCCTCGGTCGTGCCGTTGGCCGTTGCCGCCGTGTTTGCGCGCGGCGAGTTCTCTTCGGGGTCCCGTCCCTGCATCGAAGTGGCGGGCACGACGGTCCAGATCGCCACACTCTCCTGGCAGGCGCAGCGACACGTCAGTTTCACCAGCGATCCCTCCCGGGCGACCGTGCGGGTCCAGATCTCCGACAGCGCCGCAGCGGCCGACTTCACCGTGATCGACGACGTCGACAGTGCCGAGGCCGGCGCTTGCGCGGCCGGCACGGCGGCGGAACTGGTGGCGATCTCGACCGGGCCGCAGGCATCGGAGCCGGTGATTTATCTTTCCGCCCACGGGCCGGCGGACTACCGGATCTTCGTGCAATCGAAGAGCTTTTCGGTGCGCGATGCCGCCGCCTTGATCGTCGGCGCCCGTGGCAACCACCATCGGCTCGAGGCCGCGTCGCTCTGAAACCGGAGCATGGTCCCAACCATGCCCGGTTAACCCTTCATCAACCATGTTCTCATCGCGGGCCGCAACCGCGCCGGGTCTCAAACACTTCGCAAGTCTCAGCGACGCATCGTCCCGGGGAAGCGCGTCGCGCAGTTGGATCGTCCCGGTTCGGGCACAGAGTTCAGGATCATTGACGATGGGTCGAACGTTCCGGATCAAACTGCATTTTCGCCGCTTCGCCCGCCGTCACCCCTGGCTCGTCTTCATCGTCCGTTCCTTCAGCGTCTTCTCCGCCGCCTTCGGCGGCGTCTATGGATTCATCGCAGGCGCCCGGTCGAGTCCGAACGACGACCCCTATGCTTTTGCGATCGGCGTCGGCTTTCTGTTCGCGATGGCCTGCGTTGGGCTTGCCACCATGAGCTTTCGCTACCGCATGCTGCGCAAGAAGATGCGCAAGATCGCCATGCACAATGAGGCGATGGCAGACCGGAACTGGGAATTGCAGGAGGCCGAGCAGCGCACCCGCCGCCTGTTCGAGGCTCAGGGCGACCTGATCGTGCTGCGCGACGCCGATGGCCGCATCACCTTCGCCAACGACGCCTATTGCGAACTGGCCCAGATGGATCGCGACGCCCTGATCGGCAGTACCGTCAAGCTCAGGGTGCTCGAGCAGGGCGACGCTGCGCTCGAATCCAACGGCACCCGCATCCACGACCAGAGGATCGCAGGCCCCCTCGGCCCGCGCTGGATCGCCTGGCGCGAAGGACTGGTCCGCAGCGACGCCGGCGAAACCGCCGAACTGCAATGCGTCGGCCGCGACGTCACCGATCGCACCGAAAGCGAACGCGCGCTGGCGCAAGCCCGCGACCAGGCCGATGCTGCGAGCCGCGCCAAGTCGCGCTTCCTCGCGATGGCGAGCCACGAGATCCGCACGCCGTTGAACGGCATCATCGGCATGAGCGGGCTGTTGATGGATACAACGCTGACGCCGGAACAGGCGACCTATGTCAAGGCGGTCAAGACCTCGGGCGACGCGCTGCTGTCGCTGATCGAGGAACTCTTGGACTACTCCAAGATCGAGGCCGGCAAGATCGACCTTGAACATCGCGCCTTCGCGCTGTCGGGCATGATCGAGGACATCACCGAATTGCTGGCGCCGCGCGCGCAGGCGCGCAAGATCGAGATCGCGGCCTATGTCGACGAGCGGCTGCCGATGGAAGTGATCGGCGACGCGGCACGGCTGCGGCAGGTGCTGCTCAATCTCGCCGGCAACGCGATCAAGTTTACTTCCTCCGGCGGCGTCGCGCTGATCGTCGAGCCCGGCATCTGGCCGAACGAAATCAGTTTCCTGGTACGCGATACCGGCATCGGCATCGCGCCCGAGGCGCAGCAGCGTATTTTCCGCGAGTTCGAGCAGGCCGACGATCGCATCGCCCGCAGCTATGGCGGCACCGGTCTCGGGCTGAGCATCAGCGACCGCATCGTCAAGCGGATGGGCGGCCGGATCACGCTGGAGAGCCAGCCGGGAGCCGGCTCGACCTTCGAGGTATCGATCCCGCTCGCAACCGCCGACGGCGGACCGAAGACCTTTACCGCGCCGGATCTCTCCGGCCAGTCGATCATGCTGGTTTCGCAGCACGGCATCGAGGCCTCCCTGACCGCGCGGCGGCTGCAGCGCTGGGGCGCGCAGACCTGCATGGTGTCGGACGGCGGCGTCGCACAGGCGCTGCTGCCGGAACGGTCCTGGCACGCGATCCTGATCGATCATGCGCTGGGAACGGCCGATATCGAAGCACTGGCCGAGGCCGCGCGGCTTCATGCCGCCCAGCGTATCGTGATGTTCACGCCGGCGACGCGGCAGGAGATGCAGCCCTCCGGCAGCTCCGCCTGCACCGGCTATCTGGTCAAGCCGCTGCGCGCGGCCTCGCTCGCCGCCCGCCTGACCGACGCGCCTGATATCATGGCGCCGGGTATTGCTGGCGACGCGCCGATCGAGACGCCGGCTGCGCCGTCGCGCGCGGGCCTGTCGATCCTGGTCGCCGAGGACAATGAGATCAACGCGCTGTTGATGCGCTCGCTGCTCGGCCGGCTCGGGCACCATGCTGTCATCACCACCAACGGCGAAGAGGCGCTGGAATCCTGGCTATCGGCGACATCCGCCGGCAGCCCGTATGACCTGG